>MGOW01000035.1:320-10539 GCA_001797255.1 Clostridiales bacterium GWE2_32_10
GTCATGAGGTAATCCTAGTTTGTCAAATACCTTAAGTATTTCTTCTTTGTTTTTGAAGTATGCGGTTTGGTTATTTATGCAGTTTAAGAGTGTTTTTCTTCTTTGCCCAAATGCTACTTTGATGAGTTTGAAAAATAATTCTTCCTCGGTAACTTGTACTCTCTTTTCCTTAAGTATTTTGAGGTTTATGACAGCCGAATCAACATTAGGACTTGGTATAAATGCATATCTTGATACTTGACATATCATAGTAGGTTCTGAATGGTATTGAACTGCTAGTGATATTGCCCCATATTCTTTATCTAAATGGTTAGATACAAGTCTTTCTGCTACTTCCTTTTGTATCATGATTGTTATACTATCAATAGGTGCATTACTTTCGAGTAGCTTCATTATTATTGGTGTGGTTATGTAGTATGGCAAATTTGCAACTACTTTTATTTTCTTACTCTCATATTTGACCGCAATCTCCGATATATCCATTTTTAATATATCCCCATTTATTACTTCTACATTATTATAATCTTTTAATGTATCATTTTTAAGTATTTTTATCAAATCCTTATCTATTTCTATTGTTACTACATACCCTGCTGACTCAGAAAGTAGCTGCGTAAGTGTACCAATCCCTGGTCCTATCTCAAGAACTACATCATCCTTACTTATTTCTGCACCTTTCACTATTTGTTCTAGTATATTTTTATCTGTCAAAAAATTTTGCCCATATTTTTTCTTAAATACAAAATCATATTTTTTCACAATCTTCTGTGTATTCTCATATTTATATAGATACTCCACAAAGTCCCTCCTTTCCTAGCATATATAAAAATTAAGCAAAAGAATTTGCTTAATTTTTATATATGCTTAACTTTCTTCATATTAAACCATTCTCCCATATTAATTAGTTTTGTTCAAAGTGACATTCTTTACCCTTGAATCCTATTCCCAACTTTACTATTTCCTCTACTCCGTGTTCTTTTAGTACTGTTTCATATTTCTTTTCTTCTATTTGACTTATCGCTTCTTTTGCTGCTTCTTCTATTGTTTCTGGTTCATAGCTATCTGCTTTTTTGAATTCTAGTATTATACCTCGTTTCTTGTTGTCTTTTGGTATTAGTACTACATCACTTCTTCCTAGTCCTGTTTCTAGTTCGCTTTTTACGTAATAGCTGTCTTTAAGTTTTACAAATAGTCCTAGACAGAATACATGGTAGTATTTTTCTGCTTCTTTTCCTGCTGCATCGTACATGCTCATGTTTTCTAGTATTATTTGTGTAAACATTTTTTTAAATCTTTCTATTTTTCCTTTTGTTAGTTCTTTTAGCATTTCGTCTATTTCTGTTTTTCCTATTGTTTCTGCTACCCATGTTTCTATCATGCTTTCGTATGATCCTTTTATTTCTCTGTTTGGTATTTCTAGTTTTACTTTGATTATTCCATTCCCGTTTAAATCTTTTCCTATTTCTTCTGGGTTGCCTACTTTTAGGTATCCACTTTGTATCATCAGACTCCAGATGCTGTCTTCGTCTGTGTTTAGGTTGTTGAAGTTTACTGCTTCGTTTACTACTTTTATTGCTTCTTCTCCTTTTATTATTTTGTTTAGGTTGTTTATTATTTTTTGTAGGTTGCTTTTTAATAATACTTTTATTAATTCGTCACTTCCTGTGTTTACCCAGTAGCTTATTAGTCTGCTTTCTTTATCGTTTATATATTTTAATACACTCCATGGGTTGTATATTTGTTTTCTGTTTAGGTTGTATCCATTGTACCATTCTTTTACTGCTTCATAGCTATCTTCTTTTTCATAATATTTCAGTAGTTCAATTACTTCCTCGTCACTAAATCCAAATTTGTCATCGTTTATCGGTATTAGCATGCTGTCTATATCTGGGTTGTTCAGACCGCTGAATATGCTTTCTTTTGCTACCCTTGCTACTCCTGTTAGTATTCCTTTTTCTAGCTTTTCGTTTGTTTTCAGTGCTGCACTTAGCATGTTTCTCATAAATTCTATTACGTTGTCATAGTATCCGTTTACATATCCTGCTATTATTGGTTGGTCGTATTCGTCTATTAACACGATTGTTTTTTGTTTGAAGTATCTGTAGAAGTACACCATTATGTTTTTTAGTGATTGCTCGTATTCTACTTTGCTTGCTGTGCCTTTCCTTATTCTGTCATACTCCTCTCTTTCTGTGTCTATCATATATTCATCAAAGTACATATTTTCATTATATATTTTACTTATTATTTTTTTAATTCCTTCGTAGCAGTCTTCCCAGTTACTTTCTTTTATTTCTTTTAGTGATATTTGTATTACTGGATATTTTCCCTGATGCTTCATTATTTCTTCATCCCGCTCTATCTTTAACCCTTTAAATAGGCATCTATTATCTACTTCTATTTTTCCTGCTTGCCGGCTTTTGAAATCATCACACGTGCTTACTCCATTGTCAAAAAAGTATCTTATCATGTCCAAATTAAGGGTCTTTCCAAATCGCCTTGGGCGATTTATTAGTATTACTTTTCTTGTTAATATATCCTTTAGTAGCTCTGATTTATCTACAAAATAATATCCCTGTTCTATTATTTCTTTAAAGCTATCTATTCCTATAGGTACCAGTCTTTTATTCATGTGCACCACTTCCTTTCCTTACTATTATCAAAAACTACTCCCCCATCACTATCCCCTCAAAGGGGAAGCTTTGTTGTCGTTTCCTTTGTTTTAAATACTAGTGATGCTACTATGCTTATTATTAGGATTGTAAGTATTATTGATACTGATAGTATTGTTGAAATCTCAAACGGAACCATAAGTAATAATAATTTAACTCCTGTAAATGCTAATATTACTGCAACACCATATTTAACATATCTAAATAAATTATGTATTCTCTCTAGAACTATATACATACTTCTAAGTGTCATTATTGCAAATATATTTGAAGTGTATATTATGAATGTATCTGTTGTAATTGAAAATATTGCAGGTATTGAGTCTATCGCAAATACTACGTCAGACGCTTCTATAACAAGTAATACTGCAAGCAAAGGAGTTGCATACAGTATATTGTTCTTTTTAACAAAAAACTTTTCATCTTCAAGCTTATCAGATACCGGCATAATTTTCTTTAACATTTTAATTATAAAACTATTATTAAAATCCTTTTTCTTATCTCCTTCTTCTTTTTCAAGTGCCATCTTTATTCCACTAAATACTAATATTCCTCCAAATACATATAAAATCCAATGAAACTTCTCTATCATTACTACTCCTACCATTATAAATACAAGACGAAGTAGAAATGCACCGATTATTCCGTAATTTAATACCCTCTTTTGATACATTGGCTGTATCCCAAAGCTACTAAATATAAGTAAAAATAGGAACAAATTATCAATACTTAAACTTTGCTCTATTATATATCCTCCTAAAAATTCTAGCGCTTTATCTGGTCCCATATATATATATATACCAATATTAAAAACTAGTGCTAGACCTATCCAAAGTAAAACTATATATATTGATTTTTTTATTGACATCATGCAATAATACCTCCGTTAGTTTTATTATTAAAGCAGTGCCTGTAATTCAGGATACTCTAATGTGAATTTGCCACTTTGTTCTTTCTTTGCTATTGCTATACTTTTTATGAGAGGTTTAGTCTCTATAAGTGTATCATATGTATATACTGTATAACTTAGTGGTATATTAGTCCTACCTATTTCAGCACATACTTCCTTAACTTGAGCTTCATCCTCACATATAAACATCATTAATGGTTCCTGCATTAGTTTTACTGTTGCAGTAAAATCTTTATACATATTTTCAAAATGTGGAATTAATTTTAAGAGTTCCTCTTTCCACTTTCGGTTTCTTCTAAATGTATACAGCACAAAGTGAACCTTATATTCTTCACTACCTAAATTTATAAGTGCATCAGGTCGTATATATTCATTTTGAGCAGTATGTTTAAAATACAATCTTGGTTTTATTTCATAAGAGTAGAAAGCGCTTGCCTCTTCTATATATTTTACTATAAGCTTATTAGTAATAAGATGCTTTAAGTGTATTTCAGGATGAGTTCCTATAGAAAGATTATCTCTTTGATCCCATTCTAATTTTTGTAAATCCTCACCTTCTATGAGATTTTTACCATTAACATCTAACATATATATATTATCAGTTTCCTTTTTTACACCATTTATCTCATATTCTAGTTTATACCTTGTAATCAATCTAAGATTCACTACTTTTTTTATTTTTTCTTTTATTTTACTTTCTGATATTTTAAAATTTTTGCCTATTATTCTAATTATTTGTTCTGCTGTTGAACTTCTTAGTTTATAGACAAGCGTTACTATTTCTTTATCTGGTATATCTCTAAGAGTATCTAAGTTTCTTTCGTTTACTATTTTATCAAACTCCACCCTTGCCCCAACACCATTAAATTTTGCCTTCATATCTTCTTGATAATTATACATGTGTATTCCGCCTCCATTTTGTTGTTTAATTTACTTTCTCTAATTTCCAGATTTCTTTTACATACTCCTCTATAGTCCTATCGCTTGAGAATTTTCCGCTTCTTGCTACATTTAATATTGCCATCTTAGCCCATTTTTCCGGCTGCATATAAGCTTCTTCTAGCTTTTTTTGCACTTTTACATAGCTTTCAAAATCCTTTAATACAAAGTATTCGTCAGCTGGTGTTCCATTTCCATTCAGTAAAGCTTCGTATATATCTTTATATAAATTGACATCTTCATTTATAGAGCCATCTATTAATCTTGTAAGAACCATTCTCAAATCTTGATTTGTATTATATATAAACCAAGGATCGTATGCTCCACTATTTCTAAGTCCTGTTATCTCATCTGCTGTAAGCCCAAATATAAATATATTTTCGTCCCCAACTTCTTCTTTTATTTCTATATTTGCACCATCTAATGTACCTAAAGTTATTGCACCATTCAACATAAACTTCATATTTCCAGTACCTGATGCTTCTTTTCCTGCCGTAGAAATTTGCTCACTTACATCTGATGCTGGAAATATCTTTTCAGCAAGTGAAACACTATAATTTTCTAAGAAAACCACTTTTATTTTATTATTTATAGTATCATCATTATTTATCATATCAGCTATATCATTTATTAGCTTTATAATCAACTTTGCCCTATGATACCCTGGTGCTGCCTTTGCAGCAAATATAAATGTCCTTGAAACTATATCTATTTCCGGATGCATTCTCACCTTATTATATAAATATAATATATGTAATATATTTAGCAATTGTCTTTTATATTCGTGAAGACGTTTAACATGAACATCAAATATAGAACTAGGATTAACCTCTATATCTAATACTTTCTTAATATAATTAGCTAGCTTTACTTTATTTTCAAACTTTATATCCATAAATTTTATGATAAATTCTTTATCATCTACAAAATTCTCTAACTGTTTTAGTTCTGATAAATTCTTTATCCATCCATCACCTATTTTACTTCTAATCAAGTCTGATAGATCTTTATTACTCTTAAGCAACCACCTTCTTTGAGTTATTCCATTCGTTTTGTTATTAAACTTATCTCTATATATCTCATAAAAATCTTTTAACTCTTGTTTCTTTAATATTTCCGTGTGTAGCTCTGCAACACCATTAACTGAAAAGCTTCCTACTATAGCAAGATGAGCCATTTTAACCTGTCCATCGGCTACTATAGCCATTCTCCTTATTTCTTGTTGGGATTTTTTATATTTTTCCATTAATTCAGCACAAAATCTTCTATTTATTTCTTCTATTATTTGATATATCCTTGGTAGTAATCTATTAAATAAATCAACAGGCCACTTTTCTAGTGCCTCAGAAAGTATTGTATGGTTTGTATATGCACATACAGCCTTAGTTATATTCCATGCTTCATCCCATTCCATACCTTCCTGATCCATCAAAATTCTCATTAGCTCTGCTACCGCAACTGCTGGATGTGTATCGTTTAACTGAAATACAACCTTCTCTTTTAAATTCATCAAATTATGATTGCTTTCCTTAAACTTTCTGATTGCTTCCTGCAATGTAGCAGAAACAAAAAAATATTGTTGTTTTAATCTTAATTCTTTACCTCTAATATGATTATCATTGGGGTATAGAACTTCTACAATAGTTTCTGCCATGTTTCTTTCTGAAACAGCTTCTTGATAAAAACCTTCTTCAAAGGATTTTAAGTTTAACTCATGCATAGGTTCAGCATCCCATAGTCGTAATGTATTTACTATATAACTATCATAACCTATTACCGGTATATCATACGGCACAGCCCGTACTATATCATAATTTTCATGTATAAATCTTAGTCGTCCCACCTCATCCTTAACAACCCTTACATTACCACCATATTTTACCTCTACTTCATACTCTGACCTCTTTACTTCCCACGGATTGCCTTTTTCTAGCCACATATCTGGGTATTCAACTTGATATCCATTTTCTATTTTTTGTTCAAATATCCCATATTTATAGCGTATTCCACAACCATATGCTGGATATTCAAGTGTAGCTAAAGAATCAATAAAGCATGCTGCGAGCCTTCCTAGTCCACCATTACCAAGACCTGCATCTTTTTCTTGTTCTTCTATTTCATTATAGTCAATATGTAACTCTTCTAAAACCTCTTGTATTTCATCCATCAATGTTAGGTTTATAAGATTATTTCCTAGTGCTCTACCTAGCAAAAACTCCATCGATAAATAATATAAATATTTAACATTTCTACTTTGATATTCTTGATGAGCTTTTATCCAACGCTCCATTATTTCTTCTCTTATGGTAAAAGCTATTGCATTATATATTTCTTCCCCTTTTGCATGTTCTATTGTCTTTTTTGATAAGTATTTTACATTTTCAATAATTCCTTTTTTTAGTTTCTCTTTGTCAAAAATCTTCTCAGCCATTTTTAAACCCACCCCCTGAAATAATTTACAGTTATTATAAATATGATTTGCTTAATTTATATTATATCTAATATCATTTGAAATTTCAAGCAATTTGTTAATTATTTTAATAATTTTACTTTAATATCTTATTTTTATAATAATACGTGGCTAATTCCACAATATTTTTGGCGTTCGTCTCATCATCTTCAACTATATTGTTAAATTTTTTAAAAACATTAGCAATATCGTTTTTAATTATTTCTTCTAATGTTTTAAATGCATTATCTAATTCCTGCTCCTTATTTTCTGATATTTCAATTTTTAGATTATATGGCGGTATATCTTTTTCCATATCATATTGGATTTTTCTTGCATTTTCTATAATCGCCTCATATACCTTCCTCACAACTTCTCTGTCTATCCCATTATCCTCGCAAAATTTCTCCATTTCATCAAACATCTGTTCTTCTCTCTCTGGCTGAAATATAGGTAGGTTATCTCTCAATTTTATTTCTGCAACTATCGGTATAATAGACATCCTAAGTACTATCAACTTTTTTATAGTATCATCTAACATATTCAAATTTTCCCTAACTAATTGTAATGACATTAATCATTCCTCCTAATTTTTTAATAATATATACTTAACTAAGCCAAAATCCCCTGTACAGGGGATTTTAGTTAAAACTTATTGTTTCATCTTTCACCATTTTTTTACTTTATCTATAAGTATGTATCTATTATACTATACCCAACTTATAAAATCAAGAAAAAATTACTTTTTCACTAAACTGATTTTTTACTTTTCAAAAACTATCTCTAAAACCTCAGAAACATTTTTTACACATATACACTCAATCTTCCCTTTTGTCTCCTTCATCAATTTCTCCATTTCTTTCTTATTATCCTCAGGTATTATTACTTTTTTAATCCCATTTCTTATAGCTGCTATAACCTTTTCTTTTAACCCACCTACAGGAAGGAGTTCGCCGTTTATTGTCATTTCGCCAGTCATAGCAAGTTTGCTGTCTATTTTCTTTCCTTTGAGTGCAGATAGTAAGGCACATAGAACTGTTATACCTGCTGATGGTCCATCTTTTGCTATTGCTCCTTCTGGTATGTGAATGTGTGTGTCCATATTCCTATAAAACTCCTCATCTATACCCAGTTCTTTAGCATTTGCCCTTATGTATGTATATGCAAGTACTGCTGATTCATTCATAACCTGTCCTATCTTCCCTGTAAATCTAAATTGTCCTACTCCATTTAATATATTCACCTGCACCTTTAATATTTTTCCACCATATCCAGTCCAAGCAAGCCCAAGAACTTCACCAATTTCTGTACAAACCTCAGGTTTTGCTTTATATATTGGTTCACCCAAATAATTATGCAAATTGGCACTTGTTATTTTGACTGTCTTTTGCTTTTTTGTAGAAATTTGTTTAACTGATTTTCTATATATTTTATCTATTTCCCTTGCAAGTTCTCTTATCCCTACTTCTTTAGTAAACTCATTTATTATATTATTTATTGCATTATCGCTGATTATAATTTTGCCTGATTTTATATTATATTTCTCATTTCTGTTAGCAACTAAGTGTTTTTTCACAATTTCAAATTTTTCTGAATCCGAATATCCTTCTAAATAAACAATCTCCATCCTATCAATGAGAGGCGAAGGTACATTTTCAAGCGAGTTTGCAGTACATACAAATAAAGCATTTGATATATCATATTCTACATCTACATAATAATCTTTAAATTTACTATTTTGTTCATAGTCAAAAACCTCTAAAAGCACAGAGTATGGGTCTCCTTTGAAGCTATTGCTCACTTTATCTATCTCATCAAATATTATAACAGGATCATCCTCTCCTGCTTCTATAAATGCACTTATTATTTTACCCGGCATTGCACCTATGTATGTTCTTCTATGCCCTCTAAGCTCCGCTTCATCTTTCATACCACCAAGAGGTATTCGAACATATTTTCTTTGTAGGCTTTTTGCAATACTAATAGCTATCGAAGTTTTCCCTACCCCCGGAGGACCTACTAAGCAAAGTACCATGCTATCTGATTTAGGCGAATATTGATTTATTGCTGCATATTCTAAAATTCTCTCTTTTAATTCCTTCAACCCAAAATGATCTTTATCAAGTCTTTCTGATATATAATCAATATTAGGTTCTTGCCTTTTTTTGTCATTACTCGGCAATTGAAGCAATGTATCTATGTAACTTTTTATTACCCCCCTTTCAAAATAGTCTTTTTTTAATTTTTCCAATTTATTTATTTCCTTTATAAGCCGCATTTTTATGTTTTCATCTATTTTCATTCCTGTAACTATTCTTCTGTATTCTTCTGAATCTTCATCAAAATTAGTGTCTATGCCTAGTTCTTCCCTTATTTTATTTAATTGCTTCCTTAGTAAAAATTCTCTTTCCTCACTTCGTATATCTTGCTTTACTTTTTCATTTATTTCAATTTCAAGACTCAATGCACTCATTTCTTTATTTATTATCTTCGCAACTTCAAACAACCTTTTTTCTATTTGATTTTGTTTTAAAACTTTATTTCTATCATGTTCACTAAGTGGCAGATTTATAGCTATTGTATCAATAACCTTCCCTAAATCTTTCATATTTTCGATTATCGGCAAGAGTTCTTTTGAAACTTTGTTATTCATTTTCATATACTCATCGACTAAACTTAATATTTTACTTTTATAAACCTGTTCTTCTTTTGAATCCGTTAAAACAGACTCCTTCTCAGATATTTCTGCATATAACACTTGACTTAGCTTATGAATAGAGGCAATTTCTCCTCTGCTTATACCTTCAATCACTACACTTAGAGTCTCATTTTTTAATTTTGTACATTCTTTTATTTTTGCAATAGTGCCTGAATCTTTATTTTCTTCGTCCTCATTGATTACAAATATTTCACCATCACCTTCAAGTGCTGTATCTATAACCTTTATAGACTCTCCCTTAACTGCGTTAAATTGTATAAGCATGTTAGGAAATAATACAACTTCTTTTATCTTTAGTAGAGGTAACTTCAAATTATTGTGGTTCATAAGCTTTGTCTCCTTTGTCTTAAATTATTACACCTTTATTACATTATACAACAAAACCACATTTATTTCATTGTATACTTTCTGGAAACTGTGCAAAAACCATCCAAGCTTAGATTTAAAGCATAAAAAAAAGAGTTCTTTCGAACTCTTTTTTTTATGTGGTGATTGCTTACTATGCCCCACACAATACTAAAGATAATAAG
>MGOW01000035.1:10602-12160 GCA_001797255.1 Clostridiales bacterium GWE2_32_10
GGGTAAATATAGGGTGTTATTAATGTCATTCTTTGCATAATATTTTTTACCGACCTATCTTCTCCGGATGCACATCCTACGTTAAAACTACCACTTAAAATCAATCTTCCTTTGAATTGACCCACTTTTTTATAGTCTCTGGCATAATATTTTTGTATCTTTCATCATTAGTAAAATATTTAGATTTCAAAAATGATATGTACATTTTGTTATCTGGTGTAGTCATAATAACAAATCCAGTACCTATTCCACTTGTCCAAAATTCTTTAACATTTGCTTCAAAATCATCTTTGTTTTCCAATTCATAAAACATATGCATGTATGATATCATATTTTCTAAATTAATTCCTACCAAACTTCTAAATATTTTTTCCTGTTCCTTAGTATCTACTACCCCTAATTCAATCAATGATATTTTATTATAATCTAATTTTGGTTGGTTCTTTGTATAATATCCTTCTAAATGTCCTCTCATAATGCTTTTTTCTGCCTTTTGATTAGATTCTACCCTTATTCCATCATTTTCTAGTATAAATTTCACCTCAATGCCACTAGTATCTTTATATACAGCCTCATTACCTTTTATATTTGCGATTCCTTCCATACTATCAAAATTAAGCCCAGATTGTGTATCTATAGTAAAATTCAAAGTACTATTTGAATCGTTTTCTATAGTTACTGTTGATGCTCCAAATAACTCCTGTTTTATATTATCAACTTTTTCTTGCCATGTACCTTCCCATGCAGATTGAGTAGTACTTACCTTTGATTTATCAGTTAGAGTATCAATTATAGTTCCATCTGGTATAAACTCTTTAATGTTTATAAGCTTCTTGTTTTCAGATTTAACACCTACTTTTGTTTTTTTGCCTTTCTCAGTTGTTTCAGTTTTTATACCCTTGCCAGTTATTAAGTTATAATCTTTGTTTATTCCAGCATTAGTGTTAATATTTATTACTTCCTCTGTTGCACCTATCATATACCAACCATTATCTTGGAATCTAAATCTATACGTATTTCCCCATCTTTCAATACTTCCACCATAAAAACTTAACACAACAGAGCCTTTATCTATTGCTATCCCACTAAGAGGATCTCCACAAACACCACCTTCATTTGATTTTAATATTGCATTTTCTAACTTTGCTGATGTTTCATATAAATCATTTTTATTTTTGAAGGCTAGAATTAACATACGTTTAGGTGCATCTTGTGTAGTTTTTAATTCCTCTACTATAATGGCTACATCATCGTTTCCATCCTTATTCAAGTCACCACTCGCATCCATTATCTTTTTATAACCCTTAGGTATAAGTTCCGTTTCACTTGAAACTCCACCGCTATTCATTTCATTTTCTTTTTTATCATTAATACCATCAGTAATTTGTACCCTTTCTGCTTTTTTAGTCGTTAATTCCAAATTCTTCTCGTCACTACACGCTACAAATGTTGTAACTACAAATATAACTCAACCACAGTCGGCTAAAAGCCGACAGGTTGGTATGGTACTAAAGTACCTTAAAATTCTCCTACCGAAAAATTATCTTTCTTTTGATTT
>MGOW01000036.1:0-10263 GCA_001797255.1 Clostridiales bacterium GWE2_32_10
TATAGTCTCATCAAAATCCCCAACTACTGCAAAAGAAGTGTTTGCACTTAGATTTAGTATTATTAGTACCATCACAACTAGTTTTCTATTCATAACCCCATCCCCCTGGATTCAAAGTTCAAAATATTCTTGTGTTGTTATTTGTATTTTGTTATTTATTTCATTATACCACATATTTTATATTAAATAAACAAAAAATTCAAGTTTATACTTGAATTTTTTTATTTGTGGTAATTACCTTCATCCATTATAACTCACTTTCAAATTTACATTATTTAATACTTGCTTAAACTCATTCTTTCTATTTCTTGATATAATACATATATCACCGTTTATCATCTTCACATATTGTTGAGAAAAGTTAACCTGTTCTATATGTAAGATATTTACTATGAATGTCTTATGTATTCTATAAAAGTTTACTTTTGTACTATTTAAAAGTTCCTCTATAGTTCCTAAACCCATATATGTCTCTAAGTTATTATTAATAGTATGTATTATTGCTTTTGGCCCCTTAGCCTCTATATATAATATATCATTAGTATTCACTTTATACTCTCTATACCCAGATATAACATTTAAAAAAGATTGCTTATTGTTTTCGATAGAATTTAATAGTTTCAGATAATCTTCGTTGAGAGTAATAATGCACCGTCTAAAATCTGAGTAATCAACAGGTTTTAAAAGGTATTCATATGCTCGTAGTTTATATTTAAATACTAGCATTCCATATTCTAGATGAGCAGTAACAAATATTATATAGGCAAGAGGATCCATCTTTCTCACCTGTTTAGCTAATTCAAGTCCATTTCTATTTGCATTCAAATCAACATCTAGTAAATACACATTGATATCATAGGTGTCTGACTCATAATCCTTTGCATATTTTATAACCTCATTTGCATTTTTAGTTGCAAGTACTATTTTTCCAGGCAGATTGTTACTACTTATTATCTTATTTAGATTTCCTGTTACAATATTAATGGCCGATTGTTGATCATCACATATAATATAATTTATCCCCACTTTTTATCCCCCCTGTATTAAATTCACAATGCCCAATTATTTCATTTTCCAAAAATTCCTGCAATTATGTAATTTAATAAATTATTTTCGTATAAAAACTTTGCTACTGTTGAACCCTCTATCTCAGTAAATACACTCTGCACATTTGAATTTGTAATAAGTATAAATGTTATAACCATATATCCTATCCACACCTCTATAACTCCTAATATAAACCCTAGTAAAAGTCCAAAAGATTTATTCACTTCATTTAAAACCGGTAGTTTAGATATTAAATCTAACGAGTTAGAAGCTATTTTTAAAATTATCATAGTAACTATTATAACTACTAATATCGCAATAACTCCTATACAAATATTCGTTATAAAATTTATTATACTTTCCTTAAACTCTGAAAAATTTAAAAAATTATTATTAACGATAGAATCATTACTCTTTAACATATCTTTAAAAAAATCAGGTATATTAAGTTTATCTATCACTTCTGCTTGTTGCGTTTTATTTATCAATTCTCCGTCTATAGTCTCTTTAAATATATGTCCCCTTATACCGTTCTCTACCCATGTATTTACAAACGAATTTTTAAGTATCGCTGTCACATAGGGATGAATTGTCCAACTTACAAATATTGAGATAACAAAAGAAAATGTTTTAAATACCGACTTTATAAATCCCTTTCTATACTCAAGAATACAACTAATAAGTATTATTAAAACCACAGCCAAATCCGCCCAATTTAGACTAAATTCCATTACTACATTCCCCCTTCTTTTCAAAGTACAAAGCTTAGCAAAATCATTTGTACTTTGTTATCTAATCTCGTATACACTATTCTTATTACCTGATATTACTACTATTTTACTTTTATTTACTGTTAATATATCGCTGAAATTTTGTGGCATTTTTATTTTCCAAATGTTATTCCCACTTAAATTAAAACAGTATAGCATATTTTTTTGGTTAACCATTATATTACCTTTATCGTATTTTAAATAAGTTACATCTTCTTTTAATTCTATACTATTAACCTTTAATGTTTTAGTATCATAAATTACTAAATTTCTTTGTTTATTAGATTGTTTATTTGCTTTAAGTGCAATAAATTTATTTGCTGACTCATCTAAGAAAACATTATCTAGATTATTTTCTAAGACTTCTTGCTTTACTATATTTTTTAAAATATTAATATTAAATATTTCTTTATCTGATAAAGCAAATAAATCATTTCCACTGTGATACGCTATATTATATATTATTCTATCTTTATATTTTTGAGTTGCATAAACATTATCTATAAGTTCTTCAGATTTTATATTTAAAAATTCTAACTCTGAGTTTATACCACTACCATCAGCCCTTAGATAAGCAATAGCTAAATAATTATTATCATCAGACAAAGAACAACTCATAGTTCTACCAGATTTATCTGAATACGTAATTCGCTCAATAATTTTTTTTCCTTTATCACTATAAACTGTTATTATATTTCTATTTTCATCTTCCTGTATAGCAGCTATATATCCTTTTTTATTCATAGTAAAATCAACTATTGGCTTGCCTATATTGAAAACTATTTGCTTGCCCTTTTCATTGAACACATATATCTGATACCCATACTTTGAAGCAACGGCAAATTTGTTATCTACCTTTTTATATATTATATTTATAAGATTTATCTTTTCACTCCACAAAATCTTATTACTATCTATATTAGTTAACCTTATATCTTCATTTGTGCATGTAAAGATATTCGCACCCAAACAAAAATATTTTGTGCCTATTGTCTCTATATCTGAACGTTTAATAACATTTTTAAGTTCTAACGTCTTAATACCGTTATTCAGGTTAAGTACTATTATTATTATTAATACTAATATACTAATAATAATTCCTATATATTTTAATTTTTTATTCAACGCATTCACCTCATAAGTTTAAAAAATTCTGTTTAAAAATTACTCACTACTTATTATCATAAGTTTAGAAACATTCACTCCACTAATTGTAGCCTCTACCTTTTGACCTAGTCTTAAGTCGTATATAGTACATTTTTTATTTTCCAAAGTTATTTCACTACTACTTCTTAATCTATAAAGAGTCTTTTTTCGATTACTATCTTCTATTATTACTTCATTTTCATCAGCTATTAAAATCTGCTTTAATGTCCCTAAAACTTCATAACTCTCACCATTCATGTTTGTATTTAGAACAACAGTATCTTCTACTATCTCAATTCCTTGAGTTGTTAATTCTTGTTTCAGTGTGTAATATGTACTATTTATATCAGTTATAGTGGTTACATAAAGCTTTTCTATATAACTTCCTTTTTCAACACAAATAACTATATTACCTTGCTTCATATCCTTTATATGTGTTTTTTCATTTTGATTAACTACCACAGCATTTTCACTCAAATTTACTATCTTGCTTACTCCCCCACTTTGCTTTATTTTCACAGCATAGTTATCGTCATACAAAGTTTCTATTTCTCCACTATATAGTTTAACCTTATTGTCAACACCTGTAGGTACTGTAGTTGGAGTTGTAGATAGTATAGGTGTAGTAGTCACCGTTTGACTATTATTATTTTTAGTCTCAATAATTCTATCAAGCAATACAGCAAGAATATCTTTTCTAAGTACAGTTCTAGGATTAAATTTATTCTTTTCATCTCCATTGAATATCCCTATACTCTTTAAATAGTACACATATTCTTTACTTTTGTCATCTATCTGACTATCATCTGCAAATTTAAAATCAGTCTTATATGTACTCGCTACAGTTTCTTTTCCTATAATCCTCACTATCCAAATAGCCATTTCTTGTTTTGTAATGACTTTTATTGATTGTTCTCCAGTAGGGTATTCTATAACAAACTTTGCCAAATCTAACTCTTTTAATATCCCCTTTTCTAAAAGAAATGCTATTTGCATATTTGAATTTTTATCCCAATCTTTAAATTTCTTTTCATATAAATCTATAAGGTTTTTATATTTATTAGTTATCTTTATTTCTGTCTGCTTTCCTTCTTTTGCACTAGATAAAATAATTTCATCATAACCTAAAATTTTTGCTACAAACCTTGATAAATCAAACCTATTAACACTTTGTTCAGGATAAAAATTTCCTTTAGTATCTATAGACATTATCCCTTGATTTATAAGCTTACTAATGGATCCATATGCAAAATTAGAAGTTTTCACGTCATTAATCTGAGCTTCAGCATCCACCATCCCAACAAATATAAAATTAAGCATCATAATTATAGTCAAAACAAATAAAATTTTTCTACATAACATTAAATCCTCTCCTATCCTAATAATATACCACCAATCTTTAATCTATAATTAATAACCCCTACCCTATATTTTATTTTATTTTTCAATAATATGCAATAGCAAACGTAAAAATTATTAAACTTTTTTTACAAATATTATAAAATTCTTAGCTTTATTGTATAATATTTATTTTACTGTAAAAAATATAAAAGAAATATTTTCAAAAACTATTTTTTATAGGAGGAATAATAATGAAAAAGACTATCGTAGGAGTATTTAATACTAGAAAAGATGCCGAGGATGTTACTTACCAACTTAGAAATGAGGGCTATAACCTTGATAACGTATCTATAATAACAAAAAACCCAAGTGAATACACAACCGACAACACAGGTTATACAAATACCGCTGATAAAGGCAACAGAGCAACGAATGACAACATATCAGATGGTGTTACTGCTGGAAGTATATTAGGAGGAGTTGCTGGACTTCTCATCGGAGCTGGAACCTTTGCTGTTCCTGGTTTAGGAGTAATAGCTGCTGCTGGTCCTCTTGCTGGTCTTATATCTGGTGCTGTAACAGGCGGAATAGTAGGTGCATTGATTGACCTTGGGGTACCTGAGAATGAAAGTAGACAATACGAAACTGATATCAAATCAGGCAAAGTTTTCTTATCTGTTACTGCTGATGAAGAAAATTCATCTGCCATACAAAATATTTTAAACAGCTATGGTGCAACACAGGTTAATGTGTACTAAACTTTAAGTATGTCATTGCGAGGTACGAAGCAATCTCTCTTTTAAAACTAAAACGAAATTGCTTCGCAAAAAGATGCTCGCAATGACAGAACTAAAAAAAGGTTTGCAATTAATTGCAAACCTTTTTTATTGTCTCTAATGCCTCTTGCACCTCTAATTCTTGTACTTCGTTTTCATTCCTCATCTTATATTCAACTATACCTTCCCCTGCTTTTCTTCCTACAGCTATTCTTATAGGTATCCCTATCAAATCTGCATCTTTAAATTTAACGCCTACTCTCTCATTTCTATCATCTATTAGTACCTCACAACCTTGACTGATAAGATCATCGTAAAGCTTATTCGCTACTTTCATTTGTATTTCATCAGATGTACTCACTGGTACAATGATAACCTTATATGGTGCCACTTCCATTGGCCAGATAATACCATTTTCGTCATTATGTTGCTCCACGATAGTTGCCATACATCTAGCAAGACCTATTCCATAGCACCCCATTACCATAGGTTTTTCTTTATTATCCTCATCAGTAAATACACATCCTAAAGCTTCGCTATATTTTGTTCCTAGTTTAAATGTATTTCCTACTTCTATACCATTTCTAAAATTTATTTTACCTCTACAGACTGGGCAAACATCTTGCTCTGTTATATTTCTAATATCACAAAATTCATCAACCTCGAAATCTCTGTCAAAATTTACATTTATATAGTGATAATCTGTTTTATTAGCACCTACTAAAAAGTTCTTTATATTCTTTACTTCATTATCAGCTATAACTTTTATCTTTAGCCCTATTGGCCCTGCAAAGCCAACTTTCGCATTTGTTAGTTTTATAACTTCTTCCTCTGTTGCAAGTTCAATAATCTTCGCACCCAAGCATTTTTGCACCTTTACCTCATTTACTTCTCTATCTCCTCTTACCATGACTAAAACAAACTCCCCATCTGCTTTATATATTAGAGTTTTTGTTAGTTTTTTATTATCAAAATCATACTCCTCAATAAGGTCTTTTATTTTACCTACATTGGGTGTTTCTATTTCTGTTAATTCTTTTATTTCCTCATTACTTACTACATCTACAGTCTTACATTCCGCAACCCCTCTATTTGCAGAGAAGTCACAACTACTACAGGTTACAACCTTATCTTCTCCTACATCTGCTAGAGCCATAAATTCCTCCGAAAGTACCCCCCCCATTGCTCCTGTATCTGATTTTACTATAACATAATCTATCTCAAATCTAGTAAATATTCTACAATATGCATCATACATTTTTTTATATGAGTTATCTAAGCCTTTATAATCACGATCAAAAGAATACGCATCTTTCATAATAAACTCTTTAGTTCTAAGCAATCCATATCTTGGTCGTGCTTCATCTCTATACTTTGTTTGAAATTGATATAAATTAATAGGCAATCCTTTATATGATTTTACATTATCTCTAACAGCCTCTGTAAATATTTCCTCGTGTGTAGGCCCAAGAACACATTTTTTGCCTGATCTATCCTTCAGTTTAAATATTTCATCACCAAAGGCCTCTAGCCTACCCGCCTTTTCATAAACCTCCTCAGCAATAAGAGAAGGCATAAGCAGTTCATTTGCTCCCTCTTTATTCATCTCTTCTCGTATTATCTTGGTGATATTTTCCATCACTTTAAAACCTATAGGCATGAAAGAATAAACTCCTGCCGAATTTCTCCTTATCATTCCTGCCTTTGTTAAAAAATAATTGCTTTTTGTGTCATCTTCCTTCGTTTCTCTTAAACTATTAAAAAACATTTGTGACATTCTCATAATTCCATCTCCTTTTCACTGTATTTACAAATTCCTAATTTTTTATTTTATTTAACTGTTCAAATATACTATGTACATCACCTTTATTAATCATTTTCAATCCACTCAAATCGTTTACCAATTTATTTTGCATTTCTGGTTTTAAGTTAGTATCCGATACCTCTCTTATGACCTCTTTCATATCATCTTCTATTGTTGTATCTATATTTTCTTTTCTTTTTTCATATACCTCAAACTCTTTTTTTACTTCTTCCTTTATTTTTTCAGGATTAAGTATTTCTATCTTCTCTTGCACCTTTCGTCTTAACATATGTGCTTGGTCAAATCCTTGTGTATCCTCATCATCTTCTTTACCAGCCGACGCTTTCATCTTTGCAATCATCTCTTCTACCTTTTTGCGTTTTTCATCCACCATCTTCCGCTGCTCATCCAAATCCTTCTTCTTTTTCTGAACGTTCTCATGTACATTCTCATTTTTTTCATCTCCATGAGTTTTTTCTGACTCATTAGCCTCTTTAGATCCATCATCTTTATTAGCCTCCATAGTTTTCCTTCTATCCTCTATCCACTTCTTTATCCTATCTAGTTCCTTCTTCCTAGCATCCCCAGAGTCAGAAAATGCATTATTATCTGCCGATAAATCTTCTGAATATTTTTTTTCTTTTACTTCTTCTTCATATATTTCCTCAACAGTTATCGTAGGCATTTTAAAATACGCATTTTCCACATTTTCCGATTCATTAACAGTCAATTTATACTTAGGACCAGCCATAACTCTCACCTCTTAGTTTATACTTTTTACTTTGTTGGTATAATTATACTCTTTATATTACTTTTTTGCAATATTTGTAAAGGAATTTTAATAAATATTTTTTGGTGGTGAAAAACAAAAACCTCTTACGAGGTTTTTTATAGTCCTATTCCTGAATCTTTTGACACGGTTGTTTTCTTGGCTGGTATCGTTTCTATTTTTTTAACTGATTCTTTATTTATCATGTATGCATCATATGCAAGATCACCGTTAGGTAATATTATTGGTACAAAGTCAATTCTTTTATCTGGTAATTTTGTTGCCTTTTTACCTACTCCACTGTTATCATAATTATCAATTATATTTGAAGCATCTTCCATTTCTTGTTTAGCATTTTCTTTATTTCCTGTTAATAACCAAGCATTATCATCTACAGCTTGCTCTTCTCCCATTGCTTTGTTTTCATTATATACTTTTTCTCTATACATACTGGCTAGTTCTGGTTTTTCATACGTTGCTGTTCTTAATTCTCCAGTTTTTGCATCATATACTTCTGTCATTACTAATACTGCTTTACCATTTACAATATCCCATTTTTTTACTACCTTATCACCTGTTTTTTCGTCAATATACCTTGATTCTTGATATGGAACATTTGGTTGCTGTATTTCTATAGACTGTGCATTTGCTAATTTATCTTTAGCGTATCCATCTTCTTGAACTGAGTTTTGATTTGCTGGCACTATTGATACATCATAATTCGTTACCACTGCTTCTGGTGCTTTATATACACTTGAAAACACACTTTGTTTTTTTACGTTCTCTTGTTTAGCAAATTCATTAACTGCTTTTGTTATTGCTTTTGTATCTACTTTTTTAGCATTTTGTACTGCTGGAGTTGTTACTTCTTTTGTATCATTTACCGTTTGCCCTTTACTTTGATTATTTTCTTTTGAAGTATCTTGTATACTTTGAGTTACTGATGTTTCATTTGACTTTAGATTAAGATTTTTTGTATCGACTTTATTTGAATGTATTGGATGCAAATAAGATACTGCTAATGCTATAACTCCTATTCCGACTGTTCCTGCTGCTATTTTATTCTCACTTATCCATTTTGCTACTTTAGTATTTTTTACCCAATCTATTGCTTTTTTAGGTGCTGTTTTTATGCTGTTCCAAAATCCTTCCTTAACTTCTTCTTTTGCTTCCTCTTTTTGTATTTCTTCTATATTCAATACTGATTTCTTATCTTCTTCTATATTTAATACTGATTTCTTCAATTCATCTATATCCATTAGTTTTATATTTGGAGTTAATTCACGTAAGTTTTGGTATAATACATCTATTCCACTTCCATCTAAATTACTATCTCTAACTATACCTTCAACCCAACCATCAAAATGATTTCTATCACCTTTATCCCATTGTTTTTGTATATCTTTTACTGCAACATTAAACTCTGGTTTCAATTTTACTAGATCTGGCATTGTTTCTATGTGCTCATCGTATAGCATTTTAATATGCATTGGAGTTAATTTATTTTCAGCCATTAAATGCTCAACCCATCCAATAAAATCTTTTCTATTTCCTTTAGACCATTGTTCTTTCATATCTTTTACGGCTGTTTCATATCTTTTTTGATTTTCAGCTACTGCTACTCTAAATTTTTCCTCTTCTTCAACCATTACATCAAATCTTTTTCTTAACCTTCCAATCGCTTTTTCATCTTTACCAGTTAATTCTGCTAAACTTTTAAACCATTCATCAAACTCTAATTCTTTTCCTGTTACTTTAAGATTTTTTAAAACTTCTGTAGCTTCATCAAATATTTTTTCATCTATTTCTTTATCAATCGTCGCTTTTTCTATTGCTTCTGCAAATTCTTGTTCTTTATTTTTTACTTTTATACCTATTACGATGCCTTTAGTTCTCTCATGCTCTTTTTTCATTTCTTCTAGTTCTCTCTTCATTATTTCAATCTTTAGTGCATTTCCAAGTGGCTCACTATCATAATCACTTAAAAGCTTGTTTGTAAAACTTTTATCCTTATCGTCTAATGTTCCAGCGATATTTATTATATCTGAAATAGCTACATCTATTTCTTCAGAATCTAATTCATAAAAATTATCGTTAACCTTGTTTACGGTCCGCTCAAACTTTAATAAAGAATTTGCTTCTCTTTTTGCAGTTTCACGTTCTTTCTTATTTTCATCAATCAATCCTGCTAATATATTCTTCTCATCACTACTTAAATCAGGATCCACCTCTATAATTTTTAATATATCTTCTTCTGGGTACATTCCTGAGTTTATTAATTTCTCATAGGTTTTCATAATCAATCCTCTCCCCTTCAATAAAATTTATCTTACATAATTTAACATACACCCATTATACCCTATCTCCCAAAAAATGTCAATACTTTTTTTGTAATTTTTTCCCACTTTTTTTATTTTTATGTTAAAATTTGTTATTACATCTTACCAAATCTATTATAACTGTAACAAAAAAGCATGCAAATCTTCTGACTTTGTATGCTTTTAACTATATTTTATAAAATACTATAATTGCACGTTTGCTCTATATTCTTTTATATATTCTCCTACAGCTCTATACTTCTCTATGGCTTCTTTCGGAGTAGATAATACA
>MGOW01000036.1:10347-15504 GCA_001797255.1 Clostridiales bacterium GWE2_32_10
GTCACTGAAATTTTATTTTCTTCTATACTATATACGCTGCTTACTACTGAATTATATTGTTTCGTTGGCGTATTAACATGCTTCTGAATTTTTTTAGTTATTTCTATTTTGGGTTTCTCATCTATTACTTTTTCTTCCCCTACTTCTGTATTTTTTTGGTGGGTTATTGCAGTCTTATAAGGGTTTTGAAATTTTTCAGGTTCAACCGTTTTATTTGACATCGGATGACCATAAGCTAATGCAAGTGCTACTCCTGCTACAGTTAATGTTTGTAACGTGCCTAGTGCTGAAATAATCTTATTTCTTTTCATCCACCCCACTACTTTGTTAATTCCATTTTCTTGACTTATTTGTTTTTCTTTGATGTTTATTAATTCGCCATATTCTTGTTCTTTTCTTATTCTACATTTATTATCATTTTTATCCAAATACTCATGATTAATAATTGCCCCTATCATTGTTATAGCTGATGATGTAGCAAGTCCCACAATCATTGTTGCTATATCAATATTCATAATTTTTTCTATTGATCCATTTCCAAGTATAATAGCACCTAAAAAACCTATACTTCCTATTATCTCTAATATCTTCGTTTTTGCTGATAGCTTTTTTCCATTTGTTCTAAATTTTCCACATTTTATTTCTTTATATTCTTCATTTTCTATTATCTTTTTTATTCTTTTCATCATCTTTTTTTCATTTTTCTTCAATTTGCTTTTTCTCCCCTTTATATATCTAAATTTTATAAGTTCCCTACCTCAAGTTTACGTATATTTATAAGTCTTTTGTTAAATCACTTGTTTCACTTTCTTTGTTTCCGTTTTCAACCGCTAAAGAATATTTAAATCTATGTACTATCTTTCCTTGTTTTTTAAGTTCATTTTCCTTATTATCTAAATACCTACTTGCCTCATCTAATTCTTTTTGAGTTTCTATCCGACTTAGTAGTTCCTCATTCTTCTTTAGCTCATCTAAATAAGAATGTCTTATGCTTTTAGTAGTTTTCTTTATCATCTTTTCATGTTCAATATTTTGTACTGGCTGATTTACCACTACTCCAACAACTCTCGGTTGTGGATTAATATTAGTTTTTTGTGCTACAACTTTGATAGGTATTCTACTTTGTTTTTCCTTTTCTTTTCTATCCTGTTCTACTTTTTTAATACCTTGCTTTGATTCCAGTACCTCATTTATCTTTTCATCAAAATTTATTTTATCTTCCTCTTCTAGTTTCAAGACTATAGCATCAGAATCTTTAGATACATTTGTTAAATCTGGCTTAATCATTTTATCCAGCACCGCTCCAAGCATACTTGGAAGTAAAATAATAGTAGCCATAAAACCAAACATAAGTTTTACCACTGGTTTTTTAATCAGATTTCTAAAAAAACTTTCTTTTTTTGGTTTTATTTTTGTTTCACTAATCATTGTTACTATTGGAAATTTTACATTCTCTTTACCCTCTTCTTTTCTTATATCCTTAATATCTTCTTTCAATACATCTTTTTTTATTTTTTCATTTTGCATTTGTACCTCTAATTCTTGTAATATTCTGCTAAATTCAGTACCCTCAAACTTAAATGCTATTTTGTCAGCATATCCTCTTTCTACTATCCAACGTTCTATATATTGCAAATTACAATTTTGCTCCAGCAATTTTCTAGACATAGAAGCAAATTTTTCTGCCATATCAAGTACTTGAATTGGTACTCGCCGTTTTTTCATATCTCCATTCCTCATAATTATCCCTCTTTTCTGCATTTTATATTCTTTCAACTAAAACATATCCCTCATTATACACTAACTCCTAAAAAATGTCAATATTTTTGTTATTTTTTCCCACCTATTTTCATCCAACAAAAAATGCCAAGCACATACCTAGCATCTTATTCCTCCACAGTATACTATCACCTGACACGTTCCACCCTATCAAACAAATCTTTATTCTCATTTATCTTACTTTCATTTCCCAAAACACATATATAATCCTGCTTCATCAAATCTTTCATCATTTTAGCAAATCCTTTAATATCCTCAACCGTTGTCTCCAGTATTTCATTTCTGATTTTTTGGTCTATCTCCCTCGTTATACCTGCTGCTAGTTTATTTTCTATATTGTATGCTTTTTGGTATGGTGTAGCAAATGGTATATCAAGATCCCCTATTGTGCTTATAATATATTTTTCTATATCACTTGCATCTAGTTTCATGCTTTCTAGATATTTGTGGGTGTTGTCATATATATCTAGGGTTTCTTTCAGATTTGGGTCATTCCATGACACTATTACAAAGTTCCCAAAGGCACTGCCTAGTGCAGCACTTCCGTAGGCTCCGCCTTTTACACGTACCTCGTTCCATAAATATTCATATCCTAATATCTTTTTAAGCAATATATGTTTTCCAGAATATGCGTATCCTAGCTTGCTGTAGTCATAACCCTTAGCCACAAATTGTACATCTGATTGAGTGGCTAGTCCTAGCTTTTCTTTCTTTAGTTCAAACTCATATTTCTGCTTTTCTATTTCTTTTGTTTCTATATTATCTAATAATATGCTTATGTTTTCTTCAAATGCAGCATAATCCTCGTCTTCACAGACTACAAGCATTGACATGTATTTTTTGTTGAATATAATTTGCTTTAGTTTCTGTAAACTCGTTTTTATTTCCTGTTTATAATCATCAAATTTTTCATCCATTTCTATTAAAAAATTATATGATTCTAATCCAGAAATACATTCATTATATCTCGCCACTTCCATAAATGATGCCATAAGCTTGTCTATTGCGACTTCCTGTCCATTATAAGTTATTGCACTTTTCATGTTTGCTCTTAGCATTTTTATTATTTCATGTATTTTATTATCTTGATCAAATATAGTATTTTGAATTATTTCATTTACGATTTCTACCATTTCTTTAGTTTTTGACGCAAGCCCTTTTGTCGATACAATAAGCTGTGGTTCATATTCCTTGTTATTGTTGTAGTTAATGACATTTCTCGTCGTAATCCTGAACCTACCTATGTTTTTATCAATCTGTTTAGCAAGCTCATCACTACTAAAGTTTTTTGTATTTAACTCACCTAATACAACTTTAAATAATGCAATGTATTTTAATAGCTCTTTATCCACAGTTTTAAGATCAAAGTTTAGAGTTATATACATAATTTTGTTGGTTTTATCACCATAATATATAGTTCTCACTCCGCCTATTTCTCTATCTTCTAGATCAATCCACGTATTTTCTCTTTTTATATCACTTAGCTTTAGCCGTGGTATTTGTTCTAACTCTTCTTTGCTATCTTCTTTTTCTTGAAGCTCTATAAGCTTATTTGTGCCCTTTATTATTTCATCTACTTGCTCTTTAGACATTGTTTGCTTGATTTTGTTTAACCTTTGTTTTTCAGCTTTTATCTTTTCTTCTGATAATCCCTTTTCAGGTTTGAGTACTACAAAAACCGAATGCGTGTTTTCTAATATATAAGTTTTTATTATATTTTCAAAATATCCATTATTCATTTTATTTTTTAATATATCTAAGTATTTACTATATTCAAACACATCTATCGGATTTCCATCGTATAACCAGGTTTTAAATGCTTCATCTAGATAAATGAGTCCCTTGGGTGATTTTCCTGAATTCGCTTCTCGTAATATGAATTCTTTTTTATTTATAGCCCCTTCTATCAACTCTTTATCTATCTTTTCATCTACTATTCTAGAAAGCGTATCAAAAATAATATTCTTAAATTCATCTTTTGTGTCAATATCAGCTTCAAATGCAACCACATTTATACTTGGTTGCAAGGTAGGGTCAGAAGCCGCATCCATATAGAAGTTTTTTGCTATTTTAGATTCTAGTAATATCTTCTTTAGTGGAGATGTATTATTTCCCATAAGCACTTCACCCAATATTTCTATAGCTACCCCCAGTTCTCTATTTAATGCATTTCCTACTGCAAAACTTACTGCAAAATATGATTTGTGTTTATCATCATCTTCACTGCTTATTGGATAGTTAAACTCATATTCACGAATAGCGTCAAAGCTCTGCTCTAGTTTTATGCTAGAATCTATTTCTGCCTTTTCGAAATTATTTAGATACTGATTATTAATAAATCTCAAATGTGCCTCTATATCTCCATTTCCATAAAAATATATATAACTATTAGATGGGTGGTAATATCTCCTATGGAAATTCAAAAACTCCTCATAGCTAAGGTCTACTATTTTTTCTGGTTCCCCACCAGCTTCAAACTTATAGCAGGTATTAGGATATAGATAATTAAAACTTTTCATCGCAAGAATAGTTTCTGGAGATGAAAGTATACCCTTCATCTCATTATAAACTACACCTTTATATTTAAGCTCGTCCTCTGGTTTTTTGAGTTCATAATGCCAACCTTCTTGCATAAATATTTCTTTTTTGTTATATATATTAGGATAAAAAACCGCATCCAAATAAACATCCATAAGATTTTCTAAATCTTTATCGTTCATACTTGCAACAGGATATAATGTTTTATCTGTATAAGTAGCTGCATTTAAAAACGTATTTTGTGAGCTTTTAAGTAGAGCAACAAATGGCTCTTTACTAGGGAATTTCCTAGAACCACATAAAACAGAGTGCTCTAATATGTGTGGCACTCCTGTATCATTTTCTGGTGGAGTTCTAAAACCTATCGCAAACACCTTGTTTTCATCATTGTTAGATACATAAAGCAGTCTTGCACCTGTTTTCTCGTGTTCAAAAAGCCTGCATATCGAGCTTATATCCTTTACTTCTCTTTCTTCTTTTAATGTAAATCCGTGATATGTTTTCCCTATCTCATACATTAACTCACCCCACTATTTTTGAAATCTGATACATCTTCTCATCTATCGTTTTTGTCATTCTATTTGATTCTATTATATCATCATCTATATATTTCCCATCTCTATAATTTATTATTCTATTTTTCTTACCTTCAAGCAGTACCTCTACTGCTTTTACACCCATCATGGTAGCATGCACTCTGTCAACAGCTGTAGGACTTCCACCTCTTTGCAAGTACCCAAGAACTGTCGACCTTGTTCCTATGCCTGTTCTTGCTTCTATCATTTTCGCAATACGCTCACTATTACCAAAACCCTCTGCAGCTACAATAAGACTGTGTGT
>MGOW01000037.1 GCA_001797255.1 Clostridiales bacterium GWE2_32_10
CTGTATACAATTTCATCTGCTTTTTCAGTTTTAATTTATACTTTTACTCGGTTTTTGTGTCGTTTTAGTCTGACTTTCCGAGATTACTCTATATTTATTTACTTTCCTTGTTTTAATGGTAATCTTACTACGAACATCGTCCCTTCATTTTCTTTACTTGTTAGTTTTATGCTTCCGTTATGCAAAAGTACTGTTCTTTGAGTTATAGAAAGACCTAGTCCTGTGCCTCCTGTTTCCCTATCTCTTGTTTTATCTATACGATAAAACCTATCAAATACTTTATTTTGCTCATCCTCTGGAATCCCTATACCATTGTCTTCGATACTTATGTATGCATTCTGATGATCAGAATCAAGTTTTATCTTAACTAATCCCTCATCTCTATTATATTTTATACCATTCTCTATTAGATTAGTTAACGCAAGTGTTATCTTTACTACATCCACTTCTGCATTTACTTCCTTTTCTTCATCATATACTAATTCGATTTTTCTTTTATTTGAAAGTGGCTTTAGTCTTTTTATTATATCTGCTAGAAGTTCATTCATATTTGTAATTTCTGCATTTATAGGCACTACTTTTCTATCAAGCTTAACGAGTACTAAAAGACTGTTTATTATTACCGTTAACCTATCTATTTCCGAATTTGTATCTGCTAGAAATTCTTTATAAGTCTCCTCAGGTACATTTTCCTGAAACAATAATGATTCTATTAAGACCTTCATAGAGCTAAGAGGTGTTTTTAATTCATGAGACACATTTGCTACAAACTCTTGTCTACTTGCATCTACTTTCTGTAGTTTAGCACTCATTTGATTAAAGGCCATACTTAATTCAGATAATTCATCATGACCTCTAACTTTAATTTTTTGATCAAACCTCCCTTCAGTCATTTTTTCAATAACCTTTAACATCTGTTTTATAGGATTCATGATTATTCCGGAAATAATTATTATAAATATTACTGTTATACTGCCTGTAACTAAGACCATTATTATAAATTTTTCTTGTATTTCTCTAAGTAATTCGCCTTGCATTTGGTTTGTAAGAGAATTTTCAAGTCCTTTGTATATTATGGTAGAAAAAATTATAAAAGAGATTAAGCTTATTCCTAGATATATGTATAGAAGCTTTGTTCTAAGACTATGTATCCACTTCATTTTTTCATTTAATTTTTCAATCTTTAAAATAGTAACCAACTCCCCATTTAGTAAATATATATTCAGGCTCACTTGGGATTTTTTCTATTTTTTCTCGTAGTCTTCTAACATGAACATCTACTGTTCTAAAATCTCCTGGGTAATCATAACCCCATACAGTGTTTAATAGATTTTCTCGACTATATATCTTATTAGGATTATTTAGTAATAGTTCTAGTATGTCATATTCTTTAGCTGTTAAACCTATTTCTTTACCATTTACTATAACTCTTCTGCTGCTTAAATCTATTTCCATGTCTCTTATCTTTATCTTGTTTTTATTTTCTTCTGGCTCTTTATAAGATAGGCGTCTAAGTATTGCCTTTATTCTAGCTTTAAGCTCTAATATGTTAAATGGTTTAGTCATATAATCATCAGCACCATATTCTAATCCCATTATTTTGTCCATATCTTCACCTTTAGCAGTAAGCATAAGAATAGGAACTTTAGAAAACTCTCTGACACTCTGGCAAACCTCTAAACCATCTTTTTTAGGCAACATAACATCTAAAACTATAAGATCATAATCAGTTTCTTTCGCCAGATTCAATGCCTCTTCTCCGTCGTATGCTGCATCTATTTGCATCCCTTCTTGTTCTAGGCTAAACTTTATACCCTTCACAATCAGTTTTTCATCATCAACTACCAAAATTCTATGTGCCAAATTATCAACCCCCTTAATTAATTTACATACTCTAATTTCTAGTTCCCCAAACATATTGAGTCTTTTATCTTTTCGAATGTTTTTTCACCTATTCCTTTTACATTCATAATGTCTTCTTTACTTTTAAACTTACCATTTTTTTCTCTGTATTCTATTATTTTGTCTGCAATTTTTGGACCTATTTTATATAATGTATCTAGTTCTGTTTTTGTTGCTGTATTTATATTTATTATAGTACTTTTAGTCGTAGTTGTCAAATTTTCTTGAGTTTTTATTTGATTTATTTCATTATTTTCTACAGGTTTTACTGTCGCAGGTGCTTGAACTATTTCTATATTTGATGTATTCATATTGAAAATACCCCAAACTCCAGCTAATGCAAACAAAATGAAGGTATATACAAGCTTTCTATATTTCATCTACAATTCCCCTTACTAAGGTTTTGAATTTATCCTTTACTCTATTACTCACCTCTATTACTGCTTCGTGGTCTAGAGGGATATCTAATATACCTGCTGCCATGTTTGTAATACATGATATACCTAAAATGGATATACATGAGTGCTTTGCTACTATAACCTCTGGTACAGTTGACATTCCTACTGCATCTGCGCCTAATATTCGGAGCATATTTACCTCAGCCGTAGTTTCGTAGCTTGGCCCTGACATATATGCATAAACACCATGTTTTATATGTATATCAAGCTTATTTGCGGTATCTTGTGCTATTTGTATAAACTTTTTGTCATATTGATTTGTCATATCTGGAAAGCGGTCGCCAAGTTCATCAAAATTTTTGCCTATCAGAGGATTGAGTCCTAACATATTTATATGGTCATTTATTATCATTAATTCACCTTCTGAGAATTCTTTATTTACTGCCCCTGCTGCATTTGTAACTATAAGTTTTGTAATCCCCATCGCCTTCATTACCCTTGTCGGAAATGTTATCTCTTGCATGGAGTATCCTTCATAGAAATGCACTCTTCCTTTCATCATTATAACATTTCTGTCTCTAAATTTTCCTATTATAAGAGAGCCGTCATGCCCAGCTACCGTTGATGTTTTAAAATATGGTATATCTTCATATTTTATTACTACCGCATCCTCTACCTCCTCAGCAAGTTCTCCTAAGCCTGAGCCTAAAACAATTCCTAATTGCGGCTTTATTTTAATTTTTGCTTCTATATACTGTCTAGCTTCCTCAATTTGATCTAATATATTTTTCTTTATTTCATTATTCATACTTGTATACCTCCCTCGTAAAATCTTCTTGATGTATCTATTTTACAAAAAATTTAACACAAAGTCAATAAAGATTTATATAAAATAATCAATAAATTGTAACTTTTTCCAAAAAACACTTGACTTATCCAGTGTTTTTTTATATAATAAAATAGCGTGTAAATCTTTAAAATTGATAATAGAAAGTTTTTAAGATATTTGTTTCATTGTGCAGTAGAGAATTTGCACTATGAATTAATTAAGGAGGTGCTGTCATGAAGAGAACGTTTCAACCTAAAAAGAGACAGAGAAGTAGGGTTCATGGTTTCAGAGCGAGAATGAGTACTGCTAGCGGTAGAAAAGTGCTTGCAGCTAGAAGAAGAAAAGGAAGACAAACATTATCAGTATAATGACCGCATAGTGTGGTCTTTTTTTATAAAAAAGGATTTGATATATATGAACTATACTGAATCACTAAAAAAACAAAGAAATTTTAATAAAGTATATAAATCAGGAAAATCTATTGCAAATAATTTATTAGTGATGTATACTTTAGATAATAAATTAAGTAAAAATAATTTAGCAATATCTGTCAGTAAGAAGGTAGGAAACAGTGTAATACGTCATAGAGCTACAAGACTTATACGCGAATCCTATCGTCTAAATGAGCTTTCTATTAAAGAGGGTTATACTATACTTTTTATTGCACGCAATGATATAATAGATAAGGGTTATAAAGAAGTAGAAGGCGCGATGGTAAATTTACTAAAAAGGACACACATGCTAAAATGAAACAGATAATCTTATATTTAATAAAGCTATATCAAAAATTTATTTCGCCTGCTACACCTAGAACATGCAGATTTTTACCTACCTGCTCGGAATATTCATATCAAGCAATAAAAAAATATGGTATAATAAAAGGTTTGCTTTTAGCGATAATAAGAATCTCAAAATGCCATCCGCTACATAAAGGCGGATATGATCCACTCAAATAACCTCGGAGGTGTGTTATGTCTTACGTTTTACTTAGTTCAAACTCAGGAGTATTAGAAAATATATTCTCTAATACATTAAATGCTATATTTAATTTTGTATATAATATTTCACCTGTATATTCACTGGGGATTGCAATAATATTATTTACTATACTGGTGAAAGTTTTACTTTTACCACTTTCTATAAAACAATATACATCGGCAAAGAAAATGAAGATAATTCAACCAGAAATTAAAATTGTTCAAGATAAATATAAAAATAAAAAGGATCCGGAATCACAAAAGCAGTTTGCAGCGGAAATGCAAGCAATCTATGCAAAGCATGGCAGTAATCCTTTTAGTGGATGCTTACCAGCACTTATTCAGATACCGATAATTCTTGCATTGTTTAATGTACTTAGAGATGCTTATATATACATAACAAAGTTATCTGATATATACAGCTCGATTGCAGCGAAGATCATGGCTCTGCCTAATTATAAAGAATTATTTGAACCATTATTAAAAACTAAACATTTAGCTATTAAAGATATTAATACTGTCGATAATCTAAAAAACTTGGTATCAAACATTACTAGTAATGAATGGACATCCCTTATGTCAAGGATGCCTGAAAATATTTCAGCTACGTTACCTAGTTTATTAAATGCTAAAACTCATATAGAAAACTTTTTTACTATAAATTTAACAAATGCTCCAAGCTATACGAATGTTAGTATTTTGATACCTATATTAACAGCACTTACTACTTATTTGTCTATAAAGGTAACTAGTACAGCAAACAAATCTAAGGATAATAGTGCAGCATCAGATGATACAGCTGCTCAGATCGAGCGCTCGATGGCTACTATGATTTACTTTATACCTGGACTTATATTTATAACGGCATTTAGCTTCCCGTCTGGTTTAGGTGTATATTGGATGTTAGGAAATATTATTTCTATTATACAACAATTATTATTTGATAAATATCTAATAGTTTCTACAAAGGGTGGTGTTATAAATGAAACAAGTAGTAAAACAAGCAAAAAACGTAAATGAAGCTATAAAGCTTGCATTAAGTGAACTAGGTACTACTATAGAAAATGTTGATGTTAAGATTATAGATGAAGGTGCATCTGGTTTTATAGGATTATTCGGAAAAAGAGATGCTGTAGTAAGAGTGTGTCCTAAATTTGATCCTGTATCTAGTCTAGAAGAATTGGTATATAGCTACCTAAAAGGTATGAATATTGATTCAACTATTAAAGTTACTAAAAAAGCAGATTCTCATATGCTTGTAGACATACAAGATGATAAATTAGGTTTCCTTATAGGTAGGCATGGGAATACATTAGAAGCCTTTGAGCATCTTATTAACCTTGCGATAAACAGGAAAAGTCCATACCATTTATATGTAACAATAAATGTAGACAATTACTTACAAATACGACAACAAACACTTACAAAGCTAGCTCAAAATGTTGCAAACAAGGTAAAAGAAACAAAAAGGAAATTTATCTTCGAGCCAATGAAGCCTAACGAAAGAAAGATAGTTCACATAGCTCTACAAAATATGAATAACATAAAGACTACTAGCATAGGAAAAGACCCGGAGAGAAAGATTATAGTTGAGTATGTAGGGTAAAAACTAGAGATTGCTTCGTACCTCGCAATGACACGAATAAAATGAAGGGAAAGGAATGATTTTTATGGATAATACTACTATTGCCGCTGTATCGACCCCCATTGGTAGTGGGGGTATATCTATTGTACGAATTAGCGGTGACGATGCTATAGGTATAGCTAAAAAAATATTTAAGCCTAAAAACAATAAAGATATATCTAAAGTAGATTCTCATACAATCCATTATGGTACTATTGTTAGCGATGATAGGATTATTGATGAAGTTCTTGTATCAATAATGAAAAAACCGAATACATTTACACGAGAAGATATAGTTGAGATAAACTGTCATGGTGGAATTATTGCTACTGAAAAGATTTTAGAAGCAGTACTAAAAAATGGTGCACATATAGCAGATCCTGGTGAATTTACAAAACGAGCTTTCCTAAATGGCAGGATTGACCTATCTCAAGCAGAGTCTGTAATTGATCTAATATATTCAAAAACAGACCTCAGTAGACAATCAGCAGTAAACCAGCTTGAGGGTTCTCTTTCGCATAAAATTTCTGGTATAAAAAATAAAGTTGCTGATTTATTAGCTCATATTGAGGTAAATATAGATTATCCCGAATATGATATAGAACAATTATCAATATCAAAAATAGAAGAAACGGTAGTAGATATAAATAAAGAAATTTTATTGTTACTAGATACATCGGATACAGGTAAAATAGTAAAAGAGGGCATCAAAACAGCTATAATAGGTAAACCAAATGTAGGCAAATCTTCTCTACTTAATTCTCTAATGCGTGAGCAAAGAGCCATCGTAACCGATGTTCCAGGTACTACTCGTGATCTTATAGAGGAGTATGTGAATATACAAGGTATTCCACTTAAACTCATAGATACAGCTGGTATACGTGAAACACATGATGTGGTAGAGAAAATAGGTGTTGATTTATCTAAATCAGCCATTGAATCTGCTGAGCTTATTTTGTTTGTTGTTGATGTTTCATCCACAATATCTAAAGAAGATATTCTCATACTAAATAATATTAAGAATAAAAAGTGTATTATAGTACTTAATAAAATTGACTTACCTGAGGCTATTGATAGTTCTTACCTTAAGAATTTTACCAACGATATTCCTACTATAAGAATATCTGTGACTTCAAATATAGGTATCTGTGAGCTTGAGCAAACTATAAAAAATATGTTTATGTCGGGGAGTATTGATATAAACAATGACGTTATATTAACTAACATACGCCATAAAAATGCATTACTAAAAGCAAATGATGCGACTAATAGCATAATATCTGCTATAAGAGCAGGACTCACACAAGATTTCTTAGCTGTAGACCTACAAAATGCCTACCGCTATCTTGGTGAAATAACTGGCGAATCGGTGAGCGAGGATATTATACATAATATTTTTAGTAGATTTTGTTTAGGAAAATGAAAACTAGGATAAACTTTTTTATGAGTTTATCCAGATTTATTAAATTTAGGTATTGACAAACTTGATAAAATCTGATATCATAGTTCATGCAAGATTAAATCTAAAATTTGATTATACAATAATCATGGAGGGGTTCCCGAGCGGCCAAAGGGGGCAGACTGTAAATCTGTTGTCTCAGACTTCGAAGGTCCGAATCCTTCTCCCTCCATACTGGAAGTCAGAGGTCGGAGAGCAGAAGTTGGAAAATAAACTGCGAAGCAGTTTAAAATTCTGACCTCTGACCTCCGCTATCCGACTTCTAAATGCCCAGATAGCTCAGTCGGTAGAGCAGAGGACTGAAAATCCTCGTGTCGCTGGTTCGATTCCGGCTCTGGGCATGGTAAAACAATTTTGCGGATGTAGTTTAGTGGCAGAACTTCAGCCTTCCAAGCTGACTGTGCGGGTTCGATTCCCACCATCCGCTTTTGCGCGAGTGGCTCAGTGGTAGAGCGTCTCCTTGCCAAGGAGAAGGTCGCGGGTCCGACTCCCGTCTCGCGCTTAGTGTTTATAAGGGTTACAGCGAGTAGCCAAACTTAGAAAAGTCAAATTGCATACATTTTGCAAACGTAACTAGAACAAAAGCACTCCAAGGTAGCAATACTGAGGGGTGATTTTAGTGTATTAAACAATCATTTCTGATATGGATTTAGTATATCATATAGTTAGTCAAAAAACGACATTTTCACTTTGACATTTTACTACATTTTCATTATACCATAAGCATGTTTTATTAAATTTAATGATTTGTTAAAGAATGTAATATAAATTTAATATAGATAAATTTAATATAGATAAATTTAATATAGATAATTTTAATAATTACTTGAAATAACAGAATAGTTATGATATATTTATGGTAACCAAACGGAATGTTTTGAAAAAAACCGCTTGGTTACCACGAGAAGGCAGGTGTTTAATGTGAGTAATGACATATTTAGAATATCAGAAATGAAAGATAAATTTGAAAAGGAAGATGTAGTTACTTATGATAAAATAGTAGAATTTTATAAAAGCTATGAAAAAGATGTTAAAATAGGAACAATAAAAAAGCGAATATATAGCTTGAAAAAGAAAAACGTTATATACGATTTTAAAAAAGGATATTATAAATTTTACAACTCAAAGTCAAAAGAGAAGTTCAATATAAATTTAACTGGAATTTTACTGCTTGTACAAATACAGAAGTATCTTAAAAAACTATACCCGTATGCTAAGACTAGCATATGGGATACAAAGATAGTGCACGATTTCATGGTACACCAACCATTTGAGTCTTTATGCGTATTAGAAATTGAAAAAGAGATTTTAAATTCTGTGTATCATAGGATGGCATACGATGGATATAATGTGTACTTGTGTGACAATCCTAAAAGCATTGAGAACTTGATATATAAAAGTGATATGATAATTTTAAAAAGATTAACGAAGGATGCACCTCTAATTGATATAGGAGTAGCTGTTATACCAAAAGTTGAAAAAGTATTGATTGATTTATTTTATGAAGAGAGATTATATATTACTTATCAGGGAAAAGAACTGCAAAACATATTTAATGGAATTATGGATAAATATATAATAAACTGGACAACGTTGTACAGATATGCGAGGAATAGAAGAGTGAAAGATAGACTAATAGAATTTATTAATGCTAAAACACATATAAAAATAGAGCAATAATTATAGAACGATAATATAGGAGTGGTACTAATGATAAGTTTAACAAGTTTTACTAGGGAGTCGATAGTAGGTAAATTAGAATATTTTAAAACAGGGAACAAAAGGGCGAATGGTGAATTAATAGAGAAAGTTATATATGCGTTATATTTACTGGAAAGCCTCAAAAAGCAAGAGATAGAATTTATTTTTAAGGGTGGAACATCATTGCTCTTACTTCTTTCAAGGATACATAGATTTTCAATTGATATAGATATAATTATTGGAAATATAACAAATAAAGAGAAACTAGAAGGATTATTTGAAATAATTTGTAACAGTGGAGAAGTATTTTATAGGTTTGAGGGGAACTTTAGAGAAAATCCTCAAGATATTCCGAAGGCACATTATAAATTCTATTATAAGTCAGAATTAGATAGTAGTGAGAAGTATGTTATGCTAGATATCCTTTTTGAGGAAAACCCGTATAGTAATCTTATGGAGAAAGAAATAAAAGGTGAGTTTATATTGACAGAAGGGGAAAATTTAAAGGTGAATGTTCCACAGATAGAATGTATATTGGGGGACAAACTTACCGCTTTTGCACCCAACACTACAGGGATTATGTATGGAATGGATAAAGAACTAGAAATTATCAAACAGTTATTTGATATAGCTAATTTGTTCGATGAAGTGAAGGACTGTAAAACAATAGAACAAACTTTTTTGAAAATAGTAAAAAATGAACTGGGATATAGGGGGTTAACAAATATAAACTATGAGAACGTCCTTATGGATACTTTTGAAACATGCGTAATAATAGCTTTTAGAGGGGCAATAGAGAAAGAAAAGTATAGAGAACTAGAAAATGGGATTCAGAAGATGAGAGGGTATACTGCTTATAAAAATTATATTATAGAGGATGCAGTATTAGATGCAGGAAAGGTTGCATATTTAGTTTTATTACTAAATTACCAGCATACTGAAATAGAGCATTATGATAATCTTATAGATGTGGAAAAACTTAATATAACTAATGTGAAGTTTATTAAAGGACTAAAAAGCATTAAAAAGTATAGTCCGGAGGCTTACTATTATTGGTATAAAGCAATTGAATTGTATGATATTTACATAAATTAGGAAGTATCAGAACCACCAAAAAATTTTTACAAAAAAGTAAGAGGTAAATAGAATTCTTATTTTTTTGCATAAAATTATTTAGTGGATTTGTATAAGGGGAATATGATTACTCTAAAACATATATAATTTTATTTTCTTAAATAGCTATAAAACAAT
>MGOW01000038.1 GCA_001797255.1 Clostridiales bacterium GWE2_32_10
AATGAATGTACAAAAAGCGGGATGTATTTTATTAGACCTTAACAATAGAAAGGTAGGATTAGTTTATAGACAAAAGCAAAAAGATTTTTCCTTTCCTAAAGGACATTTAGATTCTGGGGAAACTTTAGAAGAGTGTGCTATAAGAGAGACAGAAGAAGAGACTGGACGTAAGTGTCATATTATTCCTTCGAAATCAGTGCCTGTATTAACGTATACCGATTCTCGTGGTGATAAGACGGAGGCTTATTATTTCTTAGCAAGTGATGAAGGTCCAAGTTCTAAGGTGTTTGCACCAGAACTCGTACATGAGATAGTTTGGAAATCCCCAGAGGACGTAGAAAAGATACTTTCACATCAAAATTTAATAGATTTCTGGAATGAAATAAAATGTATAATTAATGAGGTCTTAAAAAGACATTAGGGAGGTATTAAGGGTGAATAACATAAATGGTTTGCTGGATTTTTATAATGAAATTAATAAACTAAAGAATACTGTGAGATATAATGGTGCTGATGATATTTTTAAAGAAAGTACAGCAGATCATACTTGGAGACTCGCATTGATGTGTATTGATTTAAAAGAAAAAAATAATATTGATATTGATATTACATATGCAGTCAAAATCGCACTGATACATGACATGTGCGAATATCAACAAAATAATGATATCACAATAGTAGATGTTATAGATGGAAGAGTAACTAAAAAGGATAAAAAGAAACTAGAATTAGATACAATGAAAGTACTTGCTGAAAGGTATAGTAGAAATGATATATTTGAAATATGGATGGACTACGAAAATCAGAATTCTAAAGAGTCGAAATATGTAAAGCTATTAGATAGGATGGAGTCAACATTACACATAATAGATAGGCTGGGGAAAGATAACTTCATATCGAATTTAGATGCTGTAGCTACTTATTGTGATAAATATATTGCAAACTTCCCAGAACTAATTCCCGTACTTAGGGGAATAAAAGATAAACTGAAAGTTAAATTTATAAGAATAGGGATTGAGTGGAAAATGGAATATGATATGTTTGATAATCTATGACCCTATTGAAAATGGGGGGTATACTGAGGTATAGAATTTTATATAAAAATACAAAAAGGAGATAGAATAATGAAAACACATGTAATGAGATTAACAAGAGGTATGGATTTGAAAAAATTTATAAGTTTATCTTATTGAATTGACTGAAGTAGGAAGGAGGAGATAAAAATTATGAGAGTTAGATTGTTTACGCATATAAAGGATATCGATGGAATAGGTTGTGCGATTATTGCTAGATTAAGTTTTGAGGATATTACTATATCTTATCATGAAATTTATGATATAAACCAAGCTGTAAAAGCATTTATTGATACAAAGGAATATAGGGAATATGAAATGATATATATCACAGATCTAAGCATATCAGAAGAACTTGCAGGAGAGATTAATGAAATTACAGAATTAAAGAACAAAATTATCATATTTGATCATCATATACAGGCTTTGGGTTTGAACGAATATTGCTTTGCAAATGTAACGATAGAAGACGAAAAGGGGCTTTGTTCTGGTACTAGCTTGTTTTATAAATATTTATGTGATAACTATTCAAATGAAGTATTAACGAAAAATTCAACCAGTCATTTTGTGGAGTTAGTTAGGCAACAGGATACATGGGAATGGAAAACAAAATACAATAATTATGATGCAAGAGATATAGCGTGGTTATTTGATAAATATGGGATAGATGAATTTTCTGAAGATATGATTAAAATAATTAGTGAAAAAGAAGAATTTGAATTACCTCTAAATAATATAGAATATATAAATAGCAGAATAAAGCTTTGTGAAGAGTATGTAGAGAAACGATACTCTAAATTAATTCGCAATAAGAGATGTGCAATAGTATTTGCAGAAAATACATATAGAAACGACATAGGCGAAATGATAAGAGAAAGGTATCCTAATGATTATGATATAGCTGTTACAATAGACACAAGTAGAGATGGATATATTCCAATAAGTATGCGAGCTGCAAATGATGATATAGATGTGTATGAATTTGCCAAAATATATGACGGCGGTGGGCATAAAAAAGCAGCGGCATTTAAAGTTTGTAAGGATGAGAGATATACAGATAGATTTACGGATGAACAGCATATAGAATATGTATTTAAAACTAAAAACAGATTGCCACGCCAAAGAACAGGCTCGCAATGACAGTCTGGGGGGTGAATAGTTACGATAACATATGTGTAAAAAATAATAACAGGATTTAAGACTGGTTTTAGGAATAAAAAAACTAAGAAAAAACGAGGAGGAAATATTATGTTAAAACAATCTACAATTTCTAACGTATTAACAGCGGCATTATCAACAGGAGGAGATTTTGCAGAGATATATCTAGAAGATGCATATTCTGCAAATATATATCTTGTATCAAGTAAGATAGAAAGTGCATTAAGTGGAAGGGATTATGGAGTAGGAATAAGAATATTTAGAGGGTTATCATATGTATACGTATATACAAATGATAGCAGTGAAGATAACCTAACCAAGGTGGCTAAAGAGGCAGCAAAAGCTATAGGTGGAGACAAGCAAGATATTACAATAAGTATGATGAAACAAGATATTGAAAATAGAAATAAAATTTTAATCATGCCAAACACGATCTTAAAAACAGAAAAAACTGATTTTATGAAAATTGCGGATAAATATGCTAGGGAATATAGTAAGGAAATAAGCCAAGTAGAAGTAACATATGCAGAAAATATAAAGGATGTATTGATTGCAAATTCGGAAGGATTGTATATAACGGATAAAAGAGTTAGAACACGATTTTTTATAGAAGCAGTTGCAAAAGATAATACAGTAATGCAAACAGGACGTTTAGCACCAGGAGCATCAAAGGGGTTTGAACTCATAAAAGAATCAGACATAGAGAGCATTTCTAAAGAAGTAAGTAAAATGGCTGTTACTATGCTTCATGCCGAGGAATGCCCAAGTGGGAAAATGCCAGTTATTATAGAAAATGGTTTTGGTGGAGTTATTTTCCACGAAGCATGTGGGCATGGATTGGAAGCAACATTTGTTGCAAAAGGGAATTCAGTGTTTGCGGGAAGAATAGGGGAGAAAGTAGCAAGCGATGTAGTAACTGCCATAGATGATGGTACATTAAGTAATGAATGGGGAAGCTTAAATATTGATGATGAAGGAACTCCTACAAGAAGAAATGTATTAATCGAGAATGGAATACTTAAAGGATATATGATAGATAAACTAAATGGTAGACGTATGAATATGGATAGTACGGGAAGCTCGAGAAGAGAGAGCTATAGGTATGCACCCACAAGTAGGATGACAAATACATTTATTGCTAAAGGAAGTAGTAAAGTAGAAGATATGATAAAAAGTGTTAAAAAGGGATTGTACTGCAAAAGAATGGCTGGTGGCAGTGTTGACCCGGCTACTGGTGAGTTTAATTTTGCATTATTAGAGGCATATTTGATAGAAAATGGAAGGATTACCAAACCTGTTAGAGGAGCGACACTAATAGGAAATGGACCAGAAATATTAACAAAAATTGAGATGGTAGGAGATAATTTTGGATTTGATCAAGGAATGTGCGGAAGCGTGAGTGGAAGTATACCGGTCAATGTAGGGCAGCCTGCTATTCTTGTTTCTGATATTACTGTAGGGGATAGAAAATAATGAATATAGACAAATTTATAGAAATACTTTTTAATACTGCAAAACAAAAAGGTCTAAGTGATTATGAAGTATATTACGAAAAGTCAAGGAGCTTTAGCGTAAATATATATGAAGGAGATATAGAGGAATATAAAAATTCATTGAATATGGGACTAAGCTTTAGAACTTTATATAATGGTCAAATGGGATATGCTTATACGGAAAATATAGATGAAGCTTCTATAACGTTACTTGTAGATGAAGCTATAGCTAACGCGGCTGCTTTGGAGAGAGAAACAGTAGAGTTTTTATATGAAGGGGAAGAAAAATATGAGGATGTAGATAATTACAAAGGAGAAATAGAGAAGATAGATACAGATAAAAAAATCAATCTAGTTAAAAAGATAGAAGCAGAAGCTAAAAAGATAGATGATAGGGTAAAGTCACTTCAATACTGTTTGTACAAAGAGGCGATTGTAGAACGAATAATAGCAAATTCAAAAGGACTAAGATTAACGGATAAAATGGATTACGCTTATTGTTATATAAACGTTGTTGTAAAGGAAAATGATGATGCTAAAACTAGTGAAGCAGAATTAGCGATTGATAGATTTGATGAAACTAATTTTGAGTTATTTGCAAAAGAAACAGTGGATGAAGCAATCTCATTATTAGGGGCTAAATCAATTAAGTCAGGAAGTTATGACGTTATAATAAAAAACAAGACATTTGCATTGTTATTGAGAGAAATGATAAATGTGTTCTCAGCCGAAGCGGTGGAAAAAGGGTTATCTATGTTTGCTAATAAAATAGGAGACAAGGTAGCGACAGAAGATTTAACTATTATAGACGATCCTTATTTGAAGGGTAGATTGAACACGAAAGCATTTGATGATGAAGGTGTTGGAACTAAAGTGAAGAAGGTAATAGAAAAAGGAGTTCTAAATACGTATTTGCATAATCTTAAGACCTCTAAAAAAGCAGGTATAGAATCTACAGGTAATGGGAAAAGAAACTCATATAAAGGTGAGATAGGTATATCGCCATTTAATCTTTATATAGAACCAGGAGATAAAGATTTAGATGAAATGAAAAAGGAGTTGAATACAGGTCTATTGCTAATAAAATTAGATGGATTACATGCGGGACTAAACACTATATCAGGCGATTTTTCTTTGATAGCAAGTGGGTACTATATAGAAAACGGAGAAATAAAGAAACCAGTAAATCAAATAACCTTAGCAGGAAATTTCTTTGATGTGCTGAGGAATATAGATGTAATTGGGTCAGATCTTAAGTTTGAAGAGGATTCGGTTAAAGGCATAGGTTCACCATCGGTTTTGATAAGAAATATGAAAATTGCGGGTGAATGATATGATGCTTGAAATGGGCAGGCATTCGGGGATTGAATATATAAGGAACAAGGGAATATTTGGATACATTGTAACGAGGAGGAAATAAAAATGGATTTGAAAAAGATTAAAAGGCATGTTGAAGCATGTGGAATATTGCACTTACTTGGTGCAACAGGATTTTTGCTCGTGGGTTTTGGAGGGTTTTATAATCCAGAGGCTGTTGGGCTTAGTGGACAAATTAGTAAGGTTGTAATTTTAATACTAATTGGTATAGGGTTATTAGTGTTAGGGATAGGTGTTTTGTTTAAAAAGAAGATAGCTATGATTATATCGGCAGTGCTTATTTCAATTGTTGCTTTGGCAAGTTTGGGTCTTAATATTATTACAGATGCTATAGCAATATATTATATTTGGTCGTATTATACATATTATAAAATACAGAAAAGTTAAACTTTATAAGAGGAATTATAATGTAATCTACAAAGATGAGATACTATCTAGGGAGAAGAGTCTAATGCCAAATCTAATTGAGCTAAAAGCCGTATCTTGTTATTGGGGTCAGGCTTGACAAATGGACATTTGAAATATTAGATAAACTAGCTGAAGAAGGCTACATAAACGCAGGTTGTTATAAAAATTCAAACCAACTAGAAAAGATGCTGGAGAATGGAGTAAGTTAGTAAGTTGATGCCTGACCCTGAATGCTCTTGAAGATCACATGAAATTCATAAAAAGGATATTGAAAATAAAGATAGATATGATAAAGGAAGTGATAGCCGAATGAGTACAAAACTGCTTAACAAGGGGTATATAGCTTATGAGGTGGAAGAAGACAAAATATACATTGTGATAGGTGAATTACGTGAGGAAATGGACGAAAACTTTAAAAGACTTTATATCATAGACATAAAGGAAGAAAAGGTGATGCAGCTAGTAGATTTAGGCTATATACAGCATGATTTTAATATATTGCCGGTAATGAATATAGAGCATGGGTACTATCAAAGACATGTAAGACTTCCAGCCTTTATAACAATGAGGGTGCCTGATAGAAGAAGAACGGATATTAATGAAATACTACAAAGATTTGGACTAGAATATTATGATGCTTTTGAAATATTGTTGAGGAATAAAGGCAGGAGTCTAGATGAATGGAGGGTGTTGAGAGATTTAGGGGGATACAATATAATATAGAAATATACTTTTATTGAAGAAAATGAATTTTAATGATATATTATAGGTAGTAAAATTTAGTATATTTAAAACTTGAGGAGTTGATAATGTGAAAAAATTAATAGCAAGTATATTTTGTTTTATATTATTGTTTAATGTAACATCTTTAGCTGATGGAGTAGGTGATATAACTGTAAAATTAGATGGTACACCCATGATTTTTCAGGACCAACAACCTGTTATAAAGGATGGAAGAACATTAGTTCCAGCAAGAGTTATATTTGAAAAGTTAGGGTTACGAGTAGATTGGGATGGGGCAACCAGTACTATAATAGCTTCGAATGATAGTAAGAAGATAGAATTTGTGATCAATAATCTAGAAGCTAAAATTGATGATAGTTATGTTAACTTAGACATACCAGCACAAATTATAAATAATCAAGCGATGGTAGGATAAGGTTTATTGGTGAAAGTTGTGGATTGCTTGTAGATTGGGATGCTAGAACAAAAACAGTTGATTTAAATAATCATGTAATTGCATTTCAAGGTAATAATGGGAAATATGGATTTATAGATATAAATGGGGATATTGTAGTGGATGCTAAGTACGATGGAGCTGATGTAGGTTTTCATGAAGGAGTGGCATTAGTTTTGATGGGGACAAAACATGGGTATGTAGATAAAGATGGAAAAGAAATAATACCTCTTATATATGATAACGCATATATATCTGTATTTGATAATGGGGTTGCAATAGTAAAAAGGGATGAAAAGTATGGTGTTATAAATAAAAATGGAAAGGAAGTTGTTGAATGTAAATATGATTATTGTGACTCATGCAATGATTGTTGTGATTTGGGGTATGAGGGTATTTATGCTATAGAACTAAACAATAAATGGGCATATGTAAATAAAGAAGGGGAGCAAATTACAGACTTTATATATGACTCTACAATGAAGATGGACTTTAATCTTAACTAATATAAAAAAGCTTCAAAATTTTGTGAAGGTTTAGCTAGGGTTAGTAAAAATAGCAAATATGGATATATCAATACAGATGGTAAGGAAGTAATACCTTGTAAGTATGAATCTGCAGGTGATTTTAAAGATGGTGTAGCAGGAGTTGTTTTAGATGGAGAAACATTTTATATAGATGAACAAGGTAATCGTGTTGATTGATAAAATGTTGGAGGAAAATAATTAGTTTGAAAACAGAGGGGGAAATATAATGCCAAATCTAATTGAGCTAAAAGCCATAAAAGATATTCTAGAATGCAAATTTTACGTACCAGCATACCAAAGAGGGTATCGGTGGAGCAAACAGCAGGTGGTGGATTTGCTTGAGGATATATGGGAGTTTGCCCAGAAAAATGAGATGAAGAAGGATGAGTTTTATTGCCTGCAACCAGTAGTGGTGAAGAATATGTATCTGGCAGAAAATAGCGAGATAGAGTTAATCGACGGGCAACAGAGACTCACGACAATCTACATAATACTAAGCTACATCAAGCAAAATATACTCCCAAAAGCTGCAGCTACCTTTTCACTCGAATTTGAAACAAGGAAGGGCAGTGAGATATTTCTAAAAAATCTAAACGAGGCTAGAAAGCATGAAAATGTTGATTACTATCATATCTACTCAGCATTAGAAAATGTAAAAGAATGGTTCGAAAGTAAAGGTGATGAAACATCTGTTGCCATAGAAATATATAATAAGCTCTTAAACCAGACAAAAATAATCTGGTATCAAATAAATGATAATATTGATCCAATAGATGTTTTCACACGAATTAATCTAGGGAAAATACCACTAACAAATGCGGAACTCATAAAAGCGCTTTTTCTAAAGAAAGATAACTTTGGGTCAGACTCTAAAAAAGAACAAATACATATGAAGCAATTAGAGATTGCGAATGAATGGGACTTTATAGAGTACTCCCTTCAAAACGATGAGCTTTGGTATTTTTTATGTAATGGTTTAGAAGAATACGAAACGCGTATAGAATTTATTTTTAATATGATGGCAGAGCAGATCAATATGGAATTTGAAGAGCCTATAGCTCTAAAAAATAATGAACATTTTTCTTTCCTAGTTTTTAGCAAACTATTCAAAGCAAAAGAAAAACGTATCAAGCAGGAGAAACTACCATATCACAAATCACCCATAGACGAGCTGTGGTTGAGGATAAAAAGATACTTCATGACATTTGAAGAGTGGTTTAGTAATAGGGAGCTATATCATCTAGTTGGATACCTGGTATCAGTTGGTATGAAAATCGATGTGATAAAACAAGAAACTGAAGCTATGACAAAAACAGAAACAATAAAATATCTGAATTCTAAAATAAAAGATAGCATTGCAAAAAAAGAAGATATAGAAGAATGGAGCTATAATTCGGACGGAAGAAAGATTAAAAATGTGTTGCTACTATTTAATATTGTTTCCTTAATATCGAATAAAGAGTCAAATATTCGTTTTCCATTTGATAGATATAAAAAAGAAGAGTGGGATATTGAGCATATCCACGCAGTAAATTCTGAAATGCCCAATGATAGAAAGCATAGGTATGACTGGTTGAAGGCTGTTTATGATGAAGTAGATGATAAAACACTCTTGGATAAAATCAAGAGTGTTATAGACAAAGACTTGGTTTTTGAGGATGCTGCATTTGTAGAAATCTACAGTGAAATATTAGCAGCTTATGGGGATAATGAGGATGTTAATAACATCTCTAACCTAACACTATTAGACGCTAAGACAAATCGTTCATATAAAAATGCAGTATTTCCAATAAAGCGGAAGATAATATTAGAAAATGATAGGAAAGGGACATTTATTCCTATATGTACTAAAAATGTATTTATGAAATACTATAGCGATGATATAAAGCAAATGACATTTTGGGGAAATGATGATAGGGAGCGGTATCTTGTGGCAATCACTGAAACATTGAAAGAGTACTTGCCTGATAGGAGGGACGAAAGTGAGCGAGGCTAATGAATATACCTTTTGGCAGTTAATAAATGAATATGCAATCCATATACCGATAATCCAAAGGGATTATGCACAAGGCAGGGCATTTGAAAGGATTGAAGAAATCAGAAATAGTTTTTTAGGTAGCATACAGGAAGCACTAGAGGATAACAAACACCTGGATTTGGATTTTGTATATGGCAGTATGAAAAACGATAAAATATTTGTTCCATTAGATGGTCAACAACGCCTGACAACGCTATTTCTTCTGCATTGGTATTTGGCAGTAAAGGAGAATTGTATAGATGAGGTGCGACAAATCTTGATAAAGTTTACATACGAAACACGGACAAGCTCAAGAGAATTTTGCAATGCGCTTGTTAATGATAGTAGTGCCTTGAAAAACGTGGAGTTTAAGTCTCTAGAAAAGATAAGCGACCACATTGAAAATGCAAACTGGTTTTTTATGTCTTGGCAAAGAGACCCTACGATAAAATCGATGCTTGTAATGTTAGATGCTATTCATAGCAAGTTTAAGACTACTAATAATTTATTTGATAGATTAACACTTACAAAATTATGCACCTATATCATTTGAATTTATAGAGCTGGATAATTTTGGACTAGAGGATAGCTTGTATATTAAGATGAATGCACGAGGCAAGGCACTTACAACATTCGAAAATTTCAAAGCAAAGTTTCAGCAATTCCTTCAGAAAAAAGAAGATGACATAGAATTAACGAATGGGTTTACGAAACATTTCTTAGCGAAAATAGATGGAGATTGGACGGATTTGTTTTGGAACTATAGGGACTATACAAGTAAT
>MGOW01000039.1:0-355 GCA_001797255.1 Clostridiales bacterium GWE2_32_10
ACCTTGTCGCCGATTATAGTAAGGCAGCATGAAAGAGAAAGTAATAAAGATGATTACATACTATGGAGCCACGAGGATTTTATTGCGACATTAAAGGATAGTATAGAAAGCAGCTATAAAGAATTTGCAAAGACTGATGAAATAAAGGAGCAGATAAATAGTTTGGTTATAGAACCTTTAAAAATGAAGAAGACGATTGTATTTCACCAATTGAAGAAGGTAAAGACTGGCATGAATGCTAATCTTGGGATTATAAAGCTGCAGGGGGATAAGGAATTGTTGGAATTTGTAGTGAAGGCAGGGTTGGGTTCTAGGAGGAGTATGGGATTTGGAATGTTGGAGGTGATAGGGTGAG
>MGOW01000039.1:488-9566 GCA_001797255.1 Clostridiales bacterium GWE2_32_10
TTTGAAGAGAAATATTTTAATTATTTTATTGATACATATGAAAAGACTATGACATATACACGAATATTGGAAAAAATAGAAAAAATTTTAAACATATGTATTGACGACAAAAAAATAGATAAAGAGAAATTAGAAAATCTGAAAAAAGATATAAATTACATTAAGGATAAAATGAAAAGAGCAGCATATAAAGATGTAAAGTTATTAGTTGATAAAATGGATTTAGATAAAAATATTCAAATTAAGGAATTAAAACAATTATTAATACAAAATAGAAACAAGATTTTGAAAATAGAAAATATTGGATATTATAATCAGCAAAATAAAAAGAGTACTCCTAATGCTATAATTGATAAATATTTAAATACAGGCATGATTAACATAGATAAATTTTATGAAGATATTTTGGAGTATGCTAAATGCGATAAAGATAAATATAAATTTAATTGCTGTAAGTGCTATAGTAAAATTAAAGAAATTAAAGAAGGACTTAGTTTCTTGAATAGAATTTATTTTGATACTGCCAGAAAAACTTCAAATGTATGGAATTTTGAAAGTGATATAGAGGTCTGTCCAATATGTAAATTAGTGTATTATTGTGTGCCAGCTGGATTTACTACTATATATGGTAAAGGTATGTTTATAAATGCAAATCATTCGGTTGAAAATGCAGTAGATATCAATTTTAAAATAAAACACGAAATTTTAAATAATAATGAATCTAATAGAAGTAATAGTACATTTAAAGCATTAATTACTGCTTTGCATGAAAGTATAAATGATGAAGCAAAATATGAACTTGCTGATATACAGGTAGTGCGATATGAAGATGAAAAATATAGATTTAATTTATTATCAAGAAATATTTTAAAGGTATTGAACGAGTCGAAGGAAGAGCTAAACTACATAATAAAGTGTGGATTTAAAGAAATTAACACTTATTTTAATATCTATGAAGAAACTCTGAACAAATTGCTAAATAATGAAAATTTATTTATGTTAATACACAAAACTTTGATTTTTAAAATATCAGGATATTCAGATTTACATTATAATATTGGGCATATAAAAAATATTAATAAAATTAATTTTAATTTTATGAGAGGAGTAGGATATATGGAAAATATAGAAAGGGATATACTAAAATCAGCAAGTGGAGCAGGATATTATTTGAAAGAGGCATATAAAAGTAAAAACTCTGAAAATAAATTAGACGGTATTGCATATAGACTTTTAAACGCATTGAAAACAAATAACAAAAGCATGTTTATGGATACGCTACTTAACTGTTATTTGTATACTAACAAATTGGTTCCACAATTTTTTATTGATTGTCTGAAAGATGAAATTGTTTTTAAAACAATAGGGTACTCTTTTGTATCAGGTCTTATAGATGGAGAAGAGTATAAAAAAACTAACGAAGGAGGAAATAATTAATGAATACTAATATGAAACCAAAAGGACTTATATTATCAATGATTTTTGAAGCAGAAAGTGCAAACTATGGAGAGGGAATAGGTAATGTAGCTTCTCTTAAGAAAATGGCAAGGGGAGATGGAGAACAATATACATATATATCAAGACAAGCTATAAGATACAATATAGTTGAACAAATGGGAGAGGTACTTACAGTTGTGAAAGCGGAAGGAAGTGGAGATAAAAAAGTAATACAATTTACTCCAAACGCAAGTATAAAGGATTATGCGGAAATAGATTTATTTGGATATATGAAAACCAAAAAAGGTGAAGGAAGTGCTACAAGGAGTGCTAAAGTAAGGCTTTCTAATGCTATATCTTTAGAAACTTTTAAAGGTGACTTAGACTTTTTAACTAACAAGGGGTTAGCAGATAGGTTAAATGAAAATATGAATATAGCACAATCAGAAATACATCATTCATACTATAGATACACTATTACAGTAGATTTAGATCAAATAGGGATAGATGAAAAAGATGAGATAAATATTGAAAATAAAGAAAAGGCAAGAAGAATTAATAAGCTATTAGATACAATAGCAGTATTATACAGAGATATAAGAGGAAGAAGAGAAGATTTGAAACCATTGTTTGCAATTGGTGGGGTATATGATATAAAAAATCCTGTATTCCAAAATGTGTTAGAGGTTAAAGAAGGTAAGGTTGTGGTACCAGCAATAGAGGGTGTATTATTTGACTTTATAAAAAAAGATACTAGTTGTGGACTTATAGAAGGAAAGTTTAAAAATGATAATGAGATTAAAGAAAAGTTAAATGCTACACCAATGCCAAAATTATTTGAAACTTTAAAAAGAAAGGTAAGCGAATATTATGAAAGCAATTAGAATTAAATTAGAACAAGAACTTGTAAACTATAAAATTCCTATAAGTTTTCAACTTAAAGAAACGTATCCATTACCTCCATATTCCACAGTGATTGGTATGATACATTCTCTGTGTGGCTATACTGAATATAAGGAAATGCAGGTAAGTATACAGGGAAGATATTATTCCAAAGTGAACGATTTGATCTATAGTTATTCGTTTTCTCCAGGAAAGGTTGAAAAAGAAAAAATAGAAAAAGGAAAGTATTTTGGAGTAATTGAGAACACGGGTATATTTAGGACTCCTTTAAATGTTGAATTACTTACAGAAGTAGAATTACTAATTCATATAATACCTGAAGAACAAGAGTTAATACCTGAAATAGAACATGCATTAAAGTATCCAAAAGAATTTCCATCACTTGGCAGAAGAGAAGATTTAGCTATTATAAAAGAAGTTAAAGTTGTAGAAATAGCTGAGAAAGAACTTTCTGAAAGCAAGAAAATGAGAAAAGATTATTGTGCATATATTCCTATTAAATATATAGAAAAAATTAAATTTAGAAATCAAGCTTCGGGTATACAGAAAACAGGAACAAGATATAAATTAAACAAAAATTATGAAAAGGTTAATTATGGAACAAATAAAAATATAAAGGAATTCAGGAAATGGAGTAAAAAAGAAGTTATATACGGATCGAATATATCAGCACTTAGAAAACAGATAATAACAATGGATGAAGATGATGAATTAATTTTTAGCGTATAGAGGGTGAATAGTGTGAATAATTATTTAGCAAAATCTAATCCTAAAGAAACGATACAAGAACATACACAAAAACTTCTGTTCAATTTAGAAATTTTAAAAAATACATATCCCAATCTAGAAATAGATTGGGATATGCTAAAATGGGCTTGTATATATCATGATTTAGGCAAGATGAATATGAAGTTTCAGAAAAGAATAGAGCAAGGCATTAGGGGGAAAAATGAAATACCACACGGTATACTGAGCTTACCATTTATTAATTATGAATATCTTGAAGATGAAGGATATACTGAGGTTGAAATAAAAAACTTATTTCAGTCTGTAGCATATCATCATGATAGGGAATTTAATTTTACAGAAGAGTATCTCGAAAAAGAAATTAAATTATTAAAGAAAGAATTTGAAAATTTTAAATGGGATATACTTGATGAAGTAAGGATATTAAAAGATAATATAGAAGAGCAATATTTTGTTGTAAACGAGAGAACATATAGTGATCAAAAAGAGTTCTTTGATTATATAAAAATAAAAGGTTTACTTAACAGGCTTGATTATGCTGCAAGTGCACATATAAATGTAGAAATAAAAAATGACTTTTTAGTTAGTAGTTTACAAAAATTAAATTATAATTTGAATGATTTACAAAATTTTATGATTGAAAATCGGGACAATAATGTTATTGCAGTAGCGCAAACAGGTATGGGAAAAACGGAAGCGGGGCTTTTATGGATAGGCGATAATAAAGGGTTTTTTACGCTACCTTTAAAATCGGCTATAAATCAAATCTATAATAGAGTAGCATACAAAATAGCGATGGAAGAGAATAGAGAAAAGGTAGGGCTTCTTCATTCCGATACGTATAGTGAGTATATGAAGAATGCTGCAGAAAGTGATGATATTGATAATTATTTTACAAAAACGAAACAACTTTCATTACCACTTACAATATGTACTTTAGACCAATTATTTGATGTTGTATTTAGATATAGAGATTTTGAACCAAAGTTGGCAACTATGAGTTATTCTAAAATAGTAATAGATGAGGTACAGATGTACTCTGATGACTTGCTTGCGTATCTAATATTAGGGCTTTCATACATAACTCAAATAGGTGGAAAATTTGCTATTCTTACAGCTACACTTCCAAGAATAGTGATTGATTTATTAAGTAAAGAAGGTATTGATTTTATTCTACCTGATAAGCCTTTTATAAATAATGAAGAGGTAAGACACAAATTAAAGGTTATAAATACTGAAATTGATACGGATATAATAGTAGAGAATTTCAATTATAATAAAATTTTAGTAATATGTAATACAGTTAAAAAGGCACAAGAAGTATATAGTGAACTTTGCAAAAATGAAACGTTGGTTGAAAAAAGTAAAAATATAAATCTATTGCACGGAAAGTTTATAAAGATACATAGAAAAGAAAAGGAAGATGCTATTTTTGAGTTTGGACAATTAGATAACAAAGAAAATGGAATATGGGTAGCAACTCAAGTTGTGGAAGCATCACTAGATATAGATTTTGATTTGTTATTTACAGAGCTATCAGATATTAACGGTCTTTTTCAAAGAATGGGAAGATGTAATAGAAAGGGAAAGCGTAAGATAGGAGAATATAACTGCTATGTTTTTAATGGAGGTGAGAATTACTGTAGTGGCATAGGAAAGGTTATTGATAAACAAATATTTGAATTTTCAAAAGAAGCATTAAGGAGTATTGACGGGAAAATGACAGAACAGGATAAATTAGAAATAATTGATAATATATATACTACAGAAATGCTGAAAGATACGGAATATTATAAAAAAGTTATAGGAAATATTGGCTATATAAAAAGTATGACTGAATATGAGTTAAGTAAGAAGGAAGTACTAAAAAGATTTAGGAATATAAATAATGTATCTATTATTCCAGAACAGATATATATGGAAAATAAAGATATTATTGAAGAAAATTTAGATGTATTAGATAATAGTATTAATAAAGAAGATAAATTTTTAGCTAGAGAGAGTATATTAAATTTTACTGTGGACTTGAACTATTATGAAGTTGAAAAGATGATAGAAAGTGCTAGTATACAAATTAGCAAGTATCAAGTTATAAAAATAATAGAATGTGAATATTCAAAAGAAAAGGGAGTGCTGATAAGTAGAATAAAAAAGGATGAAGGTGAAGAAGTAAAATTAAATACTATAATCTAAGCAGGTGACGAATATGAAAAAGGTAACAGGAATAATGATATATTACTACTTTGTATGCAAGAGGAAGCTATGGTATTTTGTTAATGATATTCAGATGGAGAATGAGAATGAGGATGTCATGATTGGAAAACTAATAGATGAGAATTCTTATGAAAGACAGAAAAAGCATATACTGATAGATGAAACTATAAATGTAGATTTTATAAGGGATTATAAAGTTGTACATGAAGTTAAGAAAAGTAGATCTATAGAAAAAGCTAGTATATGGCAACTTAAATATTATTTGTATTACCTGAAAAATTTAGGTATGGATAATATAACAGGAGAAATAGATTATCCACTTCTAAGAAAACGCGAAAAAGTAGTCCTAACAGAAGATGATATAAAGAAATTTGAAGAAATTTTGGAATATATAAAAAATATAAAAGAGTCGACAAAAGTACCTGGCAAGATTGATAATAAGATATGTAAAAAATGTGCATATTTTGAATTATGCTATATATAAGGTGTTGATAAAATGAAAAGAAATTATTATTTAACTAAAAGCGGAGAGTTAAAGAGAAAGGATAATAGCCTTATTGTAATACTAGAGGATAATACGAAACATAGCATACCAATAGAAACTGTAGATACGTTATATATTATGGGGGAGATAACTATAAATTCAAAGCTTGTAGATTTTATTTCTTAAAAAGGTATAACCATGCACTTTTTCAACTATTACGGATATTATTCGGGAAGTTATTATCCTAGAGAAACCTTAAACTCCGGGTTTCTACTGGTTAATCAAGTAAAGCATTATACTAGCGAAAAGAAAAGACTTTGCATAGCCAAAGAAATATTGAAAGCAGGTACATATAACATATACAGAAATGTTCGTTATTATAATACAAGGGGAAAAGAACTACAAGTAGAGGTTGATAAGATTGCAGAATTAAGAGAAAAGCTAGAATTGCAAGAAACAGTACAACAATTGATGGGGATAGAGGGGAATATAAGAGAAGTGTATTATAGTGCATTTAACAAAATAATCAATCAAGAAATAAACTTTGAAAAAAGAGTAAAAAGACCACCAGATAATATGATAAATTCACTAATATCATTTATAAATTCATTAATGTATTCAACCATTACAAGCGAAATATATCATACTCAATTGTCCCCTATAATAAGTTACCTACACCAACCAGGAACTAGAAGATTTTCGCTAAGTCTTGATGTTTCTGAAATATTTAAGCCGCTAATAGTAGACAGGTTAATCTTTTCACTATTAAACAAAAATCAGATAACAGAGGATGATTTTGAAGATAAGCTAAATTACCTATATTTAAAGGACAAGGGTAAAAGAGTTGTGTTAGAGGGATATGAGGGTAAATTACAAACAATAATAAATCATAAAAAACTGAATAAAAATGTTTCATATAAACATTTGATAAGGTTGGAGTTGTATAAGCTGGTGAAGCATCTTACAGAAGAGGAAACTTATGAAGGATTTAGGATATGGTGGTGAGAATGTATGTATGTTGTATTAGTATATGATATAAAAATTACAGATAACTCTGGGCAAAAGGTAATGAGAAATACGTTCAAGACATGTAAGAAGTATCTACATCATATACAAAATTCAGTGTTTGAAGGTGACATTACCAGATCACAACTATCGAAGCTAAGATTAGAGTTGGGAAAGTATATAAGAAAAGATAAAGATTCTGTCGTAGTCTTCAAAAGCAGAGAAGAAAAATGGCTGGATAAGGAATTCTGGGGAGTTGAAGACGACAAAACGAGCAATTTCATATAATCTATAACTCCTGTCGAACTACTGGGGAAAATACATTATTACATATGGACAGAAATTTTGATAAAAAATTAGTTACAAGTAGGTTGATTTTTAAGGATTATATGATATAATTGTAGTGGGTTTTAATCTAACCATAGTGGAATGTAAATGAAATAGACGAATTTGAAAACATAATGAAATTTAGTGGTTTTAATCTAACCATAGTGGAATGTAAATGTAATAAAAAATAACAAATTTATAGGGGCTTGCAGTACAGGTTTTAATCTAACCATAGTGGAATGTAAATCAACAAGGATTGAATGAGTGGAGATTTATATCGGAAGTTTTAATCTAACCATAGTGGAATGTAAATCATACTGGAGCACAACAAGTGGCGGAAGTAGTGGTGCAAGGTTTTAATCTAACCATAGTGGAATGTAAATTGGAATTCCGCTATGTTAACGCAACAGTTAGCAAAGTTTTAATCTAACCATAGTGGAATGTAAATACTGACGATTATGACATAATAATAAACGATGAAGACGTTTTAATCTAACCATAGTGGAATGTAAATTTATCAGCACTAGACGGGGTAACATTGACGGATATTGTTTTAATCTAACCATAGTGGAATGTAAATTACATAGACAGAGATGTCACTGGAACTGGCAAAATAGAGTTTTAATCTAACCATAGTGGAATGTAAATCCTCAAATTGTTATTATATTAACTCTTGGTGTTGTTGTAGGTTTTAATCTAACCATAGTGGAATGTAAATGAGACATGTCTTTAATTTCCATCTACAACACTCCGTTTTAATCTAACCATAGTGGAATGTAAATAGTAAAGAAGAAATGGAAATACGGTGTGAAGAATGTTTTAATCTAACCATAGTGGAATGTAAATCCAGCTTATAAGCACTACATAAGCATAAGACCAGAAGTTTTAATCTAACCATAGTGGAATGTAAATTTGCCTACTTCATCATCTTTCTCTAAATATTGCACACTGTTTTAATCTAACCATAGTGGAATGTAAATTTCTATATCTGATTGTACGTACATTTTAGACCTCCTTATGTTTTAATCTAACCATAGTGGAATGTAAATTTAATTTTTTAGGAGGGATAAAATGAGAGAATTAAGTTTTAATCTAACCATAGTGGAATGTAAATAATTCATTGTTCATTTGTAAATCCTCCTTTTGTTTAGTTTTAATCTAACCATAGTGGAATGTAAATTCTTATTAATCACTTACAGTCACCTCACTCGCTAGGTTTTAATCTAACCATAGTGGAATGTAAATTATTTAGACAATTCAATAATAGAAATAATACGTACAAGTTTTAATCTAACCATAGTGGAATGTAAATTTGAAAGAAGGTATTGAATCAGGTTTTCATGCTCTAAGTTTTAATCTAACCATAGTGGAATGTAAATAAGTTCTATATCTCTTGTAATTCTTCCCATTATGTGTTTTAATCTAACCATAGTGGAATGTAAATTTAGACCTATAAAACTTGTAAATCCAACTATTTCTATGTTTTAATCTAACCATAGTGGAATGTAAATTATCTTTAGTATTGACATATGTCGAAAAATTGTATATGTTTTAATCTAACCATAGTGGAATGTAAATTTTTTTATCATCCTTTCTAATTTTATTTTTGTGTGAGTTTTAATCTAACCATAGTGGAATGTAAATGAAGCACTAGAAATATTAAATAGGTTTGGGTATGCAAGTTTTAATCTAACCATAGTGGAATGTAAATTGATATCAACCCCTTTCAAAAAATAATAATAGTAAGTTTTAATCTAACCATAGTGGAATGTAAATTTTGCCATAATCTTTTTCATCTTCTATATTTACATAGTTTTAATCTAACCATAGTGGAATGTAAATAATGATATATCATTCATAAAAGGAAAATCAAGAGGGTTTTAATCTAACCATAGTGGAATGTAAATAAGCAATTCCACCACAAGACCTAGAAACCGAATTAGTTTTAATCTAACCATGGT
>MGOW01000040.1 GCA_001797255.1 Clostridiales bacterium GWE2_32_10
AGTGGGAGGTAAATATATGACAATTACAAAAGAACAAAGCAATTATATAAAATTAATAGCAATACTTACTATGCTAGTAGACCATATGGGGGTAATATTATTTCCGGAGGTACTGTGGCTTAGGATTATAGGGAGGATTGCATTTCCGCTTTTTGCTTATCAATTGGTTGTTGGTTACTTAAATACTGGAAATATTAGAAGGTATATATTTAGACTACTTTTGTTAGGCTCTATATGCCAGGTTATGTATTATTATATAACGAAAGATTTGACCTTGAATATACTATTTACATTATCGGTAGGGTTAGTATGTATTAATTTAATTGATAAAAAGAAATATATAGTATTAAGCTTGTTACTTGTCATTACATCGGTGATGAGTTTTTATAATATGGGTGTTGATTATGGGGTATATGGTGTTTTGATTATAATACTTATATACACCTATATTAATAATACAAACTTATTAATTGCAAGTTTTATAATATTAACTACAGTAGCAGTCAGTACAGATATGATACAATCGGATTATCAAATATATTCGATTGTGGCGATGATTTTTTTAGTAAAGCCGATGAGTTTGAGGTTTAAAATACCGGGGTGGTTCTTTTATTTATTTTATCCTATACATATTGCGGTATTGTGGGGGATTAAAGGAATTTGGTTTAGATGAAAAGGTTGTGAGTTTATTATGGGGAAAATATCAAATGTACTCACTATGATAGAGCTACTTAACAATGGCAGAAAGTATAGCATAAAAGAACTTGCGGAGCGGTTAGAGGTCACGGAGAGGATGGTTAGGTTTTATAAGGACGAGCTTGAGAAAGCTGGTATATATGTGGATTCTATAAAAGGACCCTATGGCGGATATGTTCTAAAGCGAAAAGTATTGCTACCTCAAATAGGTTTTAGTAAATATGATATACAGTTACTGGAGACAGTTTATGAAATGCTACTTAAAAACAAGGATTTTTTACTAAAAGAAGAGTTCGAGGCTTTGATACATAAGATAGATGTTACATACAAAGGTAGCAAGAAAAAAATAGAGGGTGTACCAAATATAGTAGAGGAACGTGATGAAAAATATAGAGATATTGAAAATAAAAAATATAATGCAATGTCACGTGCGATAAAAGAAAAACGAAAGGTATGGATAAGTTTCTTGACTGCCACGCACGGTATGACTGAAAGGGTAGTACACCCTTGCGACTTATTTTCCTATAATGATTCATGGTATGTGTCAGCATTTTGTGAGATGCGAAATGAAATAAGACATTTTAGGATTATGAGAATAATTGAGTATAAGGTATTAGATGAAAAATATACAAATATTTGAATGAAGTGACCATAGGTTGATAACATTTGATATAATTGTAAAAACAAACATTGAGAGGTGGAGTAGCTGTGAAACGATTTAATATAACGACTACATGTATAAAAGAAGAGCATTATATGGTAGACATAAGTGGGAAACTTGAAAAGATAGTTAATCTTATTGATATGGGGAAATATTTTACAATAAACAGAGCAAGACAGTATGGTAAGACTACTACAATGAGCAGGCTGTTTATGACATTGCAAGATAAATATATAATGATACCGGGAAGTTTAGAAGATTTTGGAGAAGAGCCTTATATGTCGGAAGGTAAGTTTGCTATGGCTTTTCTATTTATGATAAGGAATATAGTTAAATTTCAAGATAGGGAGCTAGCGAACTATATAGAAAAAATATCAAATATAACTAGCTTTCAAGAACTGTCAGCAAGAATAACAGATATTTGTATGGAAAGTAAAAAAGAAATAGTACTAATGATAGATGAAGTAGATAAAGCAAGCAGCAATATAATATTTTTAGACTTTTTAGCAATATTACGAGATAAGTATAATAAAAGAAAAAATAAGCTAGACATAACCTTCAAGTCGGTAATACTAGCCGGAGTACACGATATAAAAAACCTAAAGGTTCACATAAAAGAACGAAGGATGATAACAGAAGCAGAGGCAAAGCTAATAGATAAAACAACCTACAACAGCCCGTGGAATGTAGCGGAAAAGTTTAATGTAGACATGAACTTTAACAAAGAAGAAATATCAACGATGCTTATAGAATATGAAGAAGATTACAAAACAGGAATGAATATAACGCAAATAAACGAAGAAATATATGACTATACAAGTGGATATCCATTTCTCGTAAGTAATATTTGTAAAGTTATAGATGAGGAGCTGGGTAGAAACTGGAGCAAACAAGGAATACAGGAAGCAGTAAAGATAATATTAAACGAAAAAGGAACTCTATTTGATGATCTTATAAAAAACATAGAACACGACAAAGAGCTATACAACACAGTATACAGCATAGCAATAGAAGGACAGGAATTAACCTACGACGTATATGCAGATGAGAAAGGATTAATGTATGGTATACTAAAAAAAGGAAATAACGGAAAGCTTGCAATACACAATAAAATATTTGAGATACTAATATACAACTACCTTTCAGTGAAAAAAGAAAGAGAAGGCAACAAGAAAATAATAAACTACGAAAGCAGGAGTCAGTTTATAGATGAAGAAGGTAATCTTAGGATTGTGAACATACTAGAAAAATTCCAAGAATTAATGAGCGAAGAATATAGAAAAGAGACAAAAGGATTTGTAGAAAAAGAAGGTAGGTTAATATTTCTAGCATTCATAAAACCAATAATAAACGGAACAGGTTTCTACTATGTTGAAACAGAGACAAGGACAAACAAAAGGATAGATATAGTGATAACGTACAACAAAAAAGAATATATAATAGAACTAAAGAAATATTATGATAAGCCACGAGAAGAAAAGGGATACAAACAACTCGCAGATTATATGAGGATAAAAAACAAAGATAAAGGTTACATGGTAATGTTTAAGTTTAGGGAAGACAAGAAATATACGAGTAAGTGGATAGATGTAGGGGATAAGAGGATTTTTGAAGTTGTGGTGTAATATTTATGTCGCTATTAATTTTTTTAAAATGAAGTGACCATATATTTCCTCCTTTTGTGTTAAAATAATGCAAAAGGAGGGATTTTTTATATGAAAGAAATTGTATTTGTAACATCTAACAAAAGAAAAGTAGCTTCGGCTAAGAGGGAATTAAAAGAAATAGTAGTTTTAGGGTATGAGGCAGAATTAATAGAACCAAGGAGTGATAATATAACAGAAATAGCTATAAAAAAGGTAGTACAAGCATATGAATTAGTAAATAAGCCATGTATAGCATTAGATGCAGGTTTTTTTGTAAAGGAATTAAATGAGTTTCCTAAGGCATATGTGAATCATATGTTAGAAACAATAGGATTAAAGGGCTTATTAAAATTAATGGAGGGAGAAGAAAATAGATATTGTGAATTTAGAGAATGTATAGCATATTATGATGGAAATAATATTGAAATATTCGAATGTAGGGCACCGGGAAAATTAGCATTGGAAATCCAAAAAAATGAAAGTGATAAAAAGTGGTCGGATTTATGGAAAGTATTTATTCCAGATGGTTTTGATAAAACATTAGTAGAGTTTGATGAAAGTGATTTTAAAAGATATGACAATATAAAATCAACTACAAGTATGAGGCAGTTTGGAAGGTGGTTTTTAAATATGGAGAAAGAGGAAGAGTTGCAGGACAGGGAATTTATTAATAATTAAAAGATGCACATGTATATATACATGTGCATCTTTTTTATTCAAATATTAGGGGGAGGGGGAAGGTATTAAATTAAACTGCGTTTCTTACTATTGCCACAATCTTATCAACTGGTATATCAACTACAGAACCAATGTTAAATATAATTTCCCTATCACATTTTCTGTCAACAGGTGGGCAACATCCACCATAGCCACCTTTGCCACCACAACCGCCAGCACCATAACCACCAACGCCGTAGCCTGAACCACCGCATATTGAACCACCAACTCCATAGTTACCTCTTGAGCATCCGTTACCTAAGGCACATCCTGGTGCAGGTCCTATACAAGTAGTTAACCTTACAAAACAAGGGTTAACTTTTAATACAACTCCTGTGAAACCACACCCAGATTGTCCTCCACTTTCTGTAAATATAGTTACTGTTTCTCCTATTTGATCTCTTAAGTGTTCAGCAAGCTTTGCATTACAACAAAATTCAGCATTTTCCATTATTATATTCTCCTTTCATACTCTAAATTTAGTTTTAGGACTTTTCTTTAATCCTAATATATAATATGAACAAGCTGTAAAATGTGTTACAGCTTGTATTAAAATCATAGTAAGGGCATTATAAAAATTACTTGACAAAATACTAGAAAAACATTATAATTTACCAATATATAAAGTTAACAGAGAGGAGATTAAAACGATGTTAGAGGTAGAATTAAGAACATTTATAAATAAAAACAAGTATGAGGAACTCTTAAAATTTTTTAAAGATAAAAACTTACGAATAACCGAAGAAAAACAGATTACGTGTTATTTTGAAGGTGACAAGGATTTTAGATTGATGTTGACTGATGAATACTGCCAGCTATGGCTAAAAGATGGTGAGCTTCATGACGATGCAAGGGAGGAGCAGATTGTAAAGGTAGATAATATCTACAAAGATAGTCTAATAAAGATGCTATATAAATTAGGGTACGAAGAAGAGATAAAATGGTATAGAGTAAGGAATTCGCTTGTGTGGGATGGCATATATGTAACTATTGATTATACTCATGGATACGGATATATATTAGAGGTGGAAATACAGGTAGAAAATGATGAGGATATAGAAAATGCAAAAGCTAAATTACAAGAGTTGTTTAAAGCTTTGAATGTGGAATTGACCGAAAAGAGCGAGTTTAAAGATAAGTTTGAGGACTATAAGAAAAATTGGAGAGAGTATACGAAAGATGCATCTACAAATTTCTTGACAAAAGCTGTTAGATAAGTTACAATTAGAAAAAAGAACTTAAATAAGAATAGGCGGTGTTGTGAATGGAAGTTAAGAAAAATGAGGTAGAAGGTAGATTTCAGGGGCATGAAAAAGGTTTTGGGTTTGTACTCAGGGAAGAAGGCGGAGATGTGTTTATACCTGCTAAATTTACAAATGGGGCACTTAATAAAGACTTGGTTTTGTGCAAGGTTACTAGAGAACGAGCAGATACAAAAGCTGCTGAGGGTGAGATTATAAAGATTGTAGAAAGAGGCACAGATAAAATAGTCGGAACTTATATGCATAACCAGAACTTTGGGTTTGTAGTACCCGATGATAAGAAAATGGGGACAGATATTTATATACCTAAAAGCAAATCAAATGGTGCAGTAGACGGGCATAAGGTAGTTGTAAAGATAACTGAATGGTTGGATGGTAGGAAAAATCCAGATGGAGAAATACTAGAAATAATAGGGCACAAGGATGATCCTGGTGTTGATGTAATGTCGATAGTAATGGGTTACGATGTTTCGGTAGATTTTACAGATAAGGTATATAGACAAATAGAAGGTATAAAAGAAGAGGTAGACTTAGAAGATATAAAAGGAAGGCAAGATTTTAGAGATGTTAAGATGGTTACTATAGATGGCGATGATGCAAAGGATTTAGACGATGCAGTATCACTTGAAAATCTTCCAAATGGGCATTATAAGCTAGGCGTTTATATAGCGGATGTGACACATTATGTAAAAGAAGGGACTGCACTTGATAAAGAGGCACTGAAGCGTGCTACGAGCATTTACCTTGTTGATAGGGTAATACCAATGCTTCCACATAAATTATCAAATGGTATATGCTCACTTAATGCAGGTACGGACAGGCTTGCACTAAGCTGTATTATGGAAATAGACCCTTCGGGAAAAGTATTAGGACATGAAATCGTTGAGGCGGTCATAAATGTAGACAGAAGAATGACATATACAAATGTATATAAAATACTTGAATTAGAGGATGAGGAAATAATCAGTCAATATTCTGATTTTGTAGATATGTTCAAGCTTATGAGAGAGCTTGCGGGGATACTTACAGAGAAAAGGTATAGACGAGGTGCACTTGATTTTGATACCGAGGAAGCCAAAATAAGACTTGATGAAAAGGGCAAGGTAGTTGCTATAGAAAAATATGAGCGAAATATAGCAACAAGAATAATAGAAGAGTTTATGCTAGTATGTAATGAAACTGTAGCGGAAGATGCTTTTTGGCAGGAAATCCCGTTTATATATCGTTCACATCAAGAACCAAATGAGGAGAAAATAGATACATTCCTAAGCTTTATAACAGGACTAGGTTATGTTGTAAAATCTAAACAAAAGGTACATTCTAAAGAACTGCAAAAAATACAAGAAGAGATACAAGGAAAATCAGAGGAAAAGGTAATACTAAGACTTATGCTACGCTCAATGCAACAGGCGAGATATACCGCAACAAATGACGGACACTTCGGACTTGCAGCACAGTACTACTGTCATTTTACTTCACCGATAAGACGTTATCCAGACTTGCAAATTCATCGCATATTAAAGGAAAATCTAAATAAAGGATTGTCTGAAAAAAGAGTAGAAAGTTTAAAAAACAGAACTACAGAGGTTTCTGAAATCAGTTCTATACAAGAAAGAGTAGCAGAGGAAATAGAAAGAGAAACAGAGGACTTGAAGAAATGTGAGTATATGAAGGACAAGGTAGGTGAAGTATTTGAAGGGATAATTTCAGGTCTTACTAACTGGGGGATATATGTAGAGCTACCTAATACAGTAGAGGGGCTTCTAAGGCTGGCTGATTTAAATGATGATTATTACATTTTTGATGATAAAAATTATATAATAATAGGGGAAAGAACAAAGAAAATATATAGACTTGGAGATACACTACAGGTGCTTGTTGCAAGGGTGAGTGTTGAAAGCCGAGAGATAGATTTCTTGCTAGAGGATACTGAAAAAGTGTAAGTTTGGCATAACATCTTATCTTGGTTAGGTTTGGATAGTTATTAAAAGAGAGATTGCTTCGCACCTCGCAACGACTGAATGTTTATAAAAAGTAGGTGATTGGGTGAATATAAGGGAAATGCAAGAACAAAATGAACTGAAAACCCTTAGCGAATATGCTACGCATAGTGTTAAGAGTAAGGGAAGAAAGCGAGAAGTAGAAAAATGTACTATGAGAACTGAGTTTCAAAGGGATCGTGATAGGATAATACACAGTAAGGCATTTAGAAGACTTATGCATAAAACGCAGGTCTTTATAATGCCTGAGGGTGATCATTATAGGAATAGGTTGATTCACACTATGGAGGTTAAACAAATAGCTTGCAGTATAGCAAATGCTCTTAGGTTAAATGTTGACCTTACTGAGGCTATTGCATTAGGCCATGATTTAGGGCACACACCGTTTGGACATAGTGGTGAGCATGTGCTCAATGAACATTGCACCTTTGGATTTGAGCATAACGAACAAAGTGTAAGGGTAGTAGATATTTTAGAAAATGATGGATATGGACTAAACTTAACATATGAAGTTATAGATGGAATACTCAACCACCAAACAGATGGGAATCCTGCTACATTAGAAGGAAAGATTGTACAGATTTCAGATAAGATAGCATACGTAAATCATGACATAGAGGATGCCATAAGGGCAGGAATAATAAAAGAAGAGAACTTACCACAAAAACATATAATGCTACTTGGAAAAAATAAGAGCGAAAGAATACACACTATGATAATGGATATAGTATACAATAGTCAAGACAAACCAGATATAATAATTAGTGACGAAATAAGAACTTCAATATATGAATTAAGAAGGTTTTTATTTGAAAATGTCTATATAGACTCTAGGTCAAAGACAGAAGAAAAAAAGGTGCAAAATCTAATAAGTAACCTGTTTGAATTTTACATAAAAGATACCACAGAAGTAGAAGAACATCTAAAACGAATACTAGAAAAACATGAAATGACAAAAGAACGTATGGTATGTGATTACATAGCAGGAATGACAGATAGATATGCAATAAAAAAATTTAAACAATATTTCTTGCCAATGCCATGGGAAGTATATTGAATAAATATTCAATATACACTTTCTTATATTTGAGTATCTTCATGAATGTGTGATTTATGTTCAACACCCCATACGGTCATGGAGTAGTCAAGTCCTTCAATCTCCACGCAGATTCCAAAGCTAAAGCTAAGTGATACTATAAGTAAATCATGATGTAATTCTGAATCAAGAACATCAAGTATTTTAGGGAAAAGGCTGAAAAATTTACCTAATCGCATTCTTATAGCACCTAGTTCACCATCATAATCATGAAAGATTGCTACTTCTCTGTTGATTAAGTTATTCGTTTTAGATTTTAAATTTGCAAGATTAAAGATTACTTGATTATAATCTTCTATAAATTTAGAGAATTCATGATGTGAGAAAATATATTTATACGATTTATGTTTTAGTTTTTTTGTAATATCAACATCTATGAAATCAACATTAGTAAGTGGATTTTTAAGATATGTTTCAAAATACTTTAAAAAGTCTTCTGAGTTTTCTATATGTAGTGGAGTTGTTTTTATAGTATTAATCCGTTTAAAAGAATTCATAAAATCACCATCCTAATTTTATTATAATAAAAAACTATAAATTTATTATATAGAAAAAACATAAAAAATTCAAGACTAATTATATAAAAATAAAAAAAATTTAAATCGAGGGGCTAGTTTGGTGAAAAATAAATTTATTATCATAGGAAATGGTGTTGCAGGTATGGAGGCAGCAAAGACTATAAGGGAACATGATGCAGAAGCTTTTATAACAATAATTTCAAAGGAAACAGACTTGTTTTATTACAGACCTAGGCTTATAGAATACCTTGCTTCTAAAGTGGAATTTGATGAAATAGTTGTATATAAAAAACAGTGGTATATTGATAAAAAGATTGAATGTATACTCGGAAAAACTGTGAAGAACATAATAATAGATAAAAAAACAGTAGTGCTAGATGATGGCGAAGAGCTAGGATACGATAAGCTTTTAATTGCTAGTGGTTCAAATCCATTTATATTACCTGTAGAGGGAAATTGTATGAATGGAGTATTTACGATAAAAAACAAGGAAGATGTTGATAAAATAATAGACTACTGTATAGATATAAAAAATGTAGTAGTTGTTGGAGGAGGACTTCTAGGCATAGAAACCGCAAACAGCCTAAAAGAGAAAGGACTAGAAGTAACTATAGTTGAGTATGCAGATAGGATACTACCGAGACAGATTGATAAAGAAGGCTCTAGTATTTTAGAAAATATGTTAAAGCAAAAAAGGCTGAGATTTCTTTTGGGGGAAGAGATGAAGGAAATAGTAGGAGATGGAAAACTAAAACAAATAATATTAAAATCAGGCAAGGTTATAGATACAGATGCTATAATATTTTCGGTAGGAATAAGACCAATAGGAGAATTAGCGATAAAAGCAGGGCTTGAATTTGATAAAGGTATAGTTGTAGATGAATATATGAAAACATCAAAAAAGATGTATATGCCGCAGGAGATGTAGCGGAACATAACAAAATGATTTACGGCTTATGGCTACCATCAAAAGAGCAGGGAGTAGTGGCAGGCAAAAATATGGCTTGTGGTGACATAGAAAAATACCAAGGAAGCAAACTAGAAGCAAGGCTTAAAGTGGCGGGGATAAGTCTACTTTCGGCAG
>MGOW01000041.1 GCA_001797255.1 Clostridiales bacterium GWE2_32_10
AGTGGATTTAGTAAATTGGGCAGTGTATATTATCCGCTCAAGTCGAATTCAAATAATATAATTCTAGAAACATTAAAATCACTGATGAATGGAAATGGAACTGATAATGGATTTTTGATTAGTCAAATAAGTCATTATGAAAAACTAAAAAAGTCGGGAGTAGAAGCAGATAAGATGTGCCTGATTAATGTTCTAGCAGAAGATAAAACAGTAGAGTATTTATATGAAGAAGGTGTAAGATTTTTTACTTTTGATAATTTGAACTCATTACAAAATTATGCAAAGTATGCTGATTTAAGTGAATCAAAGCTTGCCATTAGGCTGTCAAGTGCAGAAGCCTTTAATGATAAATTTACACATTTAGGAGGTGATACAAATGAATGCCTAGAGATGGTCAATTATTTGAAAAATAAATGCTTTGATTATGGAATTAGCTTTTATTTACAAAAAGATATCAAGTCTGAAAAGAATCCTTTAGAAAAAATGCTTGACTATATAATTACTAATTTTAAAGATTCTAACTTAAATTTTATTAGTATTGGTGGGGTAAAACGATATAATAAAATCGATATTGATGTAATAAATAAAGCTAAGGAACAGCTTAATATTAATCAGATAATTCTAGAGCCAGGAAGACATTTGTTAGAAGATACAGTTGATTTAGAAACTAAAGTGATTAGGACTAAAACGATCAATAATAAATCGGTATTAATAATCAAGAATGGGATATATAGTGGATTTTTTGATAGTTTGCTTTATAATAAAAAATTTGAATTCTATTTTGAAAGTAGAACTGATGGCAAAATCAAAATTAAATATGAAAAAACAAACGAAAATGATCATGAATTCTTTATGTGTGGAGGATCATCAGATAGTGGGGATAAGCTAGGGAAAATGTATATTGATAAAAAATATAAGAATGAATTAATTGTCCAGTCAAGGTTTTATGTAAAAAGTATTGGAACATATTTTGAAGAGTTTTTTATGCCGTATAGTGAAGATTTAAATAAAATTTATATTGATAAAAATGGAGGTTATAATTATGAAATTTAAAATGTTTAGCGTAGTAGTAGGTACTGAGGCTTGTGTAGCTTCTTGTCCGTTTTGTGTATCAGGTGTAAAGCCAACAAAAGAAAATCTAGTAGCAAAAGAAATAAACTGGAGAAACTTGAGGATTGCTGCAAATCTAGCAAATAGAAGTAATGTAGATACTGTGATGATAACAAGTAGAGGTGAGCCTACGCTTTTTCCAGACCAAATATCAGATTACCTAAGAAATTTGAAAGAATTCAATTTTCCATTTATTGAATTACAAACCAATGGTATTCCTATAGCTCAAAGAAAAGAATATTATGAAAAGTACTTAAAGGAATGGTACAAAAATGGTTTAACAACGATTACTATATCAGTAGTTAGCCATAGAGCCGAGGTTAATAAAAAAGTATATATGCCAAAGCATGATAGCTATATAGACTTGCCAGAACTAATCAGATATTTACATAGCTTTGGATTTTCTTTACGAATCACATGTGTTTGTTGTAAAGATATGATGGACACACCAGGAGAAATCTTAAATCTTATCAATTTCGCAAAAGACAATAAAGTGGAGCAATTATCGCTTAGACCAGTAAATGACGAGTTCAGGAGGGAATCAGCTGCTCTATGGATTAAAAAGAACAAGTTAACAGATGAGCAAAAAGCAGGTATAAAAACATTTCTTGAAGAAAATGGGGTTAGATTATTAGAACTAGAGAGGCTGGGAACGGTATATGATGTTTTTGGGCAAAATGTATTTTTTTCAGAACCACTAAGTAAAAAGACTAGAGACACTAATCCAGAAAACGGAAGGCAACTAATATTTTTTCAAGATGGACATATCAAATATGAATGGGAAATGAATGGAGGGATTTTATTATGAAAGTATATAATGAACAAGGCAATATGGAAATGAACCAGCCATTAGTGAATGTGCTAAATGATATAAGAAAAAATAGAGATTTTAATGCAAAAGAATATATAGAAGAAAAATCGAATTTATTAAATAGGTATATGAGTAAATGTGGTTTAAAGGCATGTGTTGTAGCTGTTAGTGGAGGAATTGATTCTGCAGTTGTACTTGCAATAGTAACGAATGCGTCAAGAAGCAAAAATTCACCAATTAAAAAGATAATACCCTTGTTACTACCAATATTAAAATCATCTGGGGTAACTAATCAAAATGAAGCGACAAATAGGGGTATCGAGTTGTGCGAACGATTAGGACTTAAACCATTGATAGTTGACTTAACAAAGGTCAATGATGAAATAAGAACAAGCTTAGAAGGCGTATTAGAAATTGATGGTAAGGAATGGGCAATAGGACAGCTTGGTCCATACAGTAGGACTCCTGTGCTTTATTATACAACAAGCTTGTTGAATCAAGAAGGTTATAGTGCTATTGTTTGTGGAACGACCAATAAGGATGAAGGTGCATACTTGGGGTATGTTGGGAAAGCTTCAGATGGGATGGTTGATCTTCAGATTATATCTGATATACATAAATCAGAGGTATATCAAGTTGCTAGTGAGATTGGTATTCCTGAATCTATCATCGAAGTTGTGCCAAATGGTGATATGTATGATAACAGAACTGACGAGACAGTTTTTGGAGCTCCATATGATTTTGTGGAATTATATTTAAACTATTTGAATTTTAATTTATGTGATAAGCAAAAAATTCTATTAGCGTTAGATGAAGATGCTAGGGAACAATTTAATTTCTATTCAAAGAATTTGGAAAATCTTCATAAATACAACTCACATAAATACGTATCTAAATCACCCGCTATACACCTGGATTTGTGGGATAGCTCTGTAAAAGGTGGATGGGAGAATTATTATAAAATAACTAATAAGCTGATAAGTAGCTGATATAAAACGGAAAGGAGATGTCTGTATGAATAAAAATGAATATCTATGGGATTTATTAAATATTGATAAAAATTTTAACTATAACGATATAGATAATGCTTATATAAAGCTAAAGGATAAGAATGAAAGAACAAAATTTGCGTGGAAGGTGCTTAGAGATGAATACTATAGTGCTGTATATAAAAAATATTTAGATATAGATACATTGATAAAAGCTGGATTTTTTGTAGATGAGTTGGAAGTAGAAGATTTGGATTATTATAATCTAGATTTCCTTACTACACCAGTGGGTAAAATTTTAGATAATATAAAGCTTAAAGGTGCTCAGAATCCAGTAGTTTTACTTACGACAGGTGGGTTTTATCCATTACACAACGGGCATTTGCACATGATGGAGGCTGCAAAAGAAACTTTAGAAGAAAAAGGCTATAGTGTAGTGGGAGGCTATATATCTCCATCACATGAATCGTATGTTGTAACAAAACCTTATTATATTTTAAATGAATATGAGAGACTAGAATTATGTAAAAACTCTATTAGAGATAGTAACTGGTTAATGGTTGATCCATGGGAATCAATATATGTCAAAACAAGTATTAATTTTACTGATGTTATAAAAAGACTTGAATTATATCTCAAAAAGCATGTAAATAAAGATATTAAAGTTGCTTATGTTTTCGGCGGTGACAATGCCGGTTTTATGCATTGTTTTGAAGATAAAGGGATAGGGATATGCGTCGAAAGAGAAGGTTATAATGAGAAATTTCTTAAATTACAAAAACAAATAGAAGGTAATAATATATTTTTCATTAATAATAAATCAGTAGAATCAAAATGTTCTTCTAGAGACATAAGGAAGCAACAAATATGCGAAGATGATGACCCTAAGTGTAACGAATACAAGGGTATATATGCTGTTAGGAATGAATCAACAGCACCGTTGTTAAATTATAAAACGAGTGTAAAAGAAGAAATTATAGAAAAAGCTCAAGAAGAGTTTGTGACTGAATTTGTGTTGCAGTTGCAGCAAGCATTAGATAATAGTATGGATATTAAAGTAATAAATTTGATGGAGCAATTAGAAAGTGCACAAAGCGTATTAAATAACAAAAAAACAATTAGTTTAGATTGTTATTATAAAGGTACTTATAATATAGAAACTAGTAGATTGTTTGATATAAGTGATACTCAAAATAAAAGTATTTCACAGATAGGGAGAATAGGTCATGGTACTGTACAGCAACAGGTAGAAACTATAAAAGAAGGAAATTATGTATTAGTTGATGACGATAGTGTAACTGGTAAAACGATTAAAGAAATAATGAGTTATTTACCCCCTGAAATAAAGATAGAGCAAGTATATCTTTTAACAAGCGTTATAAAGGAAAAAATATTTGATGTTGTTGATCTTAGAGATTTTATAATAGGTGCACAAAATGGAGGGCTGGTTGTTAGATTGCCAAATGGTGAAGCTGCAAGAGCACCTTATATGCTGCCATATGTATCTTTAAAAAGTCGAGCAAATGTAAAAGCTTCAAATGAAATGCAATTTTCTATAGCACTTTGGGAAATGAATAAAAAGATTTATAGTAGTATTGATAGAAATATTAAATTATCACAAGCTGATTGTGGATTTAAAAGATTAATGAATTATATAGGATTTAAAGATGATACATTGCTTACTCATATTTGTGATTGGCATATAAAGAATTTAAAATGTGAAAAGAATACGTCTACTTATTATCAAAGACTTAATAAATATAAAATTAAAAGGAGAGATGATTTATGAAATTTAATGTTAGAAGTGAAGAAAACTTGACAATGCTTACGGATTTGTATCAATTAACTATGATGCAAATATACAATGAGGATGAAAAGGAAATAGGATGCTTTGATATGTTTTTTAGAAAAAACCCAGACAAAGCAGGATTCACAGTATTTGCAGGGCTTGATAAGGTTATAGATTATGTTCAAAATATAAAATTTGAAGAGGATGACCTAAATTATCTAAGAACGCTAGATCTTTTTGATGAAGATTTCCTAGATTATTTAAGAGATTTCAAATTTGAATGTGACGTATGGGCTATGCCAGAGGGAACTGTTGTATTTCCAAATGAGCCTCTTATCACAGTTAGAGGGCCTGCAGAGCAGGCACAGCTTGTAGAAACAGCAGTACTAAATATAATAAATCACCAGACAAGGATAGCAACAAAGGCTGAAAGAATTGTAAGAGCAGCAGATGGCAGACCAGTGATAGACTTTGGACTTAGGCGTGCACATGGTGTTACTGCGGCTGTAGATGGAGCTAAGGCTTCCTATGTAGCGGGTATGGCAGGAACTAGTAACGTACTTGCTGGTAAAAAATATGGGATACCTGTCAAAGGAACGATGGCACATAGCTTTGTGCAAAAAGCCAAAAAAGAATATGATGCATTTGAGAGATACGCCAAACGGTATCCAGACAAAACGGTACTTTTAGTAGACACATATGATGTGTTAAAATCAGGAATCCCCAATGCTATAAAGGTAGCAAAAGAGATATTAGAGCCACAAGGACATAAACTTCAAGGAATAAGAATAGACAGTGGTGATCTGGTAACATTGACAAAAAAAGCAAGAAAGCTGCTAGACGATGCAGGACTTGACTATGTGAAAATAACTGTATCGAACTCTCTTGACGAATACGAAATAACAAGGCTACTGGCTGAAGAGGCACCTATAGATTCATTTGGAGTAGGTGAAAGAAACATAACAGCAAAGAGTGATCCAGTGCTAGGAGGAGTATACAAACTAACCGAAGTTGAGGATCAAAATGAGCTAGTAACAGCAAAAATAAAGATAAGCGAATCACAAGAAAAAACAACAAACCCAGGTTTTAAAAAGGTTTGGAGAGTATATGATAGCCTGACAAATAAAGCAATGGGAGATGTACTTACGCTAGCAGGGGAGGATGTGGATGTAATGAGAATGGAGGATTATGTTACAGATGAGGCATTGAAGGAAGCGATGGTAGTAGAGGATTATATGGTAAAAGAATTGATGGTACCAATATTTAATAAAGGAGCTTTAGTGTATGATGTACCTACTTTAGAAGAAGTAAGAGATTTCTGCAAGGCTCAAGTAGAGACATTAACAGATGGAGTTAAGAAATTTGAAAATCCAGATAAATATAATGTAGATTTATCAGATGAATTGTATGAATTAAAATTAGAATTAATCGAAGAAATGGCTGCTTAAAATAACTATACTTATTACTAAAAACTCAAGTAAAATTATGAGCAGGTAATGGCAATTTATGATATGCAAAAAAATGGAGTAGAAGTTGTCAAGGATGTAGAATATTAATTTGCCAAAAATTACTTGACACATTAGAATAATTAGTATAAAATAAAATTACTTATTAAGTCGGTAATAAAAACAATATAGCAGTCTAGACTAACGAAAGGTGGATGAGTTATGCGTGGGTTTGTGCGAATTGGGGCGGCGGTGCCTAAGCTTAGGGTGGCTGATGTCTCGTATAATATAGAGCAGATAATAGAACTGGCTAAAGAGGCTGACGAAAAGGATGTAGCGATGGTTGTATTTCCTGAGCTTTGTATAACAGGGTATACATGTGCAGATTTGTTTTTTCAAAAGAGACTTTCAGATGATGTAGAAAAAGGTCTTGTTAGATTAGCTGAGGAAACGAGAGATATGGACACACTGGTTATTGTAGGAGCCTCGATTATGTGGAGCGATGACTTATATAACTGTGCTGTTGTAATTCATAGAGGAAGGGTAATGGGGATCCAGCCCAAAATATTTTTGCCAAATTATAATGAGTTTTATGAAAAACGATGGTTTTCGTCAGGTAAAAATTTCATAAATAAAGTAGAATATATAGACATAAATAAAGAAAAAGTACCATTCGGCGGGGGAATATACACTTCGAAAGAATTAGGTTATAAAATGGGAATCGAGATATGCGAGGACTTGTGGGCACCTATTCCACCAAGCTCACAAAGGGCTTTGCAAGGGGCAAATATCATAGTAAACTTATCCGCAAGTAATGAAGTAATAGGCAAAAATGAATATAGATGTAGCCTTATTTCAGGTCAAAGCTCACGATGTATAGCGGCTTATGTTTACTCCTCTGCGGGAGTGCACGAATCTACTACTGACCTAGTCTTTGGTGGATACGCAGGCATATACGAAAATGGAAAAATGCTAGCAGAAAACGATAGATTTGGTAGAGAAAACGAGCTTATAATAACAGATATAGATGTAGATGTACTAATCAGTGACAGAGTAGTAAATAAAACCTTTGCAGACAGCAAGGAATTGCTAAAATCTGAGGAGATAAATATTATAGAAATAGAACATAAGAAAGACTATGCAATAAATAAAGATAATCTACTAAGATACTACAGTATAACCCCATTTGTACCATCACAAAACAGTGATGTAGACAAGCGTTGCAAAGAAATATTCAGTATCCAAGTAGCGGGACTTGCCAAAAGGCTTGAGCATACAGGCTGCAAAAAGGTTGTCCTAGGGCTCTCAGGTGGGTCTGACTCAACACTTGCATTACTTGTATGCAAGCAGGCCTTCGAAATACTCAAAATGGATAGCAAAGGTATACTAGCCATTACAATGCCTGGATTTGGGACAAGTAAACGGACACACAAAAATGCATTAAAACTAGCGGATGAAATAGGGATAACACTTAAAGAAATAGATATAAAACACGCCTGTCTGAAGCATTTTGAGGATATAGGACACGATGCTAGCCTAAGGGATGTTACATATGAAAATGTACAAGCTAGAGAGAGGACACAAATCCTGATGGATATCGCCAACAAAGAAAATGCCCTTGTCATAGGTACAGGGGACCTATCAGAGCTAGCGCTTGGCTGGTGTACATATAATGCTGATCATATGAGCATGTATGCCGTAAATTGCTCCATACCAAAAACGCTTGTAAAATATCTAATAAAATGGTATGCTATAAGCATAGGGGCGAAGGCTGTACTATTTGACATACTAGATACCCCGATAAGCCCAGAGCTGCTACCGCCAGATGAGCAAGGCAAGATAAACCAACAAACTGAGACGATACTAGGACCATATGAGGTACACGATTTTTATTTATACTATTTTGTAAGGTTCAAAATGACAGAAGAAAAGATGCTAATGCTTGCAAGTATTGCATTTGATGGAATATATAATAAAGATGAGCTAGAGCAGTGGCTGAAAATATTTATAGAAAGATTTTTCAAGAATCAATTTAAGCGTTCATGCATGCCAGATGGACCTAAGGTGGGCAGTATCTGCCTATCACCAAGAGGCGACTGGCGTATGCCAAGTGACGCTACTATAAGGAGGTTTGAATATTAATGATTTTAAATAAGCAAGGACAAACAGAGGAAGAATTTTTAGCGGTATATAACCCAGATGAATTTGAGAAACCGTCGGTTTCGGTAGATGTGCTACTTTTTGCTATAGCAACAATAGAAAATCCCGATGTTAGAAAGCTAGCAGATAAAAAGCTTCAAGTACTGCTAGTACAAAGAGATAATCACCCATACATAGGACAATGGGCTATCCCAGGTGGTTTTGTAGGTATGAATGAAAACTTAAACGATGCTGCACTTAGGGAGCTAAGAGAAGAAACAGCGGTAGACAATGTATATATAGAACAGCTCTATACATGGGGGGACCTAGGCAGGGATCCACGTACCCGCGTAATATCTACTTCGTACATGGCACTGATAAACAAAAACAGCTGCAGATTGCAGGCTGGTACTGATGTTGTAGATGCAAGATGGTTTGATGTCAATATAAATATTATAGAAGAAGATGAAAAAAACGAGGCTGACTCGACTATAACTCAAAAAGTAGTTGAGCTGGTACTCAAGACACAAGATATAACATGCAAAGCCAGAATCAAAGAAACGATAACTATTATAAATCGATTTACCACGTCAAAGCTCGAAATAATCGAGCAAGACAATATATCATTTGATCATGCAAAGATTATATACTACGGACTAATGCGAATGAGAAACAAAATAGAATACACAGACATAGCCTTCAGCCTACTACCTAACGAATTCACTCTAGCCGAGCTTCAACTGGTATACGAGATTATCCTAGGGAAAACCTTCACGAAGCCGAACTTCCAAAGGAAAATAAGAAACATGGTACTAGAAACAGACAAGTTCGAAGGAGGCGCACATAGACCAGCTAGGCTGTTCAGATTTAATAAGGATTGGGGGAAATAGAGGAGGGGAGAAGGTTTTGAAATTTTATGAAGATAATAAATTTGAACAACGATTTTTATACATTATATAAAAATATTAAAGTTGACTTTGTTGGCAAAAATGTTAGACTAATGTATAGAATTTCTATAAATAATTTTCAAGAAAAACATTATGGAACAAATGGTGCTATAGAAAATATAGAGTTTAATAAAGAATTAAAGAAATATATGATAAAAAAAGATGAGAAAGTAATTTGGAAGAAAAATTAAGATTATAAGGAGGAAACATGTATGTCAAATTATCAATATCCTGATACTAATGATGAATTAGTTTGTAAATTGATAGATAAGGTAGAACCATTTAAAGGTTATTGGGAAAAAAGTGAGAAGAAAGTAATTGATGAAATGAGAAATGAAATTTTAAAATACATGAAACGTTTTAATATAGAAGAATGTTTTTTATTAGATGCAGGTTGTGGTATTGGGAGACTAGTAGGCGAATTTCAGGAATATTTTTATAGAATAGTTGCCATAGAACCAGATAAAAAAAGATTTGCAGAGACAGTTAAAAATATTAGTAATACAAGTTACAGTAGTAAGGTTGAATTAAGAAATATATTAATCCAAGAACTCGATAATGAAGAAAAATATGATGTAATTTTGTGTAGTCATATACTTCAACATATTCAAACAGAAGAGCTGGCAAAGGTATTACAAAAACTCAAAGCTATTTTAAAACCAAATGGACTTCTTTTAATTACTACGTGTCATTCTATAGAGGAAGAAGATTTATATATAAAAGGTTATCAAACTAAAGATGGATTTAAAGAACAGAAAATAACAAAAGACGAATTCAATATACTAGTGAATACATTAGGCGTTTTACCATCTCACGCATTTTCCTATGATAGTATTACTAAATTATTAACAGATGCAGGAATGCGTGTAAATAGAATAAATATGTATCATATAGATAAAGGACTAGAGTTTTTAAATCCATTGGATATGATTGTTGAGAATGTATCTAATGCAACAGGGTTAATGAAAAAAAGTTTAGGGAGAGATATGTTTGTTGTTGTTATAAATCAAAAGGACAAATAACAAGGGAGTAGACGAGAGCAGGCTCTTAAAATGGCAATTTAGAGATAACTGAGTGGAAAGATAGCCTTTATTAATCTCGTAGAGAGGAGAATAGAAATGAATGACAATAAATTGTTAACTGATGAACTAAAAAGTAAGATTGTACCTATGTTTGAAAGTGATAACACAGGACATGACATATACCATATTGAGAGAACTTTAAATTTGGCAAACTATATTCAGAAGCACGTAGGTGGGGATAAAGTAGTTGTAGTAATAGGCTCATTGCTACACGATGTACATAGGAGTATCCAAAATGAACAAACTGGGAAGTTTTGCGAGCCTAAAAATTCTCTTGATAAGGTATCTAATATATTAGATAGTATAGAAAGTGTAAATTTAACTAAAGAACAACGTGCTAAAATCCTACATTGCGTTGAGTTTCACGAAGGATATACAGATGAGGAGAAAGAAAAATATAGTGATATCATAGAAGCTAAAATAATTCAAGATGCTGATAAACTAGATGAAATAGGGGCGATAGGAATGGGCAGGCATTTTGTTTACGGTGGGAAATATAAATCCAAAATGTGGGATCCAGATTGCCCAATAACAAAACGAGATCTTTTAGATGAATCGGTAGATGATCCTTCAGATATACACTATGTTATTCATAAATGCTATGAAATAAAAAATACTCTTTTGAATTTTCAAATATCTAAAGAAGTAGCGCAATCTAGAGAAAAGTTCACTATTTATTTTGTAAATCAATTTATAGAAGAATGGGAAAAATTAAATTTGATTCAAGAAGAAACTTTAGATAAAGATTTAAATAAAGAAGTTCTTTGGGGACCTGTTAATATAGCAAAGGCATTTAGACATGGAGGAATAGTTTGCAAACCAATGTATAATGATGACATAAAATGTTCTAATAAAGATAATGAAGATATATCTTTTGAAGAGGCAAATTCTACAGTTGCATTCTTGGACTCAAAGGCAAAATTTGAAGTAATTAATGATAACAAATTTGCCCAAGAGTTTTTAGTTCAATTTTATAAAGAATGGTACGGGATAGATTACGATAGTGACAGGAGATTAAAACAGATCTAATTGCCAAAGCAGATAGGGGTGTAATTACAGAAACACAGTTGTTTGAAACATTGGCTGAAATGACAGGTAAAAAAGCTCAGGATATCTTGGATGAGTGGCTTGAACTTGTTCAAATCAATTTACGAGTGTTAAGATTAATCGCCAGTTACCGAGAGGACTATCAAGTGGTGCTTCTATCTAATGCATCAGCACCATTTCTGCGTCGAATTTTGGAGCGGGGGCATTTGGAAATGTATTTTGACCAAATCATGATTTCCAGTGAGGAGAAATTGGCGAAGCCTGATGTTAGAATATATATTAGAATGTTGGAACGCACGGGCATGCAGCCGGAACAGACTATAATGATTGACGACAATCCTAATAATATAGAGGGTGCAAAAGCAGCAGGGATATACGGTGTGTTGTTTGAAAATGCACAGAGCTTTGAAGAGGAATTTTCAAATATTCTAGCAAGATGTTTTGGTAGGAGTAAAGACCAATAGAGTCTTCTGATATGGGATTTTATTGAGTTTGTGATTGTGTGGGATTTAAAAATGGAGGTAAAAAGATTATGTGGTATAAAAGAGATTGGTTTACGGATAGTAGAGTGTTTTTTGCTAATCTATTCGAGAAAATTGAAGTTCAAGAAGAGGCTATTTTGATGCCAATGATGTTTACAGTGTCAGCGGATAGATTAAAATTGATTCGTTTGGTTTTAAAAAGGGAAATTATATGGGAAGAAAATGATGATTATAGAATCAAAAAAATTAGCAAGGCAAAAGCAAGGATAAATGGAAAAGTGTTTGTGGCAAGTGTTGATGATTATGAGAAATATCAATATGAGGAAGTTTACAAACATTTGGAATTAAGTGATGATATTACACAAAGATGGTATAGTCTAAATAATACCTATGAAGAAGGAATATATCAAATAGATAAGTACATAAAGAATGGAGAAAATATTGATGAAGCAATACAAAAATATATTATCGATGATGTAAAATATGCTAGGATAATGAATAGTCAAGCCTTTAAGAAACTTGATAAAAAGGCACTAATTAAAAATATGATACAAGAGGCACTAAGAGAAGAAATGGAAGATGGAAATGAGGATTATGCTTTTTACCTTTCAGACAGAGCCCCTGTATTTTTGTATAATATTGTTACTGTGTATTTGCAACAAAATAAAATTGATAAAGAAGAGATTGAAAAATATTACTTTTGCATGTCGATTCTAAATCCGAATCTTGCTGATATATATATGGAAATGTGTAAAAATCTAAAAATTTAATAATAAATTTTGATAACCGTGAAGAAAACATAACATAACATTCCATAAGATAAAAAACAGTATTCTACATCTGTGTATATGACTTCTTTCAAAGGAAAAGTTTATTAAGATTACGGTTTAGATCCCAGAACTGTAAACAAACAAAGAAATGCTAATTATATCAAAACTTTTACAACAAAGTATTGATTTGTTGTAAAAGTTTTGATATAATTACAGCAAAACATTAATAACAAATTAATATCTGTAGTATAAGTTTTAAGAATAGGAGTGATATAATGAGGGAGAATGTTGTATTAAAAGGTAAATATCAAAAAATTAAAGAAAATTTTTTAGAGAAACAAACATTTACATTATTAGAAGCAAAAAAACTTTTTTTAGAAACTAATCCTAAAACTGTATCATGGGATTTGTATAATATGGTACAAAAAAAGATGATTTATAAAATAGGTCATGGCGTTTATTCGCTGTATAAGGAGAATGAAAATTTATCGTTAGGATATGAATACTTTTCAAAAAAAACAAAAGCAATTTATGATAAATTACAAGAATATGGATATAAAACTTATATTTCAGGTATAGATGTTCTTAATGATGAATTACTACATATACCTGAAAACTACCCGGTTATTGTAGTGGTAGAGAAGAATGGGATTGATGAGGTAAGGGATTATCTGTTTGGAAATAATTATAATGTTATAACAAAAAAAGACAAAGATATAATTAATCATGATTTCTATAATAACAAAATAGATGCTATTATTTTGGCTGGTGAAGACTTTAAATTGTCATGTGAAGGTATAGCTATCAAAGAAAAAGCTTTTTTAGATTTGTATTATGTAGTAACAAGATTTAACTATAAATTTTCAGTACAGGAGCTTATAAGAACATACGAAAGTATGTTGAGAAAAAATACTATGTTAAAAACTATTCTTAAAAAAGCTGCATTAGAAAACAATATAAAAAGTGAAATTGAATATATTATGGGATTAAAAAACATTCCACAAAAGGCGAGGGAATTTACGAAAAGGTATTTAGAGGTGATAGATAGTGAAATTTAATGAAAGTAGGCTAATAATAGAAAAAAAGGCTTTTTTACGAGAAACAATTATAAAAAGGATGGAAGGACTAGAGTTTAACAATATATCTAGGTTTGAACTTTTTCTATGGGATCTAGAAATATTTTTGCAAATTCAAAGAAGAATTGGAGATAATATTATACTTAAAGGTGGAGCCGCGACACAGTTTTATATTCCAGTAGAAAATCAGAGGACTAGCGTTGATATAGATATGATTTGTACATGCTCAGAAGAAGAGGTTATTAGAGCTCTGGTGGAAATAGAAGATGAGCTAAATGGTGAAGATGATTTATTTAAGTTTAAGGAATATACCCCACAAAAACCTAAAGTTGAGCTTAAGTATTTAAAGACATATTTCGTGAAAGTTCCGACAATATGTGTGAAAAATGAGTTATATATTACACATGGGGTACAAGAGGTAAAAGTAGAATTTTTATTTTCTACAGATACATATAAAATTAATAAAATAAAATCTCCAGAGTTATTTGCTGTAGAAACAGAACATAGCTTTAATATATTAACATTATCATCTTTATTTGGTGATAAATTAACTACATTAGGACCTAAGACGGTTGGAATTACAGAAGATAGGATGGATGAGCTGTTCAAACAAATTTATGACATTATAACTTTGTTTGAATCAAATAAACAAAGTATAATTTTGAATTTTATATCAATAAAAAGGCATTACGAAAAAGTGGCAAAAGTTCAATGTGAAATGAGAAATATTAAGTTTGATAAGAAGATATTGCGAGACGATATGGCGAAGCTTATTAAAAGAATACAAAAAATAGAAGAAGATGGACAGTTGTTACAATATGCAAATAATTTTCAGTCTCTTTATTTACGTAAAAATGTTAATAGAAGTAAAACGGATTGGGCTATAGTAGGAATAAAGCTTGAAATGCTATGCAACAAAATATTTAAAGGAATTAACTATATTGATAGTTATTTAGAGATAGATGAATTTATTGAATATATAGGTTTTTTAGACATAAAGGGGCCAGAACGGGGGGTAAAGATAAATGGTGTAAGAAAAAGACTTCAAGATAAATTTGGTCAAGTATCTATAGAGTCTCAAAATTTATTTAGAAAAAGGCTTGATAGAGTAATTTGGGAATTACTTATCAATGTAAAAATTGAAGATATTAAGGGAACAATAGTATGAAAGAAGAAATCGAAGATATCGAACCAAGTGAATATAAAATTACAGAAGCACAAAAGAGTATACCAAAGCCAAAAGAAAAAGGGAAAAGGATATAAGAAATAACAAACAAAATTATTGAACGGGAAAAAATAACGATAGAAGAACTAACATCAAAAAGTAAAACACAAAAGATATCAGACATAAGAAAAGCAATAA
>MGOW01000042.1 GCA_001797255.1 Clostridiales bacterium GWE2_32_10
TATTGATGTGCCTGCGTCGAATTGGGCTAAGGAGGCTGTAACTAGGTCTGGAGCACTTGATATAGTAAAAGGGTATGAAAGACGGTATAGACCGAATGATCAGGTAACTAATGAAGAGGTAATGGCTTTTATAATAAGGGCTATTGGACAAGAAGGTGCGGCGCAAATAGAGGGGGAAAAAATAAACCTTACACTACCTGCTTTACTTACTGATCCTGCTGAGATATGGTCTTATGGATATATGAAAATAGCCCAAAGCTTTGGGATTATAACTGCGGCACAATATAGCGATGTGCTACAGACAGACCCTACAATGCTTATTCCAGGGGAAAGTTTTTATAGAAAGAACAAAGCTACTAGAGAACAAGTCGCAGAATGGATAGTAAAAGCTATAAAAGCAGTAGATCCTACAGTGTTACAAGAAACAAGAGGGCAACAATATATATATAATTATATTGATTGGAAGCAAATAGATGAAATAAAAGTTCCTTATGTGGAGTCAGTACTTACAAATAATATAATGCAGGGTGATGCTCAAAAAATGTTTAAGCCAAAGGCTTATTTAACACGAGCAGAGCTTGCACAAATAATGAAGAATATCGATAATATATATTTTAATGCAATGAAAATGAAAAGGGATAATGGGTACATAGGTGAGATTGTTGATGAAACTGGGTCAAAAAATGGAGAGACTGTATTTAAACGTACTGTGTACGTTAGAAATTCTAATGGAGATGTGGATACTATTATTGCAGAAAAATTAAATAATATTATAGGGCAAAGTATTAATCAAGATGTTGTAGTATTTAAAGATGGAAAGGTTTCAGGTGTTGCAGAATTAAAAAAGCAAGATAAAATAGAATACATTACAAATTCTAAGGGTGTAGCTGTATATATATTGGCAACTAAGATAGATGTTGAAACGGTTGCAGCAAGATTTAAAGATATAGATTTTAATGTAGGAGAGTTGAGCGTTTATAAAGAAGATGATAGTATACAAACTTATAAATTAAGAAATGGAATTATAAATAAGGTAGTACAAACAATAATAATAGATGGAGAGGAAACAAGTATAACAAAAATGCCTTTTTCGACAAATATGAGGGTCACATTAAAGAATAATATAGTAGATAAAATAGAAATGCAAGGTGAGGTAAAACAACTTGAAAGGATAAAAGGGATTGTAAAATCTATAGATAAAATAACCAAGCAGATTATGGTTATAGATCAAAATAATTTACAAATAAATAAGTATTGGGTAGATGGCGTAACAGTTGAGAAAAATAATGCTTATAATCTAACGGATGAAGTTGGCTATATAGATCAAATGTTCAGTAATTATGATTATGATGAGAGAGATTCGACTGTAGATAAAATAGAGGTAGGTGATGTTGTTGAGCTTCTACTAAATGAGAAAGGATATGTTGATAAAATAAGTGTAGATACAAACTATGTTGTTAGATATGCAAATGTAAAGCAGTTAAATCTTGACGATCCAAATGAAACAGGGATTTTAGTACAATACGAGGATTTTTCAAATGATTTAATAACTATAGGTCAGGATACATATATAAGTAAAAATGGAAGAAAAATAGATGCTTTTAATATTATGCCAGGAGACTGGATAGAAATGTTAGTGAAAAGGTCGATATTTAAGCCAGGGCAAGTAATAGAAACGGTAAAAGAAATAGTTGTAAATGGGAAAGAGGAGTATATAACAGATATTTATAGAGGTCAACTATCTCACGTAGATAGAATGCAAAATAAAATGATGATTTCTAATGTAGAGACATTTTATAAAAATGGATTTAAGGATTATCAAAATATTTTTGAATTAAAAATAGGAGATAATGTTAGTTGGTATAATGATGGAAAACAAGTTTCTCTTGATTATGTTGATAAATTTTTAAAAAATGATGATACAGAAGTATATATAGCAGTAAAAAAACGTTTCAATGAGGAGCAAGCAGAAAAAGTAACATTTAGGACAGAAAAGGAAAAGGTGTTAAATACTGATAATATAAATTATGTAAGTGGAGAGGGTAACTTTAAGATTACATATTTGCCTGACAATATTACTACAGACTTAGGGACTATAGTTAGGAGACATGGTCGTCTAGTGGATTCTCAAAATATAAGCATGCTTGATTATGCAAAGGTTGTTTTAAATGGAGAAAATAAAGCTGCCATAGTTGATATTGGAGACGAAATAGATAATAGTAGAATTCAAGTTTTTAGGGGTAGGGTAGAAAATATAGAAACAAACAAAAATTTTACAGTCTCATCATCTGCTATTTTACAAGATGTGATATGGACATATGTACCGATTGAAAGACAGTTTGATATTGATTATAAAACAAAGATTTATATAGAAAGCGGTTTAGTAAAACATGACACGTTTATTGACTATACTGATGCATCTAAGTTAGATGCTGTTTATACAATAGTAGTCAAAGGGGGACAAGTTGAGTACTTATCGGATGCACCATACTGCACAGAAGCAGCAACGGGAGAAATATACGATATTCAAAATGGTATAATATTCTTAAAAGATGTAAAACAGTATGATTCTACAACATCGGTGTTTGAAGATATAAGTAGAAAGGACAAAACTCTTAAGGTACAAGTTTTAAACAATGGGGTCATAGTTAAGAATGGGGAAATAATAAAAACAGAACAATTAAAAATAGGAGATACATTACAAGTAATGACAAACAGAAAACCAAGTGAAGTGAAGGCTGAAAATAATATAGTGAAAGGGTATATTACGTTTGTTACAAAATGATGGCTACGGTTATTGTAGGTATCTTGATATTAAAATACCTAAATTTCTACATAAATTTGCTTTTTTGTATTGCTAAATTTTGTAGAAAATGATAAAATGTTAGTAGAGGTGAAATTATGGATGCAGAAAAGCAGCAATTGAGAGAACAATTAGAAAAGGCGAATTCAGAAATAGAGAAGTATAAGAAGATAGTTGCGGAGTACAGAGTTGAAATAAGTAAGGTAATGAGTGAGTATGGGAGTATAAAGAAAGAAACAGAAGAAACAAGTAGAACAGTATGTGAAATAAAAGAGGAAATGGAAGACATAGAAAATATGTATAATTTGATAAAGACTGAATATATAGCACTCGAATCTGAATTTGTAAAAATTATAGAGATGTCGCAGGTAGATACGGATGCATGTATTAAAATCTTAAGGGATTATGCAAAGATTATGCCTGTACAGGTATCTAAAAAAGAAGAAAAGAATTTTAATAAACATATGAATTTAAGAGTTATAAAAGGTGGCAAAATTGATTAGCTAAGGTTGGGTGAGTTAAAGTGAATAATGATATATTAAAAAAGATACCACCATATGATGTTGATGCTGAGAGATCAGTGCTAGGCTCTATGCTTATGGATCATGATGCTATAGTGGGTGCTATGGAGATACTTAGAGGTGAAGAGTTTTATAGGAATAACCATAAAGTAATATTTGAAGCTATAGTAGAACTATTTAATAAAGAAGAAGCGGTAGATATAATAACTGTAAAGAATAGAATTGAAGCAAAGGGGTATGTAGATCAGACATCAGATTTAACCTATTTATCGGAGTTACTAGCATCAGTAGTAACATCTATTCATGTGAAAAATCATGCTAAAATAGTTAGAGATAAAGCTATACTTAGGAGACTTATATCTTCTAGCCAAAAAATAATGGGTTTAAGCTACGAAGGAAAAAGCGAAATAGATGATATACTAAATGTTGCAGAAACTGAGATTTTTAATATAGCACAAAATCGTTCTACTGAAGAATATGTGAAGCTAAAAGATATTTTAGTAGAAGCATTTGAAAAGATAGAGGATATATATCATAATAAAGGCAAACTTACAGGAACACCAACAGGATTTATAGATATAGACCATAGAACAGCAGGGCTCCAGCCTTCAGATTTTATCCTTATTGCTGCTAGACCTGCAATGGGGAAAACTACACTTGCATTAAATATAGCTCAGAATGCAGCTATTAAATATAAAGTTCCGATAGCTATATTTAGCTTAGAAATGTCGAAAGAGCAGCTTATAAGTAGGCTTATTGCCTCAGAAGCAATGATTGATTTACAGAAACTTAGAACTGGCACCCTAGAACAAGAGGATTGGATAAAAATAGCGAGATCAATGGCCCCTTTATCAGAGGCACCTATATATATAGACGATACACCAGGAATTTCTATATCAGAGCTAAGGGCAAAATGTAGACGACTAAAGCTAGAAAAGAACATAGGGCTCGTAGTTATAGATTATCTCCAGCTTATGTCAGGTAGTGGTAAATTAGAATCAAGACAACAAGAAATATCAACAATATCACGTTCACTAAAGTCTATAGCAAGAGAAATAAACGCACCAATTGTAGCACTATCTCAGCTAAGCAGAGCTTGTGAAGCCAGAACAGACCATAGACCGATGCTATCCGACCTAAGAGAGTCAGGAGCAATAGAACAAGATGCCGATGTTGTAATGTTTATATACAGAGATGAATACTATAATCCAGATAGCGAGAAAAAGGGGCAGGCGGAAATAATAATTGCAAAGCAAAGGAATGGACCAACTGGGCAGGCGGATTTGATGTGGTTCGGAAATTATTGCAAGTTTGCAAATATGCAGAAATAAAAAAGTTGAGTGTGCATACTTGATTTTTTTTGTTTTTGTGGTATTATTAGTAGTAATAGTAAAAAATAAAGAATATTATAGAAAAAAGGGGTGAATACCATGATAGACTTTGCTAAGGAAGTAGAGAAATATAAGCCACTCTTAAAGGCTGGGGAAGTAGAAGGTGCTATAAGCGATGACGAAACACATGATATAATAGACGTATTTGAGAAAATTGTAAAGCACATAAATAGTGTAAAGAAAGAAGAGCAAAACTGATTTTGGAGGTGAGTATATTGAACTGTAACGCTTGTGAATATGAATTGGGAAATAAAAAAATATGTCCTAACTGTGGATATGATGTAGAAATTTATGAAAAAGCTAAGAAAATATCAGCCACTTTTTATAATAAAGGCTTAAATCTTTTAAAGAACGGCTGTATATCACAGGGAGTAAAGCTTTTAGAAAAGTCGGTGGATTTTGATAAAACAAATATAGTAGCTAGAAATTTACTAGGTCTTGGATATATGTATATAGGAAAGGCAGGAGATGCTCTAAAACAATGGATGATATCTATAGAATTTCAAAAAGATAATAATCTAGCGAGTGAGTATATAGAAGAGCTAAGGAAAAATAAATCTGCGATGTCTAAATATGATGAGTCTATAGCTATATATAATGAGGCACTAGCGTACATCAAAGAAAGAAACGAAGATGTATCGATAATAAAGCTTAAAAAGGCTTTGAACTTAAATGAAAATTTTATTGAAGCATATAAATTATTGGTATTGTGTTATATTATTCAAAAGAATTATGAAAAGGCTATGCATTTCTTAGATAAGGCAATGAAGCTAGACTACAACAATGCCGAGCTTATAAACTACTACAAAATACTTAACCCAGATAGCACTATAACTAAACAAAATGCTATAAATGAAAAACAAAAAATCCAAAAGATATATATGAAGCCAAGACCAAACCAAGCTGTAAACAAAAAGAAGCTAGTAACTAGCATGTCGATATTGTTTGGTGTAATATTTTTAGCTGGATTGCTTGCATCTATGCTATTTGGGGCGATATCATCAAACGATTTAAATAGAGTTAAAGAAGAAAATAAAGAATACATAGCTAAACTAACAGAATACGAAACAAAAATAAATCAGTTAAATAAAGATTTAAAAACTGCAACAGAAAGATTAGGTGCATTAAAGGACGAGCAAAGCAGCACTGATCAGGTCAAATTTTTAAATCAAGCAAATGAGTTATTTGCTAACGGAAGTATTGAGCAGGCAGCTATTAAAATCAAGCAAATAACTAAAAGTGATTTAGATGAAAATCAAAAATTAAAGTATGATAATATATACAAAAATACGATTCCCGTTATTTCCCAAAAATACTATACTAAAGCAAGGGAATCTTTAGATGCTGAAAAAGTAAGTGATGCAATAATAAACTTTGAAAAATCTTTGTATTATAGTACTCAAGAAGTATTTAGTGATGATGCATTGTATTATTCAGGGTTAGCATACGAAAAAAAAGGTGATAAGAAAAAAGCATTAGAAAATATGAAGGTTATAATAAAAGACTATAAAGATAGTGACAAGCTTGAAAAAGCTACTGCGAAAAAGGCTGAGTTAGAAAAATAGGTGGATTTATGAAAAGAACGATTGTTTACTGCTTAATGTTTTATTTACTAGGGAATTTGTTTTATCAAAATGTAGTGATATCATCCATATTTGTGGCTATATGGGTGATGTTTTTGTATCAAAAAAATAAAAATAGAATAGTATTTTTATTTTTAATACTTTTTGTGTTTGGATTAGGACAACGGTATATTGCAGAAAACTATAAAATAGGTATTATAGAAGATACTATAAATAAAAACTATACAATAAGTGGAAATGCGTATATAAAAGAGGTAGATAAAGAGTACGATGAATATACCCGAGTAACATTAAAGCTAAATAATGTAAGACTAGGCACAAAAAAGTACAAATTAGCTGACGACATACAGGCATACATAAAGTATGATGGCATGATTAATGTAGGAGATAACATAGAAATACGAGGGAAATTTCATAGGATTAATGAAGCAAAAAATATTGGGCAGTTTGATGAAAAATCGTACATGGAGACTAGGAAAATTTATTATAAATTTTATGGAGATGTAATATCGTATAAAATAAACAGCTTGAACGTTGATAAGTTTTTAAATAATGTAAAACAAAAAACAATGGATACCACAAAAAAAATATTACCACCTAAAGAGGCTGGGTTTGTAAATAGCATGATGCTAGGGGATAAAAATAGCATAGATGGAGATCTAAAAAAACTTTATAGTGATATAGGTCTATCACATATTATTGCAATATCGGGTACTCATATATTGGTCTTATGTTTTATTTTATATCAAACATTGGCATTTTTCAGAGTAAATAGAAAAACAAACGCTATACTATCGATGATATTTCTTATATTCTATGCAATGCTCACAGGGGGTGCAGCATCTGCTGTAAGGGCGGTAATAATGGGATGTGTAGTGCTTTTTGCGGATATAATAGGAAGGGATAAGGATAACTATTCCAATCTATCATTTGCGGCGCTAGTGCTCATTATATATAATCCGTGTGTGGTAAATGATATAGGCTTCTTGCTATCATTTGCTGCAGTACTAGGCATACTTACCACAGTTCCACTACTAGATAAGCTCTACGCGTGCCCGAAGATTATCAAAGAAGCACTGAGCTCATCTGTAGCAGCACTTTTGTGGACTACACCGATAGTCGCATACTATTTCTACGAAATACCTACATATAGCTTGATAGCCAATATATTAGTAGTGCCGCTTGCAAGTTTGCTACTTATAATTAGTATAATAGGTATAATTGTAGGCTTTGTCTGGGTAGGACTTGCAAAAATAATAATGCTTGCAGTATACTACATATTAGCCTACAATGAAAAAGTGGCTACATGCCTTGTAAATTTAGACCACTCAAAAATTATTACTGGGAAGCCAAGTATAATTTTGATTATGATTTATTATGTATTTCTTATTCTAACTGTTTGGTACTTTAACCAAACATCGGAGGCGAGAGGAAAATATAAAAAGTATGCAGTAGATGCAATATTTGTCATGGCTATAGCGACCATGGTTATACTTATACTCCCTAAAAGCTTCAACATATACGTGTTAGATGTAGGGCAGGGGGATAGTATTTTTATAAATACGCCCCAAAATAAACATGTGCTTATCGATGGTGGTGGAAATCTTAATATCCCTGATGAACAAAGTAATACTGGAAAAAATATAGTATATAAATATATGGAATGTGAAGGTATACAAAAAATAGATACAGTATTTGTTACCCACCCTGATTTTGACCATATAAAGGGTGTAATAGAGATAATGGACTTAGCGAAAGTTGATAGGCTGATATTAACAATAGGAAAAGCAAACGAAACGGAGCTTCAAAAGGAGCTCATCAAAAAAGCGAATGAAAAGCACGTACCGATATATTACTTTAAACAAGGAGATAAACTTACCATAGATGATATGTTGATAACCTGCATATATCCTAGCACAGATGTGGATACATATGCGACATGCAATAACGACTACTCACTTGTGTTGAAGATTGATTATAAAGATGGGAGCATGCTATTTACAGGAGATATAGATACTAAAGCTGAGAATATAATACTTGAAGATTATAAAGACATGGACGTAGATTTATTAAAAATAGCACATCATGGCTCAAAATATGCAACAAGTGATGAGTTTATAGAAACAGTAAAGCCCGAGTATGCGGTAGTGAGTGTAGGCAAAAACAACTACGGACATCCAGATAAGGGTGTGCTAGATAGACTAGCCAAGCATACTGTAGAAACCTATATAACAAAGGAACATGGAGCGATAGATATTAGGTATAAAAATGGGAAGTTGGTGTTTGAGTAAAATTAATTAATATTTATGTTAAAATCAGTTGAAAAAAATACATAAATTTGGTAGAATGGTATTTATAAAATAAATTTGTGTGTAACAATTATTGGGAGGAATGAATCATGAGTTATAATCATAAAGAAGTAGAGTTAAAATGGCAGAAAATATGGGCAGAAGGTAATATGTTTAGAACAAAGGAAGATTGCACAAAGCCTAAATGTTATGTACTTGATATGTTTCCATATCCATCAGGAGAAGGGCTACATGTAGGTCATATTAAGGGGTATACGGCGACTGATACATATTCTAGATATAAGGAGTTGAATGGATTTAATATTTTGCACCCTATAGGGTGGGATGCTTTTGGGCTTCCTGCGGAGAATTATGCTTTAAAGAATAAGATGCACCCAGAGGCAGCTGTTAAGAAGAATATAGATACATTCAAAAGCCAACTAAGCGTATTAGGTGTTAATTATGATTGGGAAAGGGAAATCAGCACCACCGATCCTGAGTATTATAAATGGACACAATGGATTTTTATAAAGCTATATAACTCGTATTATGATGAAGAAGCGAATAAGGCTAAACCTATAGAGGATTTGATAGAGAAAAAATATGGACATAGAGACTACTATAAGCTTACAAAACCAGAAAGAAAAGAAATAGATGATGAACGACTTGCTTTTGAGGAGTACGAGCCTATAAACTGGTGTCCATCATGCAAAACTGGGCTTGCAAATGAGGATTTAGAAGATGGCAATTGTGAAAGATGTGGTTCAGAGATAGAGCAGAAGCCAATGCTTCAATGGGTACTAAGGATAAAAAAATATGCAGATAGAATGCTTTATAGCCTAGATTCGCTTGATTGGGAAAGCATGATTACAGACTCACAAAGAAACTGGATAGGGCGTTCTGAGGGAGCGGAGATTGATTTTAAAATAGAAGGCGAAAATAACAGTATCAGAGTATACACAACAAGACCAGATAC
>MGOW01000043.1 GCA_001797255.1 Clostridiales bacterium GWE2_32_10
GTAAAAAAATTAAAAATAAATTTTTCTAATATATATTGACTAATTTCGAAAAATATGGTATCATATGTAAAAAAGTTTAAAAGAGCTTTGAAGCCCTTTTTTTCTTGCCGATATAACAAACGGAAAATTTGTTTATAATATTGTGTACTAGCATTGTGCACTGTGAAATGTCGCGAGGGGAGTGTCAAAAATGAGAGAACAAGTTACACTAGAATGTACAGAGTGTAAAAATAGAAATTACACTACTACAAAAAACAAAAAGAAACATCAAGCAAGAATGGAAACTAAAAAATACTGTAAGTTTTGTAAAATTCATACTGCTCACAAAGAAACAAAATAAAAAGAATTATTAAATAAAAGGATGTGGATATTGTGGCACAAACAAATCAAGGTGAAAAGAAGGGAAGTTTTTTTAAAAACTTTAAAAATGAATTTAATAAAATAGTATGGCCGTCAAAAGAGCAAGTAATCAAAAAAACAATAGTTGTTTTGATTATATCATTAGTTCTTATGGCATTAGTGTATGGTCTTGATACCTTATTCAATCTTATAGGTATGAGTATATTTTAATAAAAGGTGATTATATGTTGGAAGAAGTGAGATGGTATGTTATTCACACGTACTCAGGTTACGAGAACAAAGTTAAGGCTAATCTAGAAAATATAGTAGAAAACCGTAACATACATGACTTAATACTAGAAGTGAAGGTTCCAATGCAGGATGTTACAGAAATAAAAAACGGTGCTAAAAAAGTCGTTTCTAGAAAGGTATTTCCGAGTTATGTACTCGTGAAAATGGTTATGAATGATGACACTTGGTATATAGTTAGAAATATCAGAGGTGTTACAGGGTTTGTAGGACCAGGTTCTAAGCCAGTAGCGTTGACAGACGAAGAAATAAAATTCATGGGTATTGAAAATCTAGAAATAACAGAGATAGATATAAGCATTAATGAACTTGTGAAAGTTACATCGGGTCCTTTTAAAGATTCTACAGGGGTTATAAATGAAATAAATAAGGCTAAAAAAGTAGTTGTAGTTATGCTGTCTATATTTGGTAGAGAAACACCAGTAGAGCTTGACATAAGCCAAGTAACGAAGTTGTAAAAAAATAATGACTATTACGCACTAAATATATATGTATCCTATGCTTCTACATAGGTTGCGAGGCATCACAATTTTGTCATTGCGAGGAACGAAGCAATCTCATTTTAACTTAGTTAAAATAGGCTCAAGAGTGACAGAATGGGAATTTTACTTAAATTTTAATGAAAATGAAAGGGTGTGAATTTAATGGCTAAAAAAATAACAGGTTATGTAAAATTACAAATAGAAGCTGGTAAGGCTAATCCAGCTCCACCAGTAGGTCCAGCGTTAGGTCAACGTGGAGTTAACATAATGGAGTTTTGCAAACAATTTAATGAAAGAACAAAAGATCAAATGGGACTCATAATACCAGTTGTAATAACAGTTTATGTAGATAGAACTTTTGATTTTATACTAAAGACTCCACCAGCTGCTGTATTACTTAAAAAGGCATGTAAAATTGAAAGTGGTTCAAAAGTGCCTAACAAGGAAAAAGTAGCAAAAATAACAAAAGCTCAAATACAAGAAATAGCAAAGGTAAAAATGCCAGATTTAAATGCAGCAAGTCTAGAGTCAGCAGCAAGCATGATAGCAGGAACAGCAAGAAGCATGGGCATAACAGTCGAAGAATAAATAACAAATATATGTGTTAAATAAAGTTTTTGTACTTTGTACTCTGAACTTTGTACTTTGAACAAGTGGGAGGTTTTCCGCTAATACCACAAGGAGGGAATATAAAATGAAAAAAAGAGGAAAGAAATATCAAGAAGTAGCTAAATTGGTTGAGTCTTCAAAGCTATATGATTTAGAAGAGGCTCTAAATTTAGTAAAACAAACATCAACAACAAAATTTGATTCTACAGTTGAGTTACACGTAAAGCTAGGTGTAGATAGCAGACATGCTGATCAACAAGTAAGAGGTGCGGTAGTATTACCTAATGGTACAGGTAAAACTTTAAAAGTGCTCGTTATATGTAAAGAAGATAGAATAAAAGAAGCAGAGCAAGCTGGTGCAGATTATGCAGGTGGCGAAGATATGATAGGCAAAATACAAAAAGAAAATTGGTTTGATTTTGATGTTATAGTAGCTACTCCAGATATGATGGCTGCTATAGGTAAAATAGGACGTGTACTAGGACCTAAAGGTTTAATGCCAAATCCAAAAGCAGGGACAGTTACTATGGATATAGCAAAAGCTATAAAAGACATTAAAGCAGGTAAAGTAGAATACAGGCTAGATAAAACAAATATAATCCACTTACCAATAGGTAAAGTATCATTCGAAGTACCAAAACTGTCTGAAAACTTTGCAACACTAATGTCAGCTATAGTAAAAGCAAAACCAGCGGCAGCAAAAGGACAATACCTAAAGAGTATTACAATATCTTCAACAATGGGACCAGGAATTAAACTAAATACAACAAAAATAAGTTAAAAGGGGACTCACCCCTAGCCCCTCTCTAAAAGAGAGGGGAATGATAACCGTAGATAGTAGGTGCGTAAGCTTAAAATTATGCCTGCTGAGGTGAGAACATAAAATAATATATATTATTATTTAGTTTACACTTTGTTTACGGGAAGTGTAAACTTTTTAGATTTATTGAAAGGTGGTGTAAAGATGGGCAAAAATTTAGATATTAAAAAAGATGTTGTATCAGAAATCAAGGAGAAATTAGACAAATCAGTATCAATAGTTATGGTTGATTATAGAGGTCTTGATTCAGAACAAGTTGCAGAACTAAGAAATCATCTTAGAGAAGCAGGCGTAGAGTATAAAATATATAAAAATACTTTATTAAAGCTAGCTATGGAAGATGAAAAATACAATGAAATCAAAAACGTATTAGAAGGACCAACAGCTGTGGCGTTTTCATATACTGATGCAACTATAGCCGCAAGAAAATTGAACGACATTACTAAGAAGTATCAAAATCTACAATTTAAAGCAGGTATTGTGGAGAATATTTATTACGATGAAAATAAAATCAAAGAAATAGGTGAAATACCAAGTAGAGAAGAATTATTGTCAAAATTACTTGGCAGCTTGAAGTCACCAATTACTAACTTTGCTAGAGTTTTAAAACAAGTAGCAGAAAAGAGTGCATAATAAAAATATAAAAAAATAGAGAAAATAAAAAATTCGAAAGGGGATTATTAAAATGTCAGAAAAATTACAAAAAATGTTAGAGGAAATTAAAGCGCTTAGCGTTTTAGAATTGAATGAATTAGTAAAAGCTTGTGAGGAAGAGTTTGGAGTATCAGCGGCAGCAGGAGTTGTTGTTGCAGCAGCAGGAGCAGCAGTTGAAGAAAAGACAGAATTTGATGTTGAATTAACAGCAGCAGGAGAAGAAAAAATTAAAGTAATCAAGGTTGTTAGAGAGTTAACAGGACTTGGATTAAAAGAAGCTAAAGAAGCAGTTGAAGGAGCACCTACAGTACTTAAAAATGGAATATCTAAAGACGAAGCTGAAAAAGTTAAAGCTGACTTAGAAGCAGTAGGGGCCAAAGTAACATTGAAGTAATTTAGATACATAAAAACAGGCATTTATGCCTGTTTTTACATCCGCATTAATATCAAGCTTACATCATCCGTTTCTTGTTTTCCGTAGTCGCTCACATTACAAAATTGGTTTAGAAGTATATTGGTAATCCTGCTTAGTGATTCGGACTTTATGTCTGATAGAATATCCTTTAGTATATTTGTAAATTCCATATTATTTTCTTTATAAATAGTATCTGATAAACCGTCAGTGAATAATAGCAATAAATCGTCTTTAGTATAATCTACTACCTTGTATGAGTAGTTTGGATTTGGGATTATACCAAGTGGAAAACTGTCTATAGAGAGTTCTTCTGTGGTATCAGATTTAACAAGCATAGGCGAACAATGCCCGGCATTTGCAAAGGTAATTATTTTATTTTTTGTATCTATTATTGCATAAAAGGCTGTGGCATATATATTAGGTATGCTGTTATTAAATATACTTAAAAATTCTGAATTCATTTTGGAAAGTATCTCATTTGGCATCTTGTTTTTTACTACTAAGTTTTTGAATAATAATTTTAGCATAGATATAAGTAAGGCGGCAGATATTCCATGACCAGAAACGTCAGCTATAAATATACCGAGTGAGTCTTCATCTAGTATTGTTATGTCATATACATCTCCACCTATATAGAGTGCAGGCATATATTTGCTGTATATTTTCATTTCATTAAATTCAAAATTAAATTCTTTAACAAGTGCCTGCTGGATTTTTTGTGCCATCATTAGTTGATAATTTATCAATATATTTTTTTCTTCTATCTCTGAGTATTTATTTTTTAATTCATCACTTAGTTTCTTTATTCTAACTAAAGATTTAACTTTGGTTAGAAGTGAATTTTTATCAAAAGTTCTTGTTATGAAGTCATCGGCTCCAACTTCTAGTGCTCTAACCTTTATATCTTCTGCGTCAAGGGCAGTGATGATCAAAATAGGAATGTATTTTGCATCATTATCGTTTTTTAACATTTTGCAAACATCATATCCGCTTATGTTTTGCATCATAATATCAAGTATTATCAAATCTGGATTTAGTACTTTAGCTTTTTGTAGGGCGGTTGTTATGTTATTCGCAAAGTAAGTTGTATATCCAGCACTTGTTAGATATCTGCTAATAAGTTCGATTGATTCGCTAAAATTTTCTATAATAAGTATCTTATACATAGTCATGCACCACCGTTTTACAGATATGTAGTTCTCTACCGTTTTTAAAGAATTCTATGCTATCGCTTAATGAATTAATAAGAAGAAAACCACGACCATCTTCACGGTATATATCTTGAAATTTTATATTTTGTAAAAAATTTTTATAATCGAAACCATAGCCTTCATCTTCTATCTTAAACATTACTTTAGCAGTATTTATAATCATAGCTTTTATTACCACCCGTTTATTTTTGTCTTTGTGATTTCCATGAATAATGGCATTAGAAATGGCTTCTGATAAGATAAGCTTTATGTCAATAATATCCTCTTTTGAAATATGAGGAATATGTTTAGATAGCAAAAACAAAATTTCCTTTACGGTAGGACCTATATTTGAAATATCACTATTTATAGCCGTCAAAAAAATAACATCATTCATGAAATCACCACTTTCGTGTTTAGTATTAGGGGGTCTTAACTATTATAACTTCACCCTTTCATTTTTACCAAGCTTATATTAGTAAAATTGTTTATTGTGTCTTTATTTATTTTAAACTCGTCCATGCAACCTTTTATCATCATAAGCGATATATTGTCTGGTGATTCTGAAAAATCAGCACATAATGTAGGAACTAGCATGTCCACAAAAAGCGTTTTATTTTCCATTTTGAATGTTACATCAAAGCTGTTGCAGTTTAATGAAGTACATGTATTTATTACGTATGTTGCAGTTTCTGATACTGCCGTTTTTATGTCCTCTACTTCTGAAATGTTAAAGTTCATTCGTTCTGATATGGAAGAAGAGGTTAAACGAATAGTTGATACGTAAGCTGGATTTAAGGGCAAAGATAACTTAATTGTATTATTCATTTGACACACCCTCTTCTATAACAAATATTTTATCAAGGCTTGTCATCTTAAATATCTTTTTAACATTTGGAGTTAAATTTTTAAGTGATATATGCCCATTGTATTCTTTAACCTTTTTCTGAACAGAAACGAGTGCCCCAAGTCCCGTACTGTCTATGTATTCAAGGCTCCTAAAGTCTATATGAATACTATTTTTTGACTTTTCAACTAAGTTCAACAGATTTTCTCTAAGTTCATTAGAATTATAAATATCTATTTCACCTAAAACAACTACATCCCATATCTTGTTGTTATTATCATAATTATAACTAAAATCTAAATTCATAAAAACCCCCCTTAAAATTTTATTCTTAATATAACTATTTATTTGCTTCATATATCTATTCTAACATATTTTTTAGAAAATATAAATAGTTATATTAAAAAATTTTAAATTAATTATGGAAAATTTTTAAAAATATGCTTGAAAAATGTTGAAAAAAATGTTATTATGGTTACATTAAAATATAAGTTTATTACGGAGCTGAGAATATAATGGATTTAAATCTTAGAAGCTATGAAGAATTTAAAAGAATATATACGTCTAGTGAATTTGAGAAAGTATTAAGAGAAGCAAAATACATAAAACATAAATCAAAAAAACTATATAATTTAACTATGCTCTTGTCTATTACTGGGTTTATTATAGGTGTATGGTGGGATGTTAGCTATCTTATAGGACATATGCCGGAAGGTTTTTTGTTTATTATATACAATCCTATTATGGTACCTTTGTATGGGATATTAATAGGTGGTATGATTGCAGCGTTTTGGTATAATGGTGTGGCGATCACACAGTATAGTAATTATTATTATACTAGGATACCACAGATTATAGGAGAGTTATCAGGGATAGAGGTTAGTAATGATGAGGTAGATGTAACTAAATATTATTTAGGTTATCAAAAAGAAAACAAACAAATTAAAGAAACTTTATCACAAAAGATTAAGAGAAGTTTTAAAGAACAAGAAAACTATGAAAAAGCCCATAATAAGCAAGTTAAGGGAGCATATGAGGCTACAATAGAGGCATATGAAAAATCAGGACTATATGATTGTAACTATTTAAAAACTGAAATAATCTCTATGTGCAAACATAAAAATATAAAAAACTTAGATAGCAGTATATATTGGGTTTATGGGTATAAAACGAATACGTACATCTATACTGATAAAAATGGGTATGAATATGAAAAGACTGATTACAAATTAAAGACAAACGGAATGGTAATTAGCCTAGGTAATTTGGGAAATATTAAATTAGATGGTTGTAGAATACTAATATATGATGATGATAATTTGGTGTCTCACTTGACGGAGTCAACTATTGAAGCAATGAGTAATGATGATGAACGAATGAATTTTAATAAAGTTGAATTAAACAAGATATTTGATTGCTATGCAAAATCATTAAAAAAAGGTAGCAAAGCTGATGTTAGGACTGAAGCTAGAATAGTGATTACTCCAGTTATTGAAGATTTATTATCATATATAAGAAAAAAATACGGGAGATGCAATATTGCTATAAACAATGGAAGGATTGATATACAACTATTATTATCCCAAACACCGTCTAGTAACAAAGTGAAAAAGAGGCTATTGCAAGTCTGGCTAAAACCTACGTTATTTAATGATAAAGATTTAAAATTAAGTAGATTATATAAATTTTATGAGATATTAGAATTACAAAAACTAATATTAAAATATTTTAATTGTTATCCAGATATAGAGACAATTACAGAACAGGATGTACAAGATTTAAAAGCGTCAGTTGATTTTAATAAAATATCAGATTCACAAATTGACAAAGAAGTACAAACTTATTTTAATCATATATGTAAAACATATATGAATTCAAAGGGGGAGATGTAAAATGGATGTATGGATAGGGATAGGAATAGCAGTAGGAGTGCTTGTTGTACTTTTGTACAATAATATTTTAGCCAAAAGAAATGGTGTTGAAAAATCGATTTCTACGATTGAGACATATTTTCAGAAGAGATTTGATTTAATGACCAATTTATTTTTGCAAGCCGAGAAGGCTTTAGATCATGAAAAGGAAATATTTATAGAGGTTGCGAAAATTAGGACTCACTATGATGAATTAAAACAGTCATATGAAAAAAATAACTCTACTGAAAGTGTTATTAGAACTGATAAAGAGTTATCTAGTTTAATGAAAAGCTTTAATATTACAGTAGAACAATATCCTATGCTTAGAGGAGTAGAAGCAATTCAAACAGCTATGAATGCAAACATTGAAGTGGAAAATGAAATAGGAGCTTCAAGAAGGCAGTATAATGACAATGTGGAAATATATAGAAATGCAATACAATCATTTCCGAACATATTATTAGCAGGTTTGTTTGGTTTTGGGAATAAATATGACTTATACAAAGCTGACGAGCAGGCTAAAACTAGGGTTGAGCCTTTATATGCGGGGGAGATACGGGGAAAATATGAGAAGTAGGAAATAATAAAAATCAAGCATATGCTTGATTTTTTTATGTAAAATTTTAGTGAATATATAAATTTGTTATTTTTCTAACTGTACGTTACCTAAAACAAGATTGTAAACAGAGTAAGCAGGTGTAGTAGTAGCGCTAGTAACCTCTAATAAGACTTCAGATACACCTGAGACATCAACTTTAAATGATTTTGATTTGTCAGACAAAGATTTAATTTCTCCGACTTTATCGCCTTTTGTTCCTGTTATAGGATCATAAGTGTAAACGCTAATTTTTAATTCAGTCATTTTAGTAGTTTCATCACCTACATAGGTAGTATATAGCCCTTCGGCATTAATTTCTCCTGTTAAGTATTTATATCCTCTAGTATTAATGCCTATTTTGCTGGCAGTATCTTTATCTTGATTATCACCTATTATTCCACTTGTATAGCTCGTAGGATAGTCGAACACATTTAAATCTTCACTAGCAGAGTTATAATACATTAACTCCTTATCTTGAGCATCTTTAGGCTTAAATAACTGATCCCTACCAACAACAACATTATTAGCAACTTCCGTAGCCCCTAACACCACAGTCCTCGTCGCACTATCCCAATCAACTGGCAATTTTATTGCTTCAGCTAATGATCTTACTGGCAAATAAGTTCTTCCTTCATAAACTATTGGATAGTTTATAGTTCCATCAGCTTCCTTTGGTGTGAAGTTCTCACCATTTAGCTTTATCTTGATAGTAGAGTCTTGAACTGCATTAATATTTTTCATCAGTTCATTTGCTCCAAAAACTACAGTTGGGACTAGCATACACCCCATAATCACTCCTGACCAAAATTTCTTACTTAATATCAAGTCTTTGATATTATTCATTCTAATATTCCCCCTTTTAGGATTAGTTTAGTATTTGCACTACTTATTTCAAAAATTATTGTATCATATTAAATTTTATAATTCAATATGCAATTAGTTCGATATAGCGTAAAAATCTCTATTTTTCTAAGATTTGCTTTAAATTATTCTATATTTCACAAAAAATTTACAAAAATGAAGAATCAAAGTTACAGTTTAGAGGTTATAATAATTAAAAAATGTAAATCGTAGGGGTCGTACCTTGTGTCGACCCATAAAGTTGGAGTAGCTTACCTAAATAAGGTTATAGACGAAATACAAAACTTTCGATAAACATATAATTATTATTAACCATAACCGGGTCGACACAAGGTACGACCCCTACGATGAAAATAACAATGTTAATTGTAAAATATACCTACCCTCTGAACCAATGTCATTTAGTTAAATTTTATATGAATGTGTTAGATTCCTCAAAACGGGGGTCTAACCAATTTTTTTTTTTGCTAA
>MGOW01000044.1:0-306 GCA_001797255.1 Clostridiales bacterium GWE2_32_10
TGAGTAAAGATGAAGTGCTGTCAATAGGTGATCGAAATATAGACCTCGTGCCAGCTAGCAAAATAGGGATAGATACGTGTTTATACAAGCCTTATTCAGAAAAGTTAGATTATAGACCTAGGTATATTATAAATTCTATGGATGAGTTATATGGTGTAATTTTATAAAAACTTTTGTCATAAAATATTGACTTTAAATGAAATAAAGTGTATACTTTAACTATATGCATTGATGTGAGGGGTGGAGGTATATGGATATAGGTGCAATTTTGGGTGTTATTATTGGATTAGGTGGTATACTACTAGG
>MGOW01000044.1:379-1923 GCA_001797255.1 Clostridiales bacterium GWE2_32_10
TTTGGTGGTACGATAGGAGCTGTTATGCTTTCGTTTCCTATGCATGATTTGAAGAAATTAGGGTGGGCACTTAAAACGGTTTTTACAAAAAAAGAATATAATGAACATGAAATAATAGATTACATAGTAAATTTGTCAGAAAAGGCTCGTAAAGAGGGTTTATTAAGCCTTGAAGGTGAAGTACAGACAGCTGAGAATCAGTTACTAAAAAGAGGGATAGAGCTTGTTGTTGATGGAGTAAACCAAGAACTAGTAAAAGAAATATTACTTAGTGAATTAGAGTTTAATGAGGCAAAGTATGAAACATGTGCGAAAATGTGTGAATCAGCAGGTGGATTTTCACCTACAATGGGAGTTCTAGGTACCGTTATGGGTATGGTAAATATACTAAGTCATATGGGAAGTGATACAAACGAATTAGCACATGCAATAGCAGTTGCATTTATAGCAACTATGTATGGAGTTATGTTTGCAAATTTGTTTTACATACCTTTTGCAGTAAGATTAAAAGCTAAAGCAGAAAAAGAAAATAATGTAGGTAGACTTGTGGTAGAGGGAGTACTTTCTATTCAGTCAGGAGAAAACCCAAGGATAATAGCAGAAAAATTGAGTTTAGCATTTACAGAGCATAATAATCAAAAACCGAAGTCTGATGACGAAGAGACTAAGGAGGAAGGTAAATGAGCAAGGTAAAGGTAGAAAAGGATACTTCTGAACGATGGCTACTTACATATGCGGATTTAATGAATTTGTTACTTATATTTTTTATTATACTTTATGCAATGAGTAATATAGATAAAGACAAATATTCAAAATTGGCAGAGTCATTTAGTGAAGTAATGGGAATGGGTAAAAAGCCAGAAAGTGTACTTGAGCTGGAAACGGAGAAAAATGCACTTATAGAAATGGAGGCAGTACAAAAGGCAAAAAAAGCTGCTGAGCAAGAAAATAAGAGAATGGGAGAGATTGAAAATAAAGTAAAAGACTTAGTTAAACAATATAATCTTTCAAGCTATGTAACTGTAACTAAAGAAGAAAGAGGACTTGTAATATCTATAACGGATAATATACTTTTTGAAAGTGGAAGTGTTAGATTGAATGAAGGTTCGAAAGGTATTGTCTTGGGGATTGGGAAAGTTATAAATGAAATTTATGATAATCAAATAAGTATAGAAGGACATACGGATAGCGACTATATGAAAAGTGGAGAATTTCCTTCTAATTGGGAGTTATCTGCAGAGCGTGCCACCACAGTTCTTAGGCTGTTAGTTGATAGTGGAGGCATAGATCCAGAAAGAATATTTGCTGTGGGTTATGGTCAATACAGACCGAAAGTTCCCAATACGACTCAAGAAAATAAAGCGAAAAATAGAAGAGTAAACATTGTTATTATAAATAGTAGTTACCAAGGTTCAGTTCCACCATCAATTTCGGATACGGGACCAAAGCTTAAAGCACCTAGTGATTAAAAAATATTGCTTTAATATAACAAAAAAGTTCACAAATATAAAAAGTGTGAACTTTTTTATGCTTGTCTCATATAA
>MGOW01000044.1:2010-5185 GCA_001797255.1 Clostridiales bacterium GWE2_32_10
AGTGATATTATTTTGGGAGTGTAAATTATATGAAATGGAGGTGAAAAAATGGAAAGACGTAAAAAATGTAATAGGTGTAGATGTATATGGGATGAGCTAGAAAATGCAAACTTTGGTTATAATAGAAATGATAACGAAAATGATAACGAAAATGAAAACGAAAATGAAAACGAAAATGAAAACGAAAACGAGAATGAGAATGAAAACGAAAACGAAAACGAAACAAAAAACATAGATAAAAATGCAAATGTGAATACAAATGTAAATAAACCACTGGCATTCTTAAATACTGGAACATTTGTAAATGTTGTAGTAAAAGATGTATTAAATGACTGGCTTGACGAGCTTGTAGACGGAACTGAAAATACTTTATATGTAACTAATGGAGAAAAAACACTAGCTACTTTTAAAATAGCAAAAGGACGAGCAGAATAATTAAAACTTGACTTTATTTATAAAAAACTAAAGCTACATACAAAAATAAAAAACGGGGATTTAAAGTCTCCGTTTTTATTATGTATGTAGTTAATTTTTATATTTTTAAAATATTCTATTGACGATAATAACAATGTAGATTATAATAAAATAAAACTTTGATACTACATAGGGATGTGAAAACATGAAGAAACGTATTATTAATACTGAGATAGAAAATGAAGATAAGGAGTTAGAGCCTAAACTAAGGCCTTTGACACTTTGTGAATATATCGGACAAGCAAAAATAAAGAAGAATCTTGAGATTTTTATACAAGCGGCAAAACAAAGGCAAGAATCGCTTGATCATGTATTACTTTATGGCCCACCAGGTCTAGGTAAGACAACGCTTGCAGGTATAATAGCTAATGAGATGAATGGCAATATAAAAATAACATCAGGACCTGCTATAGAAAAACCAGGTGATCTAGCGTCTGTGCTTACAAATCTAAGCGAGAACGATATACTTTTTATTGATGAAATACATAGAATGAATAAGACAATAGAGGAGGTACTATACCCAGCTATGGAAGATTATGCACTTGATATAATAATAGGCAAAGGGCCAAGTGCAAAATCTATACGCCTTGAATTACCACGTTTCACCCTCATTGGTGCTACGACAAGAATAGGTTTATTATCATCTCCGTTAAGGGATAGATTTGGGGTTATACATAAACTAGAGTTTTATGATAATGATGAGCTTACTCAAATAGTAAATCGTTCCTCAAAAATATTAAATGTAGGAATAGATGAAACTGGTGCTAAGGAATTAGCCAAAAGGTCAAGAGGAACACCAAGAATTGCGAACAGACTACTTAAAAGAGTTCGAGACTTTGCTCAAGTTATGCATGATGGGATTATTACGGAGGAAGTAGCCAAAGAGGCACTGACTGAGCTAGAGATAGACACAGTTGGGCTTGATGATGTAGATAGAAAGCTACTAGGATGCATAATAGAAAAATATTCAGGTGGACCTGTAGGGCTAGATACACTAGCAGCTTCTATAGGCGAGGATACAGGAACGATAGAGGATGTATACGAGCCGTATCTAATACAGCTTGGCTACATAGACAGAACGCCACGTGGGCGAGTGGCAACTAGGCTTGCATATGAGCATATGGGGGTAGTGATTGGGGAATAAGGGAGAAAAAGTCACAGATTTATGATTTTTTGGTACCAAAAAATCATAAATCTGTGACTTTTTCTTGACGTTTTTTAAAATTAGTAGTATAATATAGTAAGAGGTGGTAAATTATGAAAAGAAAAATTACTGAAAAGTTAGTTAAGTGGAAAGAAAAAACTAACAATAGACTTCCGTTACTTATATATGGAGCAAGGCAAGTTGGCAAGACTTATATAATACAGGAATTTGGATTAGCCTACTATAAAAATACTGTATACGTTAATTTTGAAAGGATGCCTATAGTTTCTAATTTTTTTGATGGTGATATTTCGCCAAATAGAATTATAGGCTTGCTAGAATCTTTTTTTAATGAGAAGATAATTCCTGAAAGTACTTTAATAATATTTGACGAAATACAAGCATGTGAACGTGCTTTAACTTCATTGAAATATTTTGCTGAAGAGGCACCGGAGTATCACATTATTGGAGCAGGAAGTTTACTAGGAGTAGCTATTAACAGAGGAAGATTTTCTTTTCCGGTTGGCAAGGTAGAGATGATAACGATGTATCCACTAGATTTTGAAGAATACTTACTTGCTACAGGAGGAAAATATTATGTAGATGAAATAAGAAAACATTTCAATGAAAATATGACTATGCCAGAAGCTATGCATAATGACTTAATTGAAAATTTTAAAAAGTACCTTGTGATAGGCGGAATGCCTGCTGTTATAAATGAATATTTAAACACCAAATCTTTAGTAAGTGTAGCAGAAACTCAAAACTATATACTAAATTCATATATAGCAGATATGTCGAAATATGCAGACAATAATGAAATGGTAAAGATAAAAGGAACGTACGATTCGATTCCAACACAATTATATAAAGAAAACACTAAATTTCAGTATAAACTAATAAAAAAAGGTGCATCTGCTAATTTATTTGGAGCTTCAATTGATTGGCTAATACAGGCGGGAATAGTAATAAAGGGTCAAAAAGTAGAGCAAGGCAATAGACCGCTTGTCGTGTTTGCAGATTTATCAGCATTTAAAATCTATATGTCAGATGTTGGATTACTTACAACTAAGGCAAATCTTGGATATAAGGAAATACTGAGTTATGACATAATCAGCACATTTAAAGGCGGATTAATAGAAAATTATGTAGCTCAAACTCTAATGGCAAGCAACCATAATATTTATTACTGGGAATCAAACTCGAAGGCGGAAGTTGATTTTGTTATACAAACAGATGAAGCAATAATCCCAATAGAGGTGAAAGCAAATACTACAAATAAGTCTAAAAGCTTAGATGTTTTTATGGAAAGATACAAACCAGATTACGCTATAAGGATCTCAGCAAAAAACTTCGGCTATGCAAACAAAATAAAATCCGTACCACTATATGCGACGTTTTGTATTTAAGACAAGGTTACAGTTCAAATGGTAAAAAATGTTGAAAGTATGAGGTTCGTCATTGCTTCGCCAAAAGACAGGTTCGTAATGACACTTTTAATTTGAATTGTTACATTTTTATTACAATTAAGATTAAGATATTGAAAAATATTTATTT
>MGOW01000044.1:5192-9265 GCA_001797255.1 Clostridiales bacterium GWE2_32_10
ATCCTTTAAAAAAAGTATTAACGAATAAAGGGGGAATTTTACTAATGAAAAGAGCATTAAGTTTTTTAATGTGTTTAACTATACTATTACAATCAATGTCAATAGTATATGCGTCAGGACAAGTAAATTTTATCGATTTGCCAAGCACGCATTGGGCATATCAAGCGGTAAATGATATGGTAAGCAGAGGGGTTCTAAATGGATTTGAAGATGGAACATTCAGACCTAATGACTATGTAACAAAGGAACAATTTGCAAAAGTTTTGGTATTATCATTTAATTTACCGTTGCTAGATTCAGAAACACCGGCATTTAGTGACGTTACAAAGGCTAACTGGTCATATAAGTATGTTGAAAGTGCGAAAGATTTTATTAAAGGATATTCTGAAAATGAGAAAGTTATTTATAACCCTTCTTCACCAGCAATTAGAGAAGAAATGGCTTACGCTATAGTTAAAGTAAAAGGGTTAGTAATGAAATTAATTGAACAATCAGGTTCAATAGATGTGACAGTTTTAGAAAAATATTCAGATAAAAATGACATATCACAAAGATTAGAGATGTATGTAGCTGTAGCCATTGATAATAAGATAATGGAAGGAGATGGGACTAACTTTAATCCTAAAAAACCTTTAACAAGAGCAGAAGCATGTATGTTAATATACAAAGCTATAGGAGGAGTTGTAGAAGAAACCATAAGTAATAATGAAGAAGCTAATGCAAGTAAATTGTTCGCAATTGGAGATAAAGTTGACTATGGAAATAATTTATTTGAATATAAAGGTGTATACATAGATGATTATAACCCAGAATATGGGTCTAGAATTGTTTGGACAAATTCAATAACCAATATTACAAGTACAACGCAAATGGTAAATATCCATATTAAATTTTATGACATTGACAAGAAGTGTATTGGGGATTATCAAAATGAATCGGACCTTACAGTAGATGAGACTTCTCCATTTGCGGTTCCACCGCAAGGAAGGAAGAACCCAAGCTTTACAATCCGCAATAGTCATTTAAACGAAGGAAAAACATTAAATGATGTAAGATATTTTTCTATAGAGAATATCATAGATAATTAAAAATATTGAAGGACTGTAAAATGAATTGTGTAAAAAGCTTCTAAATTTGGTGATAATAAAATAAAACCAAGTTTAGAAGCTTTTTTACTATGAATGAATGATGTATTGGGCATATGGATTGGAGAATTTGTACCCATTATGACATATATAACCTCTGAACTGTAACCTTTAATAGTAACTATTCAGACCCCAAGATTGTCATTGCGAGCCTGTTTTTTGGCGTGGCAATCTGTTTTTAGTTTTAAAGACAAATCGCCACGTCGGGAAAAACGTCCTCCTCGCGATGACAGAATAGGGATTTATATCTCTTTATGACGTCTGAATAGTTACCTTTAATAAGATAATTTAACTTAAATTTTACACAAAAGACTTGACTATTTCATAAAATGCTACTATAATATGGAAAGAGTAAAGTTAATTTGTAAGTTAAATATTAAGAAAAAATAACTTTTAACTGAATGATGAAAGGGGAATTTAAATGAAATCAAAGAGTTTATTATTAGTAATAGGAACACTACTTGCAATAGCGTTGTTTGGATTTTTAGTTTTGAGTGATAAGGTTATAACTATCGGGATGCCAGAGAAAGTAGCCGAAACGCCTGCTCAAACTACAAAAGAAGCTCAAGCACCAACGGCAAGTAATCAGCAACAACCAGCAACAGATGTTGCTAGACCAGCACAAGAGCCAATAGCTAAAGAGGCAACAATTAATGAACAACAAGTAAATGTAGTAAATGAGCAGAGTACTCCAGCAGTAGAGAAAACTACAGAAGGACAGGCTCAAACTACAGTAACACCGCCGGCAACAGAGGTGCAGACAGTACCAGTAAAACCAACACCGGCTGCGGCAGAAGATACAACGATAACACCACCAGCAACAACTCAGTCGTCAGAAAAAGCAGAGACAACGAAAGAAACTAAGAAGCAACCGATTAAAATACAAAATCCGTTAAGTTATAAAAATATAAATCTAGGACTTGATCTAAAAGGCGGAGTAAGTATTGTATATCAAGCAGATGTAGCAAATCCTTCAAAGCAAGATATGGACTCAGCTGTAGAGCTACTTAGAAGAAGACTGAACGCTAAGAATTATACAGAGGCAGAGGTATCACTTCAAGGAAGTAATAGAATACGGGTTGAGATACCAGGTATTGGAGATCCGAATCAGGCGGTTAATGAAATAGGGAGAACAGCTGAACTGAAATTTTATGGACTGACAAAGGAACAAGAGCAAGCAATAAAAGAAAGTTCAAGAAATGATGCAGAGGCTTTACTAAAGAATATGGGAATAGAGCCGACATATGAGCAAATAAGTCAACTAGCATATATGAATTATGTTAAAGGTATTCAAGATAAGGGAGATCTTGTTCTAAGAGGAAAGGACATCGAAAGTGCAGCTAAAAGCTTTGAACAAACAGCACAGGTAGGTCCAATGGAACCAGTAATAATGCTTAAAATGACATCAGAAGGGGCTAAAAAATTTGCTGACGCAACAAGAAAATATAAAGGTAGCTACATAGCTATTTTATTAGATAATGATATGCTTAGTATACCAAAAGTTAATGATGAAATAGATGCAGGTACAGCAGTAATAACAGGTATGAACAGCGAAAAAGAAGCCACAACAACTGCGGAATTAATAAATTCAGGAGCTCTTCCTTTCAAACTGAAGGATATTCAAAGAACTGCTATAGAAGCAAGACTTGGGCAAGATGCATTAGCAGGAAGTATTTTTGCAGGAATAGTAGGAGCAGGGTTTATAGTATTATTTATGGTTGTAATATTTAGATTTCCAGGGCTTGTAGCAGATATGGCTCTTATGGCGTATGTATTTTTAGTACTTGCAGTATATAGCCTGTTTGATGTAACACTTACACTACCAGGTATAGCAGGTATGATACTTTCAGTAGGTATAGCAGTTGATGCAAATGTTATAATATTCTCAAGAATAAAAGAAGAGCTAAATGCGGGTAAAACAACACGAGCAGCTATAACAGCAGGTTTTCATAAAGCTATGAATGCTGTTATGGATGGGAATGTAGCAGCGTTTATTATAGCACTAATACTATACTGGCAAGGGACAGGACCTATAAAAGGCTTTGGACAAACACTTATGATAGGTATATTGGTTTCATTATTTACAGCTATAGTAGTAACAAGATACCTACTCAATGCTTTTGTTGACCTAGGAGTAAAAAATCCAACATTATATGGAGCGAAAAGAAAGCTGTTGACAGTAGGAGATTTGAATAAAAAATAAAAAGGGGAGAAACTAATGAAGATATTAAGGATAATCGAAAACAGGAGAAAGTTTTATACGTTTTCAATGGTTATAATATTAGCAGGGTTCCTTGCTATGTTTACCTATAAATTTATGAATCATCAAACTGCATTAAATTACGATATAGACTTTGTCGGCGGTACAGTAATGAATGTAAATATCGAAAAAGAATTTAATAAAGAAGATATAATGAAAATAGTATACGAAGCAACAAATTCAGAAAGCATACAAGTACAAAAAGTACAAGGTGAAAATTCAGTTATAATCAAATATCAAGTAAAAGACACCGTACCACAAGAAAATAAAGTACAGGCTGCACCGCTAACGGCAGAACAAAATACTGTTAATCAGCAACCAGTACAAACTGAACCAACTACTACAGATGTTACAACACCGGATACAGAGGTGCCAGAAGCACCAAACTATCAAAATCATATTGAAAATGTAATTAAAGCATTGTCAGATAAATATGGTCTAAAGAGTGAAAATTTTATATCTACAGAGGATATATCACCAACTATAAGCACTGAAATGCAGCTAAATGCTATATTATCAATATTACTAGGTACATTATTTATACTTATATATATATCAATCAGATTTAAAAACGTTAAAATGGGAATTGCTGCTATATTAGCACTTCTTCATGATGTATTAGTTGTATTAGCTGTTTATGCAATATTTAGAATACCTATAAACAACGC
>MGOW01000045.1 GCA_001797255.1 Clostridiales bacterium GWE2_32_10
AACTGTAACAAAAAAATCCTTAAATTTGCCAGAATGTATTGACAAAAAGTTATTTTTATAATATTATAAATAAAAATATAGTGAAGTCTATGAAAAAGAAAGCAGTAGAGGTTTGTGGTTACAACAAAGAGAGTGGATTGGTGCTGAAAAATCCACAGTACACAAAACTTCGAATTACACCTTTGAGACTATGTGAAAATAAGGATTGATGATTATCAATCGAAATTGGGTGGTACCACGGGTAAAAACTCGTCCCATACTGGAAGCTAGGCATCGGAAAGTGAATGTCAGAACCTTGTATGAGGCGAGTTTTTTGTGGTTGTGATTAGACTGCTATAGGTTAAAAAGGAGGAGTTAATAAATGAGTGCATTTGATATTTTAAAGGAGAGAGGTTATGTAGCACAATGTAGTAATGAAGAAGAAATAAGGAATAATTTTGAGAAGGGTCAGGTTACTCTATATTGTGGGTATGATCCTACAGCAGATAGTTTAACGGCTGGACACTTTTTGACATTGATGGCGTTAAGTCACCTACAAAAAGCAGGGCATAGGATAATAACTTTGGTAGGTGGGGGTACTGCATCTATAGGTGATCCGACTGACAAAAATGATATGCGAAAAATGCTTACGATAGAGGAGCTAGATAAAAACGTCGAGGAGATAAAAAAGCAAATTTCTAAATTTATAGATTATGATAATGGCAAGGCTATTATGACCAATAATGCTGATTGGCTTAGAGGACTTGAATATTTACCATTTCTAAGAGATATCGCGGTTCATTTTTCTGTAAATAGAATGTTATCGGCTGAGTGTTACAAATCGCGTATGGAGCAAGGACTTACATTATTTGAATTTAACTACATGGTAATGCAGTCTTATGATTTCTTAGAATTATATAAAAAATATGGCTGTACACTTCAAGTAGGTGGAGATGACCAGTGGTCGAATATGCTAGGAGGAATAGACCTCGTACGTAAAAAAGAGAGAGGTAGTGTCAATGTTATGACATTCAATTTACTCACTACTAGCGAAGGAAAGAAAATGGGCAAGACAGAAAAGGGTGCATTATGGCTTGATCCAAATAGAACTTCACCGTATGAGTTTTATCAATATTGGAGAAATGTAGAGGATGTAAGTGTTGAAAAATGTTTAGGATTACTTACTTTCTTACCTATGGATGAAGTAAAAAGGCTTGGTAGCTTAAAAGATGCCGAGATAAATAAAGCTAAGGACGTTTTAGCTTATGAAGTAACAAAAATAGTCCATGGAGAAGAAGAAGCTATAAAAGCCCAAGAAGCAGCCAAAGCACTATTCAGCAATAGCCAAGATATGAGCAACGTACCCACAACAGAAATCGATAAAGCAGAGATTGACGGTGAAATAGATATACTCACACTAATGCAAAAAGTAGCGTTAATCCCTTCACGTGCCGAAGGTCGTAGGCTTATTGAACAAGGTGGGGTTGTTGTGAATGGTGAGAAGGTAGCTGATGTGAATTTTAAATTAAGTTTGGTGGATTTTGAAAATGATGGAGTTATGATACAGAAGGGGAAGAAGGTATTTTTGAGGGTGAGATTGAAGTGAGGTAGGATATATGATTATTTAGAAGAAAAATATTGACAAATGTAATAATGTGTAATATAATGTAAAACATGTAATTTTTGACATAAACTTAAGGAGGGAATGAAATGGAGAATACTGCCAATAGCACATCTATACATGAAGCATGTATAGATAATGATACTATTTTCGGATCTGAAGCAATTGTAAAAAGTGGGGAAACTGCTAAGATAGATCTTGTGGGTGATTTAGGTGTAAAAGAATTATCAAAGCTAGTTAGATTTTTAACAAATCCAAGTAGTGTAAAACCAGAAAATTTAGAGATATAGTAATCACAAAAATGCAAGGTGCAAATCCTTGCATTTTTAAATTTTAAAAAATTTCTCTTGACAATTCTAAAAATCAACAGTATAATAAGCATATTACGAATAATAGTACACTTATTATACTGTTTTATTGGAGGTGATAAAAATGTTTCAGGTAGATTTAAAGAGTAGAGAGTCCATATATGAGCAGGTTATGAAAAATATTAAGCGACTGATAATAAGTGATGTACTAAAGAAGGATGACAAGGTTCCTTCCGTAAGACAGCTTGCAACTAGTATCTCGGTGAATCCAAACACAATCCAAAAGGCATACAGAGAGCTTGAAAGAGAGGGATATATCTATACAGTCAGTGGGCGAGGTAATTTTGTATCTGGAAATGCTAGAGTAAGAGATGAAATACAGGTAGACAAAATAAAAAAAGAGATTACATCAAAACTAAAGGAAGCTGTATATAATGGAGTGACAATTGATGAGCTTGAAATTTTATTATCAAATATAAAAATTGATATGAAAGGGGTAGATGATGTAAATGAAAATGATAGAAGTTAGGGGACTGAAAAAATCATTTGAGAAATTATATGTGCTTGATGGATTAGATATGAACGTAAATAAAGGCTCTATTTACGGGCTTGTAGGACCAAATGGAGCAGGCAAGACAACACTGATTAAAAATATGGTTGGGATATACAAGCCAGATGCAGGGCAAATAAAGATAAATGGCGAGGATGTGTATGAAAACGTAGATATAAAGCAAAGAATTGCTTATATGCCTGATGAAAATACTAGCTTCAAAAATTATTCTATAAAAGACATGGCGAAATTTTACAAAGGTATATATATAAACTGGAGCTCCGAAAAATATGAAAAAGTTAAAGCTGTTTTGGGGCTAGATGAAAAAATCAAGATAGATAAGCTATCAAAGGGCATGAAAAAGCAGGCAATGTTTCTATTACTATTATCTACAATGCCAGAGCTAATGTTATTAGATGAACCAGTTGACGGGTTAGACCCTATGGTTAGGAAAAAAATATGGAATATCATAATAGAAGACGTGGTAGAACGAGAAATGACGGTAGTTATCTCGTCGCATAACCTAAGAGAGCTTGAGGATTTCTGTGATACAATAGGGATAATGAAGGGTAAAAAGATAGTCATAGAAAAGGAACTAGACGAACTAAGGTCAGTGATTACAAAAATCCAAGTGGCTTTTGACAATGAAGCATCAAGAGAAGAGCTGCTAGCAAAGGACTATATTTTGGCAAAAGAGACCAAGGGGAATATGGATATATTAATAGTGAGGGGTAGTCAAGATGAAATAAGAAACGAAATAGAGGCTACGAAGCCTAAACTATTTGATATAATGCCACTTACACTAGAAGAGATATTTATTTATGAAATGGAGGAGGCAGGTTATGAAAAAAATGAACTCATTGTTTAACTGGACGATAATTAGGAATAATTTGAAGATGTATGGTTGGATAGGGATTTTGGCATATGGGGCAATGTTTTTTATGGTACCTTTAATACATATATTTGCAATTATTATTTCAGTATTAACCGCACAGGCTATATTTGGATATATGTATGATAGGAAGTATATTGATATTATTCATTCTTTGCCAATAAAGAGGGAAAAAGTTTTTTTAAACAATTTTATTTCAGGAGCGATAATATTAGTGGTACCAATATTGTTGTTAGGCGTTACATTGGTTATTAAGGAGAATATAATAATGCCGATGTATAGTTCTATAGATTATAATATATACTTTTTAACAAATGATGATATATTGTATTGGGTTATGCATACGGCTATAAGCAGTATTATAATATATACAATATCTGTATTTGCAGCTGTAATCACAAGTAATAAAATTAACCAATTTTTGTTATCATATATAATAATGTTTGTACCTGTAGGATTATATATCTGTATAGTACACATAATTAATACATTTTCATTTGGATATCCTGAGATTATGACACCTGATACATCGGTAGCAATCCCGATTGTAAAGGCAGTAGTGAGCAGGTATACTGATTTTGAATTTTGTTTGTATATATTAGCTATAATTGCTATATATACACTTGCCGGATGGCTATATAAACAAAGAAAAAGTGAGTCTTCAAATAAAATATTTGTATTACCATGGATAGAAAGTATAAATAAATATGTTGTGACATTCTTTGTTATGGTTATATTAGAAGGACTGTTGCAATTCGATAATATAAACCAGATAAGTAAATCAGAGGTTATTATTAAATACTTAGTTATTTCTGCATTAACATATTTTGTAGTTGAAGTATTTACGAAAAAAGGCGTAGGAATACTTAAGTCGTATAAAGGATATTTAGTATATGTAGGAGTTTTAGGTGGAATAATATTTACTTTGAATTTTGCATATAGTAAAGAAGTGCCTAAAACAGATGATATAAAAGAAATAAGAATAAGCTTTTATAATAATTTCGATACAGATGACAATTACTTGAAAAATATTGAAAATAAAGACTTGAAAGACAAAATATTAAACATGCATAAAGCAGCAATCGTTGCAAAAGAAGATGAGGGTAGGAATATATACATAAATTATAGTCTGAATAATGGAAGAAAGATGGTTAGAATGTATAACTTAGGTATAAAGTATGATCAATTATATAGTGAAATAGATGAATATATGATGAAGAAGGCTTTGAATATAGAAGACAAAGATGTAAATGAAATTCAGGTAAATATTCTAGGTCTTAGTTTTCCACAAGATGTTACTCATTCATATAGTATAACGAAAAGGTCGGATATCCAGAATGCTGTAAAAAGGATTAGGGATTATATAAATGACCATTCATTTGAAAAAAAAATATTTTATTCTGTAGAGGGTGAGAGGAGAGATAATGTAGTAGTAGTTATGAATGATGGGCAGAAGATATATTTGTTTGGACCCAAGATGAAAAAATTGCAACATGATATTGAACCATATGAAACAATAGAGGATGTAGAAATAGAGTAAACCCTTACATTTTTTTGTTTACATGTATTGCCATCAAAAAAGTAATATGATATAATCAATTAAGCAAACAATTACAAGATTGTAAACAGAATGTGTATAAATTATACAAGGATGGTGATAAAAATGGCATTACCTATAAATATAGATGAGCTTATTAATGGACACACAGTTGAATGGGAAAGGATAGAATTTAAAGAAGGATTTAATAAGGAAAGTATAATTCATTCTATTTGTGCATTTGCTAATGACATTAATAACTGGGGTGGAGGTTATATAGTAGTAGGTATTAAAGAAGATAACGGTAGACCTATGCTACCACCTGTAGGGGTGGAAGTAAATCAAATTGATAAGATACAAAAAGAACTTTTAAATATGTGTAATATGATTAAGCCTAAATATTTTCCAATAGTTGAACCGGTATTATATGAAAAAAGACATATTATTATAATATGGACTCCTGGTGGACAGGTTAGACCATATAAGGCACCTAAATTATTGGCAAAGGATAATAAAGAACATTTATACTATATAAGAAGATTTTCTAATACTGTAGTAGCGAATGATGATGATGAAAGAGAATTATATTCATTAGTAGGGAATATACCATTTGACGATAGAATAGCTCATAAAGCTGATATTATGGATTTGAAATTACCTCTTATACAGGCATATTTATATGAGGTTAAAAGTGAGTTATATGAGGAGTCTAGTAAGATGAAGTTTGAACAATTATGTAGGCAAATGCAGATAGTAGATGGTGCAGATGAGTATTTGAAGCCAAGAAATGTAGGGTTACTTTTGTTTAATGACAATCCACAAACATTTATACCATACTCACAAATAGAAATTGTTAAGTTTGAGGAAGGACCAGCGGACGATATATTAGATGAAAAAATATTTAAGGGTCCTATACATCAACAAATAAGAGATGCACTTACATATATAAGAAATGTTATAATACAAGAAAAAGTAAGAAAAGTACCAAATAAAGCAGAAGCTATAAGAATGTTTAATTATCCATATGTAGCTTTAGAAGAGAGTATAGTAAATGCAATGTATCATAGGGACTATGAGATTAGGGAACCAGTTGAGATAAGAATACACAAGGATAAGATAGAAATACTTAGTTATCCTGGTCCGGATAAATCAATAAAAAATACTGATATAGAAAAAGGTCAAATAGTATCAAGAAGATATAAAAATAGAAGGATAGGTGAGTTTTTAAAAGAATTAAAACTCACAGAGGGACGAAGCACGGGAATACCTAAAATACGTAGAGCTATGAAAAATAATGGTTCACCAGAACCGATATTTGAAACCGACGATGACAGAACATTTTTTTTGACTATACTTCCAATAAATAAAGTGTTTCTAAATGAGGTCAATGATGAGGTCAATGATGAGGTCAATGATGAGGTCAATGATGATATTTTTTCAAATACGGAGCTTAAAATATTAGAACTATGCAAAAAAGAGCCGGTTTCAAGGAGTGCAATATTAAGTGCATTAGGATATGAAAAATTAGTAGGTAGTGTTAGAAAATCATATAATAGGCTTTTAGACAAAAAGCTAATTGAATATACTATACCTGAAAAGCAAAAAAGTAAAAATCAGAAATATAGAATTACTAAAGAAGGCTTAAGTATACTGGGTAAACAAAAAAAGTCATAAAAAAGTCACAATTTAGCTATTTCAAAAACTACATTTATATGATATCATATAAATGTAGTTTTATTATAAAAAAAGTAGGTGAGGTTATGGGGGCTAGGACGATACTTATTGCTGAGGATAATGAGGAGATTGTGGATTTGATAATTCCACATTTGGTTAAGGATGGGTTTATGCCTGTTATAGCAAATGATGGTGAGAAGGCTATAGAGCTTTTTGAGCAGGAGACTCCTAATTTAATTTTATTAGATATTATGATGCCAAAGAAGGACGGACTGGCTGTGTGTAGATACATACGGACAAAGTCTGATGTTCCTATTATAATGGTGACTGCAAAATCAACCGATGAGGATATGATAATGGGGATAGATATAGGTGCGGATGATTATATAATAAAGCCATTTAGTCCAAAGCAGGTCTTGGCAAAAATAAAGGCACTACTTAGAAGATTAGATACATCGCAAAAAGACGATAAAATAATAAAGCTTGATAATCTAGAGATTAATATTGATGAATATAGGGTTAAAATAGATGGAAATGAAGTTATCTTAACTAAAAAGGAAGTTGAAATATTATTTACCTTAGCTTCAAATCCATCAAGGGTTCACTCACGAGAGATGCTACTAAATGAATTGTGGGGGTATGAATATTTTGGTGATACAAGGAATGTGGATACGCACATAAAAAGATTAAGAGCAAAGCTTGGATTAGCAGAAAATAATAACTATAGTTGGGATATAAAAACCGTGTGGGGAGTAGGTTATAAACTGGAGGTCGGAAGTCGGAGGTGAGAAGTCAGATAATCTCCATTCTGTCATTGCGAGCCTGGTTTTCGGCGTGGCAATCTCGTTTTGTTCCTTGCAACGACAAGGTGGATGTATGAAAAGGTAGGTGAGAGGTAGGATGATTGGGATAAAGAGGATTTCAGTTAAGTTGATAGTGGGGATAATAGTCATAGTACTTATATCATCTGCTTTATCAGGGTTTTTGTATTTGAATAAATACAAGCAATTTATAATAGAGCAAAAGCAAAATGAATTGATTAAAAGAAGTGAGCAGGTTGCGAGGGCATCGCTGGCTTTTACTGATGAGCATGTTTCTATAGGTAGACGAATGCAAGTTATACGGTTAGTAGACGAGTTGACTGATTCGATAGTTTGGATTGCAAATAAAGATGGAGAGATAATATTTGATTCAAATGATGATTTTAGATTTAAAAAGGCAAAAATAGATTTGGGAGATATAAAAAAAGGTGAAAAAGTAGTGACACAGGATTTTACCACATATTTTGAACAAAATACCTTAACTGTAGGAGTGCCTTTATATAATTACAATGAGCTTACTGGAGCTATATATTTACATACATCAATTGATGACGTATATAAAAGCTACGGGGAATACATGAAATATCTTGTAAATATATTAGTGTTTACTGTGTTTTTAAGTACTATATTTGGTGTAGCATTTTCACTTATATTTACAAGAAATATTGAAAAAATGGAGAAAACGGTGAAAGAAATATCTAAAGGAAACTATAAAATAAAAACAAATGTAGTTAGTAATGATGAGCTTGGAGATTTGGCTAGAACATTAGATAAGATGGCTGAAGATATTGATGTTAAAATAGAGGAAATCAGAAAGCTTGAACGAATGTCAAAGGATTTGGTTGCAAATGTATCCCACGAATTTAAAACTCCTCTTACGCTAATTCGAGGCTATATAGAAAACATAAGGGATAACACAGTAGAAGCAAGCGACAAGATTTATGATAGGATTTTAGATAATACGAGCTCGCTAGAAAAAATGGTGAATGAGGTATTGGACTTAAGCAAACTAGAATCAGGTAGAGTAGAGGTTAATAAAGAGGAATTTGAATTAAATGAGCTTGTAAAAAATATTATAAAAGAAATGTCACAGATAGCGAATAAAAAAGGAGTAATTATTAATTTTGATGTTAATTTCGAGACTATAATTTTAGAAGCAGATTACCAAAAGATTAAACAAGTATTAATTATTTTTATTGATAATGCGATTAAGTATTCTAATAATAACGGAAATGTTAATATAATTTTAAATAGGGACAACATACAAATTATAGATGAAGGTATCGGTATAAAAGCCGAATATTTGCCACATATTTACGAGAGATTTTATCAAGCTGAGATATCAAGGATTGCGAAAGGTTATGGACTAGGGTTATGTATAGCTAAACACATTATAGATTTGCACGATTTTAAAATATATATAGAAAGTGAAGAAAATGAAGGTACAAAAGTAAAAATAGTGTTTAAGGAATAAATACAAATTTTATTAAAACAATTGACACACTTCTGACAAATTTTAATTGTATAATTTGGATAGAAAGGAGGAAAAAAACGGACTCACCCCTAACCCCTCTCTAAAAGAGAGAGGGATGTAGAAAATGAGCGTCTCGGTAGTATAAAACTAATGTGAGTTGCTCCCCTCTCTTTTAGAGAGGGGTTAGGGGTGAGTCCGAGTTTGAATACAAATTTAGAGTAATCTCGGAAAGTCAGACTAAAAC
>MGOW01000046.1 GCA_001797255.1 Clostridiales bacterium GWE2_32_10
AAGCCTGATTTTATATAAGATTTAGAGAAATATAAAAACGAGATTACTTCGCGAAAAGATGCTCGCAATGACATTATAAGGGGGTGGTTCTGAATAGTTACAGTAATAGTAATAAAGGTAGCATACATATTTCACCGGGAATGGTGGTTACAGCAGAAATAAAAACAGGGAAAAGAAAGATTATCGAATTTTTCTTAGATCCTTTAGTAAAATATGTTGATGAAAGTTTAAAGCTTAGGTAAATTTTTTGAAAATTTTTAAAAAAGTACTAGCAAAAAAAAATTTTTTTGGTATAATGTTATAAATATCAGATATCTGATAAAAATTTAGCGGGTGGTATATTAAAATAGCGGCTGCCTACTAACTTTAACTTTAATTAAGGGGGTTGATTTTTATGGCGAAATACATTTGTACAGTGTGTGGGTATGAGTATGACAAGAAATTTGGAGATCCGGATAACGGTATAGAGGAAGGAACATCATTTGAGGAAATACCAGAGGATTGGGTTTGTCCTACATGTGGAGTGGGTAAGGAGGATTTTGAAGAGGATTTTTATGGTGATGACGAAGAAGATGAATAATAACTAGACAATATGGCAAGAAAAGACGATAAACTAGGTTTTGGAATGAAAATTTCAAAACCTAAATTTTTATAGAAAAAAATGAAAGGTGGTACATATGAAGACGATTGAGGTAAAGAAGGATATATATTGGGTAGGGGCAATTGATTGGGACCTGCGAAACTTTCATGGGTATTTGACACAAAGAGGTTCAACCTATAATGCATATCTTATAATAGATGAAAAAATAGTGCTAGTTGATACTGTAAAGCATTATTTATATGATGAAATGTTAGAGAGAATAAAAAAGATAGTTGATCCGTCTAAAATAGATTACATAATAAGTAACCACGTAGAAATGGATCATTCCGGGTGCATACCTAAAATACTACAGCTTTGCCCCAATGCGACCGTGATAACTTCGCCACAGGGCGAAAAAGGACTAAGACAGCATTATAAACAAGACTGGAATTTTCAAGTAGTAAAGTCAGGTGATAACGTAAACATAGGCAAAAGAAACATAACATTTTTGCAAACTCCTATGATTCATTGGCCTGATAATATGGTGTCATACATACCAGAAGAAAAAATTATCTTCTCAAACGACGCATTTGGTCAACACATGGCAACATCAGAGAGATTTGATGATGAAGTGCAATATAGCACTATCATAGAAGAAGCGAGGAAGTATTATGCGAATATAGTCTTACCGTATGGTACGCAGGTGCAGAAGGTAATGGAGGAAGTAAGAAAACTAGATATAGAAATAATTGCCACAAGTCACGGTATAATATGGCGAAAATACATCCCTGATATTATCGAACAATACGACAAATGGTCAAAAAACGAAACCGATAAAAAAGTTGTCATAGTTTATGATACAATGTGGAACTCAACAAAAAAAATGGCAGACACAATAAAATCGGCATTCGAATCCAAAGACTACACAATATGCATGTACAATCTACAAGCTACCCACATCTCCGACATAATGACCGAACTAATAACAGCTGAATACATCTGTGTAGGCTCACCAACTCTAAACAGTGGTGTGCTACCTACAGTGGCGGCATTTTTAACATACCTAAAAGGACTAGCCCCAAAAAACAGAAAAGCTATAGCCTTCGGTTCATACGGATGGGCACCGCTTAGCATAAAGGAAATAGAAGAAACCCTAAAATCCGCAGGATTTGACGTAGTGGGTACGGAAAAGATAAACTATGTACCATCTGAGGAAGATTTGGAGGGATTGAGGGGTAGGGTGGAAGGATTAATATAAATTTGTCGAATTTTGTAGAAAAGTAGGAAAATATCTCTTGACAAATGGAAAAAATATGGTATAATAGACAAATATTACAAAATTTTAAAGGAGAGATGACGTATGGCAAGTGTAGTAAATGTAACACAATATTTAAATGATGTAAATGAAGTTTTTAGAGCTATTGTAAAAGGTGATGAAATAGGGGCTGGAGAACTTGCTAAAGGTTTTGATGTTTTTCAGAATGGAAAGCTTGGTAAAATGCTTGATAATTATACAAGTGGAAAAAATAACTATGAAAATATATTAGGTAATGGATCTTTAGAACCTAATACTAAAGAAGAATTAGGAGCATAGTATAATCTAGGTTAATAATTTTAATAAAAAGCCTTATTTGAATAATATAAGTCAAGTAAGGCTTTTTAGGGTTTAAAATAATGATATACAAGAAGACAACCTAATACAATACAAAAAAGTAATAATATGTAATAAAAATTAACAAAACCTATTGACATATAGAAAAAAATGGTATATAATACGGTTTGTAAATTTATTAAAAAAGGAGAAGACTAGGTATGAAAAATGAAGTAGAACAATTAAATGAAGGAAGTGAATTTTTTAAAAATATGATAGAGAATGAAGGAAGATTAACTAGGGTGGATGTAAAAGAAGGAGCATTGAAAGAAAAAGTTAGCATACGAGCAATGGTATATCAAGCGTTAAGCGAAGCTGCAAAAGGAGAAACTAATGCTTTTGACTCAGTAGTGAAAGGGGAACGTATATATCAACTTACAAAACCTACAACAGAAGAAATAGTAACTGCATATGAAAACGGAAAGACAAAATTATATGAAAGATTACTAGGTCGTTTGAGAAAATGTGATCAACAACCAGTGTTTGATACACTATTTAAAGATACAGAGGATATATTTCTTAAATAAACATTAACACAAAAGAAAAAACAGGAAATTCTTATTTGTGAAATTGAAGCAAATAAGAGCCTTTTTTATTTTGTGCGAATAAAATGAAGAATTTTCTCTTGACTTAAAAATAAAAATAGGTATAATAAAGAATAAAGGAAGTGGGTCTATGTATAATCACGAACATGATCAGCAACAACACATACATGAATTTTCAAGAACGGAACTTATACTAGGCACGGAAGCACTCAAAAAGCTAAAACAAAGCAAAGTAGCCATATTTGGATTAGGCGGAGTGGGGAGCTATGTTCTCGAAGGGCTTGCACGATGTGGAGTAGGAAACTTTGTGCTTGTAGATAGTGATACAGTATGTATCACTAATATTAATAGACAAATAATTGCGATAAAAAGTACTATAGGCAAGCCAAAAGTAGAAGTCGCAAGGGATAGAGTGCTTGAAATAAATGAAAAAGCAAATGTTACGATACACCAAAGTTTTTATCTTCCGGAAAATTCAAATGAGCTTATAGATTCTAGTTATGATTACATAATAGACGCGATAGATACAGTTACCGCAAAGATAGATTTAGTGCTAAAGGCCAAAGAGCTACATATACCTATTATAAGCTCAATGGGTACAGGAAAAAAACTAGACCCAACTAAGCTAGAGGTAGCGGATATTTACGGAACATCCGTATGTCCACTCGCACGGGTAATGCGTACAGAATTAAGGAAGCGGGGGATTGACTCGCTAAAGGTAGTTTATTCGAAAGAAAAGCCTATTATAACACAAGAACAAGAGCAGACTGGTTGTATAGGGAGCGTATCGTTTGTACCATCTGTGGCGGGACTTATTATAGCAGGTGAAGTGGTGAAGGATATAATAAAAAAGGACGGTGAATAGATTATGCTGAAAAAACTAAAACCAGATATATATGTCGATGATATATATGCGATAGATTATGAAGCTTTAAAACATGAAGGTATAACGGGAATTATATTTGATATAGATAATACACTCATACCATATGAGGAAAGTATGCCAAATGATAAAATACAAGAATTGTTTGATAAATTAAAGGAGATGGAGTTTGTTATAAGTTTTATTTCAAATGGCCCTAAAAAACGGGTGGATAAATTTAATACAAGGCTTAATTTCTATACTAGGCATAGGGCATGTAAGCCTTTATCGGTAAACCTAAGGAAATTTATAGAAGAAGTGAATCTAGAAAAAAATCAAGTTGCTATAATAGGTGACCAAATCTTCACCGATGTTATTGCAGGAAAATGTGCAGGAATAAAAACTATATTAGTAAGACCGATAAAACCTAGAAATAGCATTATTGAGAAGATAAAAAGAAGACTTGAAAGCAAACTGTTGCAAAAGTTTAATGAAATGGAGATGAAAAGATGAAAACTGCTATAATATATGCAAGTAAACATGGTTCTGTAGAAAGGTGCGTCATTTTGTTAAAAGAGAGATTACTTGGTGAGGTAGATTTATTAAATATTCATGAACATTCAAATCCTGATATACAAGATTATTCTGATATAATAATTGGTGGTTCTATATACATGGGTAAAATTCAAAAGGAAATAATAGAATTTTGTAACAAAAATTTAGATATTTTAACAAATACAAATGTAGGGTTATTCATTTCATCTGCACTTATGGATGCAGACGAGTTTAAGAAAAATTTTCCTGCCAAACTTTTAGAGACTTGCAGGGTACAAGAGAATTTTGGGTATGAGTTATATATTCATGACTTTAGCTTCATAGAAAAGATTACACTTAAGTTTATTCCAAAAGAATATTTAAATAATTATGGAATTAAAATTAATAAGATTGAAAAATTTATTAATGATATGAACATTAATAAAACTAGATAAATACTAAAAGAGCTATTATAATAGCTCTTTTTTGTCGATAAAATATATGAATTTTAAAAAAAGTATTGACAAAATTATGTAAAGATTATATAATAGTTTGTAATATTTAATTAATATATACTAAATAAAATATTTTTGGAGGTATGAAAATGAATACTTGTATAAAAGGTTTACAAAATAAAGTTTTTATTATATCAATACTAGTAGTATTTTTTTTAGCAACAGGTCATATAAGCCTAGCTGAAGGAGTTTCTGCTGTATGTAGTGGTTCGGATGTTAACTATAGAACAGGTCCAGATATTACTTATAACAAGGTTGGACAACTCCAAAAAAATGATAAAATAACTGTTTTAGGTATAAAAAATAATTGGTATAAATTTAAGAAAAATGACAACTTTTATTATATATCAAAGGATTTTGTGACACTAACGAATAATGCATATATTACGGGTGACAATGTAAATGTGAGGATTAAACCAAGTACAGATAGCGAAATTATAGATGTATTTGATTTAGGAAAAGAGATTAATGTATCATCTCAAAGTGATAATTGGTATAAAGTAAATTATGGTGGACAAGCAGCATGGGTTTTTGGTGAATATGTTGAAGTTGTAAATAAAAATTTTAGTGTAGAAGTTGCTGGCACAAGTAAGTTTGACTATGTTTATGTTGTATCACAGCAAGGTATCAATTTGCGTGAATATCCGACGGTAAGCTCAAATAAAAAACTTTCTCTTGCATTTGGAGCAAAGTTGAAGGTTGTAACTCAGATAAACCAAGAATGGTTACAAGTTCAAACTAATGATGGTGACGAAGGCTATGTTTACCAAGAATTTGTCGATGAAAAGTCATTAGAAAATACTACACCAAAAGTAATGAGTGTTACTACAGAGAATGATAGCACATTATCTAGTTCTATAATATCTTATGCTAAACAATTTTTAGGTACAAAATATGTATGGGGCGGAGAAAGCCTAACTGATGGCATAGATTGTTCTGGATTTACTCAAAAGGTTATGGCGAAGTTTAACATAAGTATACCACGTACAGCAAAAGAGCAGGCTACTGTAGGCAAGTTTGTTGATCGTAACTCATTGAGTACTTGCGATCTAGTATTTTTTGATACATTAAATAAAGGGTATATAACGCATGTTGGAATGTATATAGGTAATGGGAAATTTATTCATTCGTCATCTTCTAAAAATCATACGGGAATTGTTATAACAGATTTATCAAATTATAGTAATGCATATAGGACAGCAAGAAGAGTTATTAGTTAAGAAGTGATTATTTAGAAATTCAAACTAAGGCAGCATAAGATGTGCTGTTTTAGTTTTTTTAGAGACTTTAAAGGAGGAAATCTTATGAAAACATTAGGGCTTTACATACATATTCCTTTTTGTGAAAGTAAGTGCTATTATTGTGATTTCTTGTCATTTGATAATAAACTAGATAAAGTAAATAAATATATAGATTCACTATGCATTCATATTCTAAATCAGAAGCATGAAATTAATAAAGTAGGAATTACTACAATATTTATAGGTGGTGGAACTCCTTCTATGTTAGATATTGGTCAGCTTACTAAACTTTTAACTTGTTTACATGAAAATATTGATATGAAACAGCTTAAAGAATTTACAATAGAATGTAATCCAAATAGTATAACAACCGATAAGATAAAGCTTTTTAAAGATTATGGTGTTAATAGGATAAGCTTAGGATTACAGGCTTGGCAAAATGGATTATTAAAAAATATAGGACGAATTCATACACAAAAAGATTTTATAGACGCATATTATAACTTAAGGAATGAAGGGTTTGATAATATAAATGTTGATATAATGTTTTCACTTCCAAATCAGACAATGAAAATGCTTGAAGAAACTATAAAAAATATAGTTAAATTTGATATAAATCATATTTCTTGTTATGGACTAACAATAGAAGCTAACACAAGAATGGCAAAAATGTATGAAAACGGTGAGTACACTTTTCCTGATGAAATATTAGATAGGGATATGTATCATTATATTTGCGATTTTCTTATTTCAAACGGTTATAAGCATTACGAAATATCAAATTTTGCAAAAGCTAGTTATGAATGTATGCACAATTTAATTTATTGGGAATTAGATGATTATATAGGGCTAGGATTAGGAGCACATTCATATTATAAAGATAAGAGGTACCATAACGCAGAGAGATTAGATATATATCAAGATGAGGCTTTAAATAACGATTTTAAAAAATATGATATACAAAATATAGATTTAAAATCTAAATATGAAGAATATATGTTCTTAGGTCTTAGAAAAATTGATGGAATAGATATATATGAATTTGAAAAAAAATTCAAAGTTAAAGTTTTTGATATTTACCAAAATAAAGTAGAGTCCCTTATTTCTCAAGGTCTTATAGATTATAGTAATCATAATATAAAATTAACCAAAAAGGGAATAGATTTGTCAAATTATGTATTTATTAATTTTTTATTGTAAACTTAGAAAGTCTCCTCTCCCTAGAAAGGGAGAGGAGACTTTCTAAATAAATAAATTATGATTAGCTGATTCGGTAGTTCCGAGGTAAGAAGCAACCCCACCAAATTCTATTTCATCTATAAGCTCATCTTTTGTAATCCCCATTATGTCCATTGACATAGTACAAGCTACAAATCGAACACCATTTGCTTTTGCGGAATCGATTAACTCCTCAAGGCTATTTACATTCTTTTTCTTCATCACATATTTCATCATACGAGTACCAAGCCCACTCATATTTAGCTTTGAAAGCTTCAGTCTAGTGCTGCCTCGAGGTAGCATCATAGAAAACATTTTATCAAGTAAAGGCTTTCTGACATTTGTATGATCGGTTTTTCTGAGCATGTTTAAGCCCCAGAAAGTAAAGAATAGTGTTACATTCTTGCCCATTGCAGCAGCACCGTTTGCAATAATCATTCCTGCAAGTGCCTTATCCAAATCACCACTAAATATTACTATAGTAGTATCGTTTTGCTCATTTTTACATGTAATCTGATGTTTTTTAGTTCCTTTTTGAACATATACTATATATGCCTTATCTTCTCGATCTGATTTCAAAAAGGCATTACCAGTCTTTTCGCACCAAGCCTTAACATCGGCTGAAAACCCTGGGTCTGTGGCACTAACTTTAATAATATCGCCATCATTTTGCTCCTTGATTTTGGTATTAAGCTTCATAATAGGTCCAGGGCATTGGAGACCACAGGCATCTAATAAAATTGCATTCTCTAACTCTTTACTAGTCACCATTTTTTCATCATTATTGAGTGGTGATCCATCATCGCCAATTTCTTTAGAAAGATTTTTAGTTGAAGAAGTTACTTGCGTATGATCTTGCTTATAGTGTTTGTAAAGTTCATAGCCACCAATCAAGTTTCTAACGGAATATCCCATTTGACTTAAAATACGAGTTGCTACGTATCCTCTTATACCAACTCTACAAAATACAATAATCTCCTTATCATGTGGAAGCTTATCCCCTGAGTTCCTTAAGTCATTGACAGGAATGTGTATAGCGTTTCCTATAGTTCCTAACTCCCATTCTATAGTTTCACGAACATCAACTATCAGATTTTTATCTAAATCTACATTATCTATTTCACGCCAAAGTATAGGTTTTTGATCACCACGTAAAATATTTTCAGCAGCATAGCCCACCATATTAACAGGATCTTTCGCAGAAGAGTATGGTGGAGCATATGATAACTCTAGTCTTTGCAGATCATAGATCGTTCCGTCAAAACGTATAGCAGTAGCAATAACGTCAATACGTTTATCAATGCCCTCCATACCTACGTTTTGTGCTCCTAAAATCTTACCGTCTTTATCAAATATAATTTTTAAAGTCATTGAGAAAGCATTAGGATAATATCCTGCATGAGATTTTGGCTCTATAACTGCTACAAAATAGTCTTTTTCGTATATTTTTCCCAAACGATTAAGCTGTTTTTCGTTTAATCCAGTGGTTGCGACTGTCAAGTCAAAAACCTTTGCGACAGAAGTTCCTTGGCTACCTTCATATATAGAGCCTCTACCACAAATATTATCAGCGGCTATACGACCTTGTTTGTTGGCAGGACCAGCTAGGGGAATCATAGTTTTTCCCTTTAATATATAGTCAATAACCTCGATAACATCACCTACTGCATATATATTTGGATCAGATGTTTTAAGATTTTCATCAACTATAATTCCACCACGCTCGTTTGTTTGTAATCCACAAGCTTTAGCAAGCTCGCTATTTGGTGAAATACCAATAGATAAAATAATTATATCTGAGTTTATTTCAGTACCGTCATTGAGCAAAACGGTAGTAGTACCATTTTGGTAATTAAAACTTTTAACTCCATTTTTAAGATATAGTGTTACACCTTGTAAAGATAGATGGCTATGTACTAATTGAGCTATCTCAAAATCTAAAGATGCCATTACTTGGTCAGATGCTTCTACTAATGTTGTATTTATTCCTAGTGTATACAGATTTTCAGCCATCTCTATACCTATAAAGCCACCACCAATAACTACAGCACTCTTAACTTTTTTTACATTAATGTAATCTTTAATTCGGTCAGTATCAGGAATATTCCATAAAGAAAAAATGTTAGGACTATCGATACCAGGTATTTGTGGTTTTATCGGTGTTGAACCTGGAGATAATACAAGAACGTCATAATTTTCTGTATATTTGGTCGAGTTTTTAATGTCCATTACTGTTACTTGTTTATTTTCCCTATCTATTGAGATAACTTCACTTAAAGTACGTATGTCAATATTAAACCTAGCGTGCATTTCTTCAGGTGTTTGAACTAACAGCATATTTCTATCTTTTATAGTGTTTCCTATATAATACGGAAGCCCACAATTTGCGAAAGATATATACGGACTTCTCTCAAACATAACAATATCAGCAGATTCATCTAGTCGTCTAAGGCGAGCAGCAGTACTAGCTCCACCAGCAACCCCACCAACAATCAAAACTTTCTTTGACATATACTAATTTCCCCCTTTATTAAACGTATAGTTACACTAATACCTCATTACTAATTACTATACAATATATTAATGTTTTTTGCAATAGTTTTTTATCAAAAAAATTTTTAAAGAATTTTGTAAAAATTTAAATTATTTATTTGAAATCTAGCTAACAATATGATATAATTCAAATAAATAACCTGATGGTTTTTAATTTTTTGTTATAATGAGTAATCTCGGAAAGTCAGACTAAAACGACACAAAAACCGAGTAAAAGTATAAATTAAAACTGAAAAAGCAGATGAAATTGTATACAG
>MGOW01000047.1 GCA_001797255.1 Clostridiales bacterium GWE2_32_10
CTCCATTTACATACGCTTCCTTCTTATCTACATATAACTCAAGTACTTTGTCACCTTTTGTTATTGTTATTTTTTTAGTTTCTGCATCCCAGTTAACTTCAAATCCATATGCTTCAGATAGCGCTCTTATAGGTATTAAAGTTCTACCTTCTTTTATAACTGGTGGTAGGTCAAATTTCAATGTTTTTCCCCTTGCAAAAATATTTTGAACTGGTAGTAATTTTAAATCACCATGTGATTTTAATATTTCCGCAGCTTCCTCTATCTTAGCTAATTCTTCAATAGTATACTCTTCCTCTACATTTTTTTTCATTAAATTTTTCTCAAAAGCTATTCTTTTTTCAAGTCTTGCAAGTTGCTCTTTTGCTTTTTCTAATTGCGTAGTCAATGCTTCTGTTTTTGTTTTCGCATCCTCTGAAGTATCAGAAGCAAGTAATTCAATTCTTGCTTCAATTAGCTTAATCTTCTTTTCAAGCAAATTATAAAGCTTTTTGTAATTTTCCTTTCTTGTTTCAATTTTTGCTTTTACTTCTAAAATTTTTTCTTTTTTTGTTTCTAATTTTTCTTTAACCTTTTCTTTTACTTCTTGTTTAACTTCATCTTTTACTTTCTCTCTAGTTTCATTTGCCGCTCCGCTACCTTTTGTTTTATCGGTAACTGCCTCCTCAGCAAATGTAATCGATGTCACTGAAACACTAAAGCACATCGCTAAAGCTAAAATACCTGTAATCAATTTTTTGTTCATAAAAAATATTCCCCCTTATTTTATTTTTTATAGTGCTTAATGCACAATTTTAATTATCACTATCTTATTTTATATCATAATCTATTTTTTTTCAATACTTTTAATTAATTTTCCATAATTTTTTTAATATTTTTTTTTAATATTTCTTCTAATTATCTTTTAAAAGTATAATAATTGTGGTAAAATTATATACTATACATTACTAATATCGGAGGTACACCTAAAATGGATAAAAATTCTTATCAGGTTCAACAAAAATTAAAATATACTGCTAAACTTAGAGGGCTTGAGGCTATACTCCCTAGCTTTTGTTTTGATTTTTTTCGTGGTATTGATCAAACCACAGGGGTTAAAACTCGTATAGCATATGCTTATGACCTTATAGTCTTTTTTGATTTTTTATTTAAAGAATTATACAAGGATGAAAATAAAGATAATTTACTAGTTGATTTTTTAGATAAAATAACACCAGAAGACATCGAAAGATATCTGGAATATTTATCATATTTTACAAAAATAAATGTAAACACTCAAAAAATAGTTGAGCATGCCAATGATGAAAAAGCTAAGGCAAGAAAGCTTGCAAGCCTTAGAACTTTTTATAAATATTTTTACAAAAAAAGAAAGATAAAAAATAATCCAGCTATTTTAGTAGACTTACCTAAAATTCATCAAAAGGATATAGTTAGACTTGAAGTTGATGAAGCCGTTAAGCTACTAGATGAAATAGAATCAGGAAATGCCTTAACAAAATTTCAGCAAAAATATCACTCTAAAACAAAACTACGTGACCTTGCACTCATATCTTTGCTTCTTGGTACAGGTATACGTGTTTCAGAATGTGTTGGGCTTGATACTAACGACATTGACATGAGTACAAATGGCATAAAAATAACCCGCAAAGGCGGGAATGAAGTTATTGTTTATTTTAGTGACGAGGTTAAGTACGCCTTGCTTGATTACATACAAGAAAGAAAACTATTAATACCCGAATCTGGTCATGAAAATGCACTTTTTCTGTCTTTACAAAACAAACGCTTAAACGTTCGTTCTGTGCAAAACCTTGTTAAAAAATATTCTATCCTAGTTACTAATCTCAAAAAAATATCCCCTCACAAACTACGTAGCACCTATGGAACCAATCTCTATCGGGAAACTGGTGATATATATCTAGTAGCCGATGTGCTCGGGCACAAGGATGTAAACACAACAAAAAAACACTACGCCCAAATAGATGATGAACAAAGACGCAGAGCGGCCAAGATAGTGAAGTTGAGGGAAGTATAAACTACCCTCACCCTATCAATCCCTTAGTTTCCCTTGCAATCATAAGTTCCTCGTCTGTCGGAACAACAAATACCTTCACCTTGCTATCTGATGTTGTTATTTCCTTTAGCTTCCCTCGAGAGTCATTTGCCTCTTTGTCTAGATATATTCCTAGATAACCTAAATATGCACAAACCTCTTCTCTCACCTTAATCCCATTTTCACCTACACCTGCTGTAAATAGTACCACATCAACCCCATTCATAGCAGCAGCATATGCTCCAATATATTTTGCTACACGGTAAGCAAACATTTCGAGTGCAAGCTTAGCACGCTGGTTTCCTTCACTTTCGGCTTGTTCTATATCTCTTATGTCATTTGAGATGCCTGATACTCCGAGTAGTCCTGAGTTTTTATTTAAAATATCATCTATTTTATGAATATTATAGCCTTCTTTATCTGATAAAAATTTTATTATAGCAGGGTCTATATCCCCACATCTCGTCCCCATCACAAGCCCCTCAAGTGGAGTAAGTCCCATGCTTGTGTCTTGTACCTTGCCTTTATTTATGGCACAAATACTTGCCCCATTTCCTATATGACAAGAGATTACTTTTATTTCATCTACTTTTGTGTCGAGTATCTCTGCAACTTTATTTGAAACGTATTTATGTGATGTGCCATGAAATCCATATCTTCTGATACCGTATTTTTCGTAGTATTCATATGGGATAGCATATAGATATGACTTTTTATCCATTGACTGATGAAACGCTGTGTCAAAAACAGCTACCATAGGAGTATTTGGCATTATTCTTTCACAGGCTTCGATACCCATTAGATTAGGCGGATTATGCAGAGGTGCAAGTGGGATACATTCACGGATAGCTTCTTTTACTTTACCGTCTATTATTACAGAGTGGCTAAAGTTTTCTCCACCATGAACAACTCTATGTCCTACAGCATCTATTTCATTTATGTTAAATATTACGCCAATTTTTTTATCTGTCAAAAATTTACTCATGAGCTTTAATGCCTGTTTGTGATCTTTTAACTGTCTATGCGAGTGGGTTTTTACTCCATTTGCTTCATGATCACTAAATGAACCTTCTATACCAACCTTTTGACAATAGCCTTTGGCGAGGACTTTTTCTGTTTGCATGTCGAGTAATTGGTACTTTAGCGATGAACTACCACAGTTTATAACTAATACTTTCATGTAAACCTCCCTATTTTTGTATATAATCATATAAATATATTATACCCAGTCTTCTTTTCTATTAATGCTTTTTTCTTTATCCCACCCATTTGGGTATCTGTCATATATCTTTTTAAGATTACTACCTGCAACTTCTAAAAGACTGCTATCAAATAGACTTGCAGTATATGTAACAAACCAAAGTATATCCCCAAGCTCTGCAATTACTTTCTCTTTTTCCAATTTGTGACCATGATACATAACCTTCTTTATATAGTCTGTTAATTCTCCAGCTTCACCAGATAACCCAAGCCCTGCATATATAATCTTCTCTTTTTTATTATTAATATCGTTTTGTAATACAAGTGCTTGCTCTTCATAACTATTAAAATTAAGTTCCCTACTCACTTCTCCACTTCCTTATCAAACTCAACATATAACATACTCGACTTTATTTCCCCGTCATTATTATATTTACCACTATATTTATTATATTTTTGATCATCTGTGTATAAATAATACTCTCCTTCTATTGTATGATAATATATTTGAGCGATTTCTACATTTGGATATATTATTATTGGCTTAGTAGCTATTATTTCGAATGTCCAAGTACCACAATACCCAACATCACCAAACCCTGCTGAGACATGTATAAATAAACCTAGTCTACCTATACCACTACGACCCTCTATCATAGGAACAAATTTATTTGTATATGTGTGCTCATTTGTCTTTCCTAAATATAATTCCCCCGGTTTAAGTAATAATCCTTCTTCTGGTATAATTATTTCTCTACAAGTTGGCTTTTTTTTCATATCAAGTACATCCTCTTCATATACTACAAGCTTATTAGCAAGTGTTATGTTATAGCTGTTAGGTCCTAACTTTTTTTCATCAAAAGGATCTATTATTATGTTACCATTTTTAACTTCCTCTAGAATTTTCAGTCCTGAAATTATCATTTTAAAATCCTCTCCTTCATTTTGTTCATTTTGTTAAAAATAATTTATCTTTTTTCTATAATATTTCACCTCTAACTTAAATTAACTCAATTTTGTCAACCCAGTCTTTTATGACATCAAAACCGATATTAAGATTCCCCGTTCCTGTAGCTATGTTTACACCTGGTTTATACCTATCGCCATGATAATCCGAACCACCTGATATATAAAGATTGTTTTTTCTACAATAATTTTCTAAATATCTAATTTGATCGTCATTAGTAGTACAATGATGACATTCTATACCGTCGATAGAACTATTCTGTGTAAGTACATCTAGAAATTTTTCCATATCATCTACTATATACTCATACGGATGTGCCAGAAACGTAAAACCACCACAGTTTTTAACATTACCAATTATCTCAGAAATTTCAGGATAAATTTTAGATTTTCCTGAATACCATATGCTATTTGAATTAGACTGATATTCTCTAAAAAATATTCTTGCATTTTTCCATGCATCCTCTGGAAACATGTTTTTATTTTCTTCATACCTGCATATCTCGGTAATTATTATTTGTCCTCCAAATGTTTCTGAATCTAATTTAAATAAATTATCTTTATTATATTTCATACCTAATTTATCAAATACCTTTATTGCTGCTTCTACTTCTTGAAGTTTTTGTCTATTTTTTACTTCTTGTGAGAAGCTATAATCTAGAAATTTTTTAAACTTCTCTACATCTATCCCGTAGCATAAAACCTCTAACTTGTAATGCATAAATGTACATTCTACTTCACATCCTGGAATTATCTTACCATTAAACTTATGCCTTATTTTATGCAAGTCATCATATCCCTTACATGTATTATGGTCAATAAAAGATATGTATTCTAATTTAAGTTCCTCAGCCATGTCCAATATTTCTTCAGGAGTGTTATCTCCATCTGAACAAGTTGTGTGTATATGTAAATCTATCATACTATTCTCCTGTACACAATATTTTATAACTTTCCAATTGCCTCCCTAACCTCATCCTGCCTTCCGCAAGACATTACTCCTTCTGTACATCTACCTGTTGCTACACAACTAGGTCCTGCATACTTAAAAATATTTGGAGCAATCTTTTTTAATTTAGCTAGCATCTCTCTTGAATATTCTTTTATCTCCCATTGTGCTCTCTCACATGCTCTAACTTTTAAAAAGTTAAATACTTCTCTTGCATTCATAGTAGTTTGTATATCTATCAAATTTCCTGACAAATACATATATACTAAGCTATATTTACTTGCTCCTAATTTTACAAATTCATCATATAAGTTGTTATGTGTGTCTAATACCTTATAAAATATTCTTTTCAATGTTTCATTTTCTTCTACTATTGCAGGAATTTTATTTTTCTTACTCTTACCAAATTCAGTAAAACTTGGAACTATTAGTGCCTGTATTCGGTGCCTACTAATATGAGTTAAGATAGGTAATGATACATTATTTATTCTAATTGTAAAATTTATTTGTTCCAATTCCCTTTTTCTTTTATCAGTGCATACAATTTCTAATATTTTATTCTGCAAACTTTCATCTGACTCTAATAATGATTTTGCATCGTAATATGCACATTGTTGATTCTTTATTATCGCAGATATAGCAACTAATTCTTCTGGATTTTTAGTAAAGTCTACAATTTCAACTTTATCTTCATTATCCTTTTTATCTCTTCTCTTTTGTACCTTATTATTTAAGATTACATTCAATTTCTCTTCTGATATCTCTTCACCTTCTTCAATTAATCTTATATTATCAAATATGTTAGGTGCTAATTCTTTTAATTTACTATGTAACATTTCCCCAAAATTTCTAATTTCACTATAATGTCTACCTCTTCCATATATGCATGCATATATAAGATGAGTAAGTTCTCGTGCATTGGATGACATAAACATATCACTATAAAAACTATATGGCAATATAAATCTTGCATCTTCTACTTTCATCCCATTATCAATAAGTTTTGCATAATTCTCAAATAAGTAATTAACGTGATTTTTATAAGCCTCATTAACATATTGTCTAGTTTTATCTGAAACTTTTTTATCAAATTCAAAATCTGGAATATATGTCCCTTGATTTCTATAATCAACATACCTTCTTGATTTTACAGTAAATGCACATAATCTATGTTCTATCAAAAATTGTTCTATAAACACCGATATTCCTTCTAATGCTAAGTTAAAATATATATGTTCTATTAAAGTTACATGTCTTATCTTTATAACTTTCTGTATAAGTTTACTATCCTTATCAAGATCTATATTATTATATATTCCCTCTGCTGTTCCATCTGTTGTAGATAATTTAGCCGCAGCTGCCGCAATCTTCTCCATTCCCTCTGCTTTATTCAAAATAGTAATTTTCATAAATTTCATCCTCCTGTTTAGTTAAATTTATATTCTAGCATCCCTGTGCCTGCACCGCCGTAATCGCCACAACTCCAACTACATCCATCACTCCACATCCCCTCGACAAGTCATTCACCGGTCGTGCTATCCCCTGTGTTATCGGTCCATATGCCTCAGCCTTGGCTAGCCTCTGCACCAGCTTATACCCTATATTCCCCGCATCTAAATTAGGGAATACTAGCACATTCGCACGCCCTGCTACATCACTGTCTGGGGCTTTGGACTTGGCTACCTCAGGTACTATGGCAGCATCTAGCTGCATTTCCCCATCTATATTTAAGTCAGGTAGTGTCTCCTTTGCTATTTGAGTGGCTTTCACAACCTTATCCACATCTGGATGACTTGCACTTCCTTTGGTAGAAAAAGATAGCATCGCAACATAAGATTTCTCCTCTACTAAATACTCAAATGAGTTAGCCGAGCATCTTGCTATTTCTACAAGCTCCTCCGAAGTTGGATTTGGGTTTAGCCCTGCATCTCCGAAAATAAATTTCCCGTTTGCTCCATATTCCGAGTTAGGCACATCCATCACAAAAAATGCTGATACAAGCTTTGTTTCGGGTGCTGTTTTTAGGATTTGTAGTGCTGGTCGTAGCGTATCAGCTGTTGAATGAGCTGCTCCTGAGACCATACCGTCGGCAAGACCCATTTTCACCAGCATTACAGCAAAGTAAACTGGATCCTTTAGCATTTCTACCGCCTCTGCTTCTGTCAAACCTTTGCTTTTTCTAATCTCCACTAACCTTTTAACAAAAGTACTCATATCGTCATAGCTATTGTTATCTATAAATATTGCATCCTCTATATCTAGCCCCCCATTAGCTTTAAGAATTTCACTTTTATCACCAATAAGAACAACCTGGGCAATATTTTCTTTAAGCAAAATCTCAGTAGCCTGAAGTATCCTAATATCAAAAGACTCTGGTAGTACAATCGTTTTTTTATTTTGCTTTGCCCTTTCTTTAATCCTTTCCAAAAAACTCAAGCAAATCATCCCCTTTAATATAAAATTAAATTTCCTCTATCTCTTTATCACTAAGACATGTAACTATTTTTATTGTTTCTATGTCAAAACCTTTATCAATCATATTTTTTGCCACCTGTATTTTTTCAGCCTTTCGCCCCTCTTCTATGCCTATCGCTAATCCTTCTATTTTGCCTTCTATTTTGCCTTCAGCTCTCCCTTCCTCTTTTCCCTTTATTTCTCCCTCTGCTCTTCCTACAGCCCTTCCAGCAGCTTTGCCCTCATTAAATCCTTTTGTATTTGCTGTTTGCATTTGATCCCTTAGTACTACCTGATTCATCATGTATCTTTCATATTTTTTCATTTCTCCTACAGTCATTTTCAGCTCGTTTAGTTTTTCTCTTGCTTTGTCTATATTTTTCGATTTAAATTCCTCTTTTACTTCACTATTTTTTAACATATATATCCATTCATCTATATCAGTTTTTAGCTCGTTTTTATAATTAGTTAAGTCTAATATGTAGTATTCTGGAAATTTGTTTTCTTTTCCATACCATTGTATCACTTCATTTTCCCTTACCATTATTACATCATCATAATATTCCGGTCTTATATCTGTGTACGCTTTATATATATAGTGACTACCTGACATTATATTAAAATATACTATGCTTATACTTATTACTTTTACTATATTCACATACTTCTGGCCTTTATCTATACTTTGACTTATTACCTTGCTCGCTCCCCATATTAGACGTTCCATGAAGTCTGTTTCTGATGCGTTTTGTAGCTCTATTATTATACGTCTATTCTTGCTATCTTTTACAAGTAAGTCCACTCTGTTAAATTTATACTCATCCCTTTCTTTATTCGATTCACTTTCTAGTAATTCTACCACTGTTATATCTTCCTTCAATAATGCTGATAGAAGTCCTTCTAATACATCAAAATTTGCTTTGTTTCTCAAAATATATTTGATTGCCCAATCAAATCTTACCACTTTTACTGCCTTATTAGCCATTAGTATCGCCCCTTTATTATTGCATAATTTTGCCTTAAATATTTTATTTCTTAATTATACATGTTTTTATAAAAAAAAACAAGAGAAAGTTTTAAAATTTTTTTCTTGTTTTTTATCTATACTATATACTTTGTCACTCGTTCTCCGTCATCTGTTATTTTATATCTAATATCCCCTTTAATTGTTTCTCCAGGTTGAAATTCTTTTTTTAGATATACTTGTGGATCTGTTGATATAACCCTTACCACTTTATATTTTCCATTATCCGCCTTACTATATTGCACTATATTCCCCTCGTACTCTATCTCGTCACACTTTAACCCCTCATCCTCCATTACCTATACCCCCGTTTG
>MGOW01000048.1:0-155 GCA_001797255.1 Clostridiales bacterium GWE2_32_10
GTCTTATTTCCCGTTCTATAAATTTTTTAACATCATCAACTATAAAACGTACCTTTCTATCTGATAAATTAGAAAGCGTAATATTATCCTTAGCCCAAGATACCATGCCTTTTGCCGCATCAACATGACAAACCTCAGCTCCAGCATAAGCGCAA
>MGOW01000048.1:180-6564 GCA_001797255.1 Clostridiales bacterium GWE2_32_10
CAAAAAGGTTTAGCACCTTTATTGGGCGGTTCGCACACTCTATTTTTTCTATCATCCAGTCCCAATTTACTGCCTGTTCTGGAAATAACCCCATATGTTTAAAGCCCATTGTTTTTATGTAAAAGCTTAAATTTTTATATGATACAGTCCATTTGTCAGGTAGTTTATTTCTATACTCCCAGTTTCCACCGCCTGTTTTGCTTCTATGATAGTATGCATCGGCATCCTTCCATGACGCAGGTTTTGATTTTTTCTTCCATATTACTTGGGGGTCAGGACGTGCGACCTTAAAGTTTCCCCATCTTTCTAATTTTTCTCCATCCGCTAGATCTATAAGTTCATAGTCCGTCCACATGTTTGCTAATTTCATAAAACTCCACCTTTCTTTATCTTTTTTATATATAATATCACAACTAAAGCAAAAACACAAACAAAAAATTTTCATTATAATAATGAAAATTTTTTAGACTATTGATAAAGTTAAATGATTGTCATTGCGAGCGTCTTTTAATAAGGTTTTATAAAATGCTGTGTCCAATAACATCTGCCAGATGCATCTTTAGCAAGTCCTACACCTATTTGTGTATACGAAGGGCTTAAAATATTAGCTCTGTGACCGGGAGAATTCATCCATGCGACCATTACAGCCTGAGGAGTAGGTTGACCATAAGCAATGTTTTCACCAGCAGCAGAAAATCTTATTCCGAAGGATTCAATCATTTGAAATGGTGAGCCATATGTAGGCGAAGTATGGGAAAAATAACTTTTATTGATCATATCTTGGGATTTATAACGAGCTATTCTAGAAAGTTGCCAATTTTCAGTTAGAAGCATAAGTCCTCGTTTAGAACGTTCTACGTTTACGAGTCGAACAACTTCGGTTTCTAAAGCTTTTGTGCTTGTTATACTAGGTATGGTTATCTTTTGACCTGGGTATATCAGATTAGGATTTGATATTTGGGGGTTTGAAGATATAAGTTCACTAACGCCTACTTGATTTTTAACTGCTATACGCCAGAGCGTATCTCCTTTCTGAATTACATAGGTAAGTGCTTGCGCAAATACAGGACTCATAAAAACTAAAATCATAAAAAGTGCAACAATAAAAAGTTTTTTATTCATAAGTATAAACCTCCGATTTATAAATCAATAATCAAATTTAATAAAGTAGAGCTTAGATTAATTGATATTCGATATGCAACTGTTAAATATATATTAATTGTAATGAAAAATATTCGTAAAATATTACAAATTTGTAAAAGTTTTAAAATATCTATTTACAAGTCTATAAAATTATGGTATAATAGCAAAGTCAGTTGTCGATTTTTGTGGTCCGTTGGTCAAGCGGCTAAGACATCGCCCTTTCACGGCGGTATCAGGGGTTCGATTCCCCTACGGACTGTTTAACAATCATGGAGGGATTCCCGAGCGGCCAAAGGGGGCAGACTGTAAATCTGTTGTCAGTGACTTCGAAGGTCCGAATCCTTCTCCCTCCATAAATACGCCCAGATAGCTCAGTCGGTAGAGCAGAGGACTGAAAATCCTCGTGTCGCTGGTTCGATTCCGGCTCTGGGCATGATGTATGGGCTATTAGCTCAGTTGGTAGAGCACTGGACTTTTAATCCAGTTGTCCCGGGTTCGAGCCCCGGATGGCTCAGTGTTGAAATAAGAGTATGTTATACTTGACAAAATTTCGTTAAATTAAAAAAATTCAAGCAAAATTGCTTGAATTTTTTTTGTGTTGTGGTAAAATGGAAAGTAAGAACTTAAAAAAGTAGATGCTGGAGGGGTTAAGAATGCAAAATATGAAAAAAAGAGTTAAAGCGAGTGAACAAGATATAGATATGAGACTAGATAACTTCAATGAGGTAATCTACGGGTATACAAAGGAAGAGGCAATAGAGGAAGCAGGTAGGTGTCTAAGGTGCAAGACTAGACCTTGTGTGAATGGATGTCCGATAAATAATGATATACCAGAGTTTATATCAAAAATAGCAGAAGGCAAGATAGAGGAAGCATATAAAATAGTTAGGAATAAAAATAACTTTCCTGCCATATGTGGAAGAGTTTGTCCCCAAGAGGATCAGTGCGAGGGAAACTGTGTGAGGGGCAGAAAAGGGGAATCTATAGCTATTGGTTTGCTGGAAAGATTTTGTGCAGACTATACACTGAAAAATGCAAGTATAAAGAATAATACAACAAAAAATAATATAAAAATAGCAGTAATAGGCTCAGGTCCTGCAGGACTTGCCTGTGCACGAGATTTAGCAGAAAACGGTTACAGTATAACAGTTTTTGAGGCTTTAGATATACTAGGAGGAATACTAATATATGGAATACCAAAGTTTAGACTACCTAGAGATGTTGTAAATTGTGAGATTGAGTATCTTAGGAAGCTTGGAGTACAGTTTATACTAGGTAAAAAAATAGGTAAAGATATTAGTATTAATAGCTTGTATGAACAAGGATTTAAAGTGATTTTTTTAGCAACAGGTGCAAATAACCCTAAACCAATAGGAATAGAAGGAGAAAATTTAATAGGGGTTTATTACGCTTATGAATATTTAATGAAAATAAATTTATTTGGTGAAAAGCATGAGTTAGATATAGGCAAAAAGGTTGCAGTGATAGGGGGTGGTAATGTAGCCATGGATGCCGCAAGGGTGTCTAGGAGGCTAGGTGCAGAGGATGTGTGTATACTCTACAGAAGGACAAAAAAAGAAATGCCAGCAAGACATAACGAGGTGGAACATGCAGAGGTTGAAAATATAAAGATTATAGAGAGTGTAAGTCCTGTGAGTTTCATAGGCGAAAATGGAAAACTAAACAAGATAGAGCTTGTAAAAACAGAGCTCATAGCAGCAGATGAATCAGGAAAGGCAAGAGTAGTAGAGGTAAAAGGTAGCAATTTCTTTTTAGAAGTAGATACTGTAGTAATTGCAATAGGACAAGAGCACGATCATCATACCATAACAGATAAAGAAGACAAAATAGATACACAATCAGCAGGAGGAATTTTTGTACATCATGATACTATGGAAACAACAAAGGAAAATATATTTGCAGGCGGAGATGTAGTATCAGGTGGAGCTACTGTAATAGAAGCAATAAAAGCAGGTAAAAAGGCCGCAAAGGCAATAGATGATAAATTTAAAAAGGGGGAATATATTGATGAATTACAAGGAAAAATATAATTTTTGGGTGGCAAGTGAGTTTATAGATGAGGAGACAACAAGTGAACTTCTAAGTATTAAGGATGATGAAAAGGAAATAGAGGATAGGTTCTATAAGGAGCTTGATTTTGGTACTGCAGGACTTAGGGGAATAATAGGTGCAGGTACAAATAGAATGAATAAATACGTCGTGGGTAAGGCTACACAAGGGTTGGCTAACTTTATACTGAAGCAACCTGAATATACTAAAGATAAAGGGGTAGCTATAAGCTATGATTGTAGGCATAAATCGATTGAGTTTTCGAAACAAGCAGCACTTGTTTTAAACGCAAATGGAATAAAGACATATATTTTTAAAGAACTACGTCCCACTCCAGAGCTTTCATATGCTATAAGGGAGTTAGGATGTATATCAGGAATAATGGTTACAGCAAGCCATAACCCACCAAAATACAATGGTTACAAGGCTTATTGGCTAGATGGCTGTCAAGTGTCAGCACCGAGAGATAGAGAAATAATAAACGAAGTAAATAAAATAAATGATTATAGTATAGTAAAAACTATGGATGAACAGGCGGCAAAAGACGCAGGCTTATACAACGAGATTCTAGAAGAAATTGATGATAAATATATGACGGAAGTAAAGAAACAAAGCTTAAATGGTGAAATAGTTAAAAAAGTGGCAGATAACCTAAATATAATATTTACGCCTTTAAATGGCACAGGAAATAAGCCTGTTAGAAGAATTCTATTGGAGATTGGATTTAAAAATGTATTTGTAGTGCCAGAACAAGAAAACCCAGATCCAGACTTTACAACTGTAGAGTACCCAAATCCAGAGGATCCGAAAGCATTTACCTTATCATTAGAGCTTGCAAAAAAGAAAAATGCTGATGTTATAATAGGAACTGACCCTGATGCAGATAGGCTAGGGGTGGTAGTGAAAAATAAAAATGGAGAATACGAAGTTCTATCAGGAAATATGACAGGTGTAATCCTTGCAGAATATATACTAGCTGAAAGGACGAAGAAAGGACTACTACCTAAAAATTCTGTGGTAATATCAACGATAGTATCAACAGAAATGACAAGAGCCATAACTGAATGTTATGGTGCAAAACTAATTAATGTACTTACAGGTTTCAAATTTATAGGTGGTAAAGTAGAAGAACTTGAAGAGAATAAATCAGGAGAGTTTTTATATGGATTTGAAGAAAGCTTTGGGTATTTAGCAGGCAAGCATGGTAGAGACAAGGATGCGGTTGTTTCAGCGATGCTGATATGTGAAATAGCTGCGTTATGCAAGGAAAAAGGTATAACACTATACGAATATATACAAGAATTATATAAAAAATATGGATTCTATAAAGAAACTACGGTTAATGTAAAACATGAAGGTAAAGAAGGGGAAGAAAAGATAAAAAGGATAATGGAGGCTCTAAGGGATGGTGATATTAAAAATATTGCTGGACTTTCTGTACTAAGAGTAAATGACTACGGGAAACAAACATGTTATGAGTTAAAAACAGGAAAGTTATACGATAATAAAGAGTTTCCAGTTTCTAATGTGTTAAAGTATGAGCTTGCAGAAAATTCTTGGGTATGTGTTAGACCCTCAGGAACTGAACCGAAAATAAAAATATACTTTGGAGTAAAAGGGGAGTCAGAGGAGAAGGCATTAGAGATGATAGAAAAAATGAAGGTGGAGTTTATGCTAGAAATTGAGAAAATAAAATAGCATAAAATAAATAAAAAAATAACAGAAAAAGCATAAAAAATACTAATAAAATGACGATAAATATAATAAAAGCAGAACATGGAGGTGGATTTTATGAAAATAGAAGGAACGGATATTGTTAAAACTCAGCAAAGTATTACAAAACAACCGGCTAGTCAACAACAGTTTGATACACTAGGTAATGGTGAGATAAAACAACCAGTTGAACAGGTATCACAAAAATCATTAGGGGATATGCCTATTGATGAAAGGGTTAAAGAATTTCCAGAGTATATACCATCAGTTTCTGAAAAAGCTTGGGTAAACACGCTTGAGGCTGCAAACAAGAAGCTTGAAGGTGCTAACACAGAATTTAGATTTTCAGTTCATGAAGCTACTAAACAAATAACAGTAAAGGTTCTTAATAAAGACACTGGTGAGGTAATAAGGGAAATACCACCAGAAAAAATTCTTGACATGGTTGCAAAAATGTGGGAAATGTCAGGACTATTTGTTGATGAGAGAAGGTGAATGAGATGGCATCTAATATAAATAGAATAACAGGTCTTGCAACAGGTCTAGATACAGATAGTATAATAGAAGGTTTGATGAAAGTTGAAAGAATACCATTAGATAAACTAAAACAAAAAGAACAACTAACTACTTGGAAAATGGAAGCATATAGAGAAGTTACTACCAAGCTAACAACTTTTAAAAAAGATTATATGAATGTATTAAATCAAGCATCAAACATGTTATCGAAATCTAATTATAAAGTTTTTACATCAACTATAATGGAACAGATAACAGGAAGTGCAAGTAGTGCGGTAAGTATTACTACTAATGCAGAAACACCAGTAACTAACCATACAATAAAAATAGAAAGACTTGCAAAAGCAGCAATTGCAGAAAGTTCAACTGGAGTTACAAAGGATGTACAAAGCTCAGATGTAATTACAAATCTAAGTCTAAATAGTAAAAAGTTAAAAATAAATTTAGATGGAATAGAAAAGACGATAACACTCAGTAATTATGCAAATATGGATGCACTTGTATCTGATTTAAACGGTAAAATAATGGCTGCTTTTGGAAAAGGTGTTGATGATACAAATAGTAAAATAGAAGTCTCTGAGACCTCTCTAGGTTCAAAAAAGCTACAATTCACAGTAGGCAATGGAGCGAGTGCTTTAACAATGGTAAGTACAAATGATTCCACAGATGCGTTGTCAAGTTTAAATTTATCAGCAGGTGATTCAAATAGGCTAAGTATATCAACAACATTAGGAAATCTAAAAACAAAATTTGCATCTGAACTGACATTTGGTGGAGATAATTTAGATGAACTGAAATTTAGCATAAATGGAGAAGAATTTATATTCGATGAAGATACTACTTTAACTGAAATGATGACAGAAATAAATTCTAACACAGATGCAAATGTGATTATGAAGTATGATGAAGTGAATGATAAGTTTACAATTTTGGCTAAAACTA
>MGOW01000048.1:6576-54485 GCA_001797255.1 Clostridiales bacterium GWE2_32_10
TTTGGCATAGTAAGTAATATAGATGATACCGATTACGCAAATGGTGAAGATGCAAAGGTTATTCTTGATGATCAGGAGATTGTTAGGAACTCAAATAGCTTTACTGTAAATAATGTTAAGTATAATTTGAAGGCTACAACAACAAATACTTTAGATATCAATATGTCTGTTGATACGGATAAAATTTATGAAAATATAAAGACCTTTATAGAAAAATATAACGAAATGATAGATAGTGTAAATACGAAGGTAGATGAAGAATATGATAGGGATTATCAGCCACTTACAGATGAACAAAAAGAAAGTATGACAGATGAGCAAATTACAATATGGGAAACAAAAGCTAAAACAGGATTACTCGAAAATGATAGTACGCTAAAATCTATGGTATATAAAATGCGTACTGCTATGATGGAGGCTGTTGGTGGTGTTTCTGGTACATTATCTAGTATAGGAATATCAACAAGTAGCTATGAGGACGAGGGTAAGCTAACAATAGATGAAACTAAGCTAAAAGCTGCAATTGAAAGTGACCCAGATAAAGTGGTAAACTTATTTGCAAAAAAATCAGAGAGTACACCCTCATACACTCGAACGCTGACATTAGCACAAAGAACAGCAAGATATAACGAAGAAGGTATAGCAAATAGGTTAAGTGACATATTAGATGATAACATATCTACATACAGGGATGTAAACGGCAATAAAGGTACATTGGTTGAAAAGGCAGGTATTGTTGGAGATGCCTCAGAAGTAACAAACTTCTTTATAAAACAAATTATTCAGTACCAAACTGATATAGATGAAATGCAAGATAAGCTAGACGATAAAGAAAGTAGATATTATCAAAAATATGCTGCACTTGAAACAGCTATACAAAAAATGAATGCTCAAGCATCTTCATTTAGTGGTATGATGGGTGGTTCATCATCTTCGCAATAATAAGTCGAAAAATAAAGGATGATAACTATGGAGTTAAAAAGATATGAGAGTTATATTTTTGAAAAACTTGAAAAAGTTGATTCTATGTATAGGAATGCTAAAAGACAAGCGGAGGCTCTTTCAAAGAAAGATACACAAAAATTTTTGTTATTAGTTCAAAAAAGAGAAGTTATAATTAAGGATATTGAGAATATTGATAATGTTTTAAATAGTAACGAATTACCAAAAAGTTTAAAGTGTGAAAGTGTGTTAAAGGAAATAAATGAAAAATATAAAAAGATTAAAGAGTTAAACGATGATAATATGGATATAGCAAACAAATTAAAAATTGATTTTGAAAAAAGAATACATTTAATGAAATTAAATAAGGATGCTATGGATAAAGGCTACAATGCACAGGCTCAATATGTAAAAGGTGCATATTTTGATAAAAAAATAGGAAAGTAACTAATAATTCTTAAGTAATCTGGGGGAGGATTATAATGATAGCAAATAATGCAAGTAGTACATATTTAAATAGTAAGGTAATGACTGCGTCTCCACAAGAATTAACATTAATGCTATATGATGCAGCACTAAAATTTTGTAATCAAGCGATAAGAGCTGTTGAAAACAATAAAATAGAAGAGGCGCATAACGCTATAATTAAAACAGAAAATATAATACTTGAATTTATGTCTACACTAGATGAAAAGTATGATGTTGCAAAAAACATGGAGTTAATGTATGACTACATATATAGAAGGCTCCTAGAAGCAAATTTAAAAAAAGATAAAGTAATACTAGAAGAAATACAGGGATATATTAGAGAACTAAGAGATACTTGGAAAGAAGCTATGGAGCTAGTGAAGATGAAAAGGGTTGTAAATGAGTAACTAGGGGGGGATTTAGAGGGCGAGCTACTAGCTCGCTTTTTTTGTTGCCAGTATTTACAGCTTTAAATTACGGTGGATACGTAGTATAATTAAATAGTGGCGTTAGGTAGTAAGAATGCTAACAGTCATAAAAACTTATAATGAAAGGGTTGATTTGATGATTAGGAATAATAAAACTAAATGGTTGGTAGTTATGTTGTTTATAAGTATGATGACTATATCTACAGGTACAAGCTATGCGGATTTTACGTATACTGTTAAAAGTGGTGATTCACTGTATCTTATTGGTAAGGACTACTCAGTTTCAGCATCTAGCATAAAGACAGCAAACAATCTAACGACAGATAATATATACATAAATCAAAGACTTATAATACCAACAGATAAAATAATAGAATATAAAGTGGTTTTGGGAGACTCACTGTGGAAAATAAGTCAAAAGTATAGTACAACAGCGGATAGAATAAAAGTGTTAAACAATTTAAAAAGTGATGAAATAAATGTAGGACAGGTCTTGATAATAGAAAAAAATATGACTTCGACAGGTAGTACATATACAAACTATAGAACTCATACGGTTAAATCAGGAGAAACTTTGTGGGGTATTGCGATTAGTTATGATGTTTCGGTTGCTGGAATAAAAAGCTTAAATAATCTTACAAGTGATTATTTAACACTAGGACAAGTTTTAAAAATACCAGACAGCCAAGCTTATACTATAGACTCAGCACTTGCTTCAAAGCTTATAGTTTTCCCATTTAAATCAAGTAGTAATTATGAAGCATTTACGAATAATTATGCAGCCCCAAGAGACTATAGTAATAGTGGAACAACCACAAGGGTACATGAGGGACAAGATATTATGGCAAACAAAGGAACACCAGTTTATGCGATGGGAGCGGGAGTTATAACAAATATAGGTTGGAATGACTATGGTGGTTATAGGTTGATGATCAAATTGGACGGAGTAAGTTATTCATTATATTATGCACATTTTTCAGGATATGCACCAAGTTTATACGTAGGAAAGAAGATTGCAGTAGGGGAACTAGTAGGTTATGTTGGGGATACTGGGTACGGACCAGAAGTAACAACAGGTAAATTTCCACCTCACCTACATGTAGGGTTATATAAATCAGATATGACTACAGTTAATCCATATCCATATTTGAGAGATTTAAGGTAAATTATATAGAAGTTAAAATTAAAGAAGAGCAAGGCTTTATTAGAGATAAACCAAAGCCTTGCTTTTCTATATAAAAAAATATGAAATAAATTTGACAAGAAATAGCATCTGTGATAAAATTTATTTCATGTGAGTATTAATTCTAAAAATATAAAAATACATGAGAGGGATGAAAACATGGAAGTAAATGTAACTGAAAGAGATATAAAAAGAGATTCGATAAATGCAGAGACTTATAATAAAGGGATTGAGTATTATAGGCAAGGTCGTGCAACGATATCTGAGGTAAATGAAGCTCATAATATTGTAATAGCAAAGGTTAGTGGAAGTGGTACGAAAGTATATAATACTAGAGTGAGGTTTTCGGATGCTGGACAGGTGAACGGAGCATATTGTGATTGTCCTGCTTTTGATGGATATACGGGGCATTGTAAGCACATTGTTGCTTTGATTAAGACCTTTCAAGAAAAAAATATTGCTGATAAGAAGGTAAGAACTCAGCTAGAGTTGATGGGCAATCTTATATACTCATTTGATGATGAGGTTATAGGTGAGAGGGAATTGATTACTCTAGAACCTATTGTATCAGTAATAGAGTATGAATTTTCAACTGAGAAGGCTTTAAACTTGACTTTTAGAATAGGTGCAAAAAAGAAATATATGCTTAAGAATGTTAATGATTTTTTGTATGCTTATTATAGAGGTGGGGAAATAGAGTATGGTAAGGAATTTACCTATAATCCAAACAACTTTTATTTTGATGAGGTTGATGAAAAATTAATTGTTTTTTTATCAGATATTAATGTAATTGATAGAAAAAGAAGAGGGTATGGTACTGAGAATCTTATAAATAAAAGAACTGTAACTCTAACAGATAAGCTATTTAAAGATTTCATAGATATTGCAAAGGATAAGAAGATTGAGTTTAACATAGAAATAAGAGCTGCATATACTTCAGAAAAAATACGGAGCAAGGTTATCCAAAAAGACCTAGATTTAGCTCTAAAGATAGAAGAGGGGAATGGGAAAAATGTTATAATCTCAGACCAAACCCTTCAGAGTATATTTTCTATAACTTCTGATTATAGCTACATTATATCAGAAGGAGAATTAATAAGAACTAGTAAAGAGCAGGAGAAATATCTGAAAAACTTCTATGATTATTCAAAAAAAACAGGTGGCAAGCTAACTTTAGATAATACAGAAACTAACAGGTTTATCTCTCGTTTTATGCCAAAAATGGAAAATGTAGTTGAAATAAAGCTTGATAAAAGAATAAAAAATAAAATTGTAAAGGCTGAATGCAAGTGTGATGTATTTCTAGATAAAATGGGTGATAACATAACAGCTAAGCTTGACTTTGTTTATAGAGATACTGAGAATAATAATATTGTTAAAGATAGAGAAAATAGCGATAAAATAATGGTTTTTAGCGATGAAAAAGAAAATAAAATTACAGAAATATTTGAAAAAAGACAGTTTGAAAGACATTCTAAAGAGAAGGAAAAGTTTATATTATCAAATGATGATAATATTTATGAATTTATACAAAATGATATTGCTGAGCTTTCTAATTATGCTGATATATACTATACGGATAACTTTAAAAGTATAATAAAGGAAAAAACAAATAAATTTTCAGTTAATGTTAGACTTAATCAAGATACAAATATTTTAGAAATCAAATTTACTCACCCGGATATAGATAAAAAGGATTTAGCAGATATACTTAGTTCTTATAAACTTAAGAAGAAATACCACAGACTTAAAAATGGTGGATTTGTATCACTTGAAGATGGTGATATAAAGGATATTGAAAAATTGGTAAGCGAACTTGATATTTCTAAAAAGGAAATTGAACGTGAGTCTATATATCTTCCTAGCTATAGAGCGTTATATCTTGATGAAAGTTTGAATAAGGATAATTATAAAGAGATTGAAAAGGATGAGAGCTTTAAACGATTAGTCGAGGATGTAAAAAATCCTAAGGAAATGGATATTGAGGTTACAGAGGAAATGAAGCCTATACTTAGGGGATACCAGATAACAGGATATAAGTGGCTAAAGACTCTTGCAAACTATGGCTTTGGAGGAATCCTAGCAGATGATATGGGACTAGGTAAAACCCTTCAAATGATTACATACTTGCTTTCTGAAAAAGGAAATTCAGATAAGCCAGTACTTATCGTAGCGCCTACATCACTTGTGTATAACTGGAAGGACGAATTTGAAAAATTCATACCAGATAAAATGAACATAGTTATTATTTCGGGTAGTAAAAAGGAAAGAGAAGAAAGTGTAGATCTTATAGATAAAGCAGATGTTGTAATAACCTCATATCCGCTTATAAGAAGGGATCTAGACTTCTATGAAGGTAAAACCTTTTCTTGTTGTATATTAGACGAAGCGCAGCATATAAAAAATCCGCATTCGCAAACTGCACATGCGGTGAAGAGTATAAAGTCAAAGAATAGATTTGCACTTACAGGTACACCTATAGAAAATTCGCTCACTGAATTGTGGTCTATATTTGATTTTGTTATGCCTAAGTATTTACATGGATATAGTAAATTTAATGATAAATACCAAAAAAATATAATAAAGAATCAAGATGAAGAGGCACTCAGGGAGCTTACATTTCACATAAAGCCTTTTATGATGAGAAGACTAAAGAAAGACGTGCTTGAGGAGCTACCAGAAAAAATAGAAACTAAAATGGTAGCTGAACTTGGCGATGAACAAAAGAAACTATATTTAGCACATTTAGCTAAAGCAAAAGAGGACATTAAATCTGAAATAAATACAAATGGATTTGAAAACAGCAAGATTAAAATACTTGCTATACTTACAAGGCTTAGACAAATATGTTGTCATCCATCACTTTTTATAGAAAACTATAAAGGTGAGAGTGGAAAGCTAGAGCTCCTAGAGGAAGTTCTTGATGATGCGATAGAAGGCGGTCACAAGGTTCTTTTATTTTCACAGTTTACTTCAATGCTTGCAATAATAAAAGAAGTGCTTGATAATAAAAAGATCAAATACTCTTATTTAGACGGTTCTACTCGCGCTGATAAAAGAAAGGGAATGGTAGATGAATTTAATGCTGGGGATAACCAAGTATTTCTAATATCTCTTAAAGCGGGTGGAACAGGGTTAAATCTAACAAGTGCTGATATGGTAATACACTTTGACCCATGGTGGAATCCGGCTGTAGAGGAGCAGGCGTCAGACAGAGCACACAGAATAGGACAAAAAAACGTAGTACAGGTTATAAAGCTTATAGCAAAGGGTACTATAGAGGAAAAAATATATGAACTACAACAAAGAAAGAAACAACTGATAGACTCAGTAATAGCAAATGGTGAAACCTTTATAACCAAGATGACGGAAGCAGAGATTTCTAGTTTGTTTGAGTGAAAATAATTTTATAATAAATGTATCTTTAAAATAGGGATAATAGTATAATTAAGACATATATAACAAGGAAAATGACAAAGTGATAAGTGCAATGATGAATTTAGAAAAGATAGTAGGATTGAAAGGATACAAGATTGCAGTGGAGGAAAACAAATGAATAGAGATTTATATGTGAGTGTGTCAGAGTTAAATAAATATATAAAAGCTAAGATAAAGAATGACGAAGCTCTTATGAACGTGTTTATACGAGGTGAGATTTCTAATTTTAAAGATCATTTTAGAGGACATTATTACTTTAGCATAAAGGATGAGGGTTCTAAGGTGGATGCTGTTATGTTTGCAACTAAAAATAAAAACTTAAAATTTAAACCTTGTGACGGTATGAAGGTGTTGGTGGCGGGGTATGTGGATGTATATGAAGTTACGGGTTCGTATCAAATATATGTTGAATTTATGGAGGAAGATGGATTAGGAAATTTATATGTAAAATTTGAACAGCTTAAAGAAAGGCTTGCAAAAGAAGGATTGTTTGATCAAGCACATAAAAGAACTATACCAAAGCTTCCGACTAGAATAGGGATAGTAACAGCACCCACTGGAGCAGCTATAAGGGATATAATAAGTACAATCGAAAGAAGAAATCCAGTAGTGCAAACAATCCTTTTTCCTACACTAGTTCAAGGTGATGAGGCAGCAGAAAGTATTGCACGTCAAATAGGGGTGGCTCAAAATTATGATATAGATGTTATTATCATTGGTCGAGGTGGAGGATCTATAGAAGATTTGTGGGCATTTAATGAGGAAATAGTGGCAAGAGCGATATATAACTCAAGGATACCTGTAATATCTGCGGTTGGACATGAAATAGACTTCACAATATCAGACTTTGTAGCTGATTTAAGGGCGCCAACTCCAACGGGAGCAGCCGAAATTGCTGTTGTCAATGTATCTGACTTACTTAGAAACGTAGGTCAGATTAATACTAGACTTATAATATGTGTCAAAAATATAATTAATTCTCATAATATAAAACTAAAAGCACTTACAAATTCAAGGGTTTTATTAAAGCCTATGGAGATGTATGCACTAAAACAACAAAAGCTAGACAATCTGCTCGAAAGACTATGGATAGTATTTTCGAACTATAATGATACTAAGGCAAAAAATCTTGATAGTCTGATAGATAAACTAAACACATTAAGTCCACTAAATAGTCTAAAAAGGGGATACTCCTTTACAACTACAGTTGGCGGAAGGCTAGTAAAGTTAATAGAGGATGTAAAGATAGGAGAACAGATAGCGGTTCAGGTTATGGATGGAAAAATCATAGCAACTGTTCTAGGCTGGGATAAAATTAACAAAGAGGAGGAGAGATAATTGTGGAAGAAGTGATGACATTTGAAAGCTCAGTAAAGGAGCTTGAAGATATAGTAAGAAAGCTAGAAGCAGGGGATGTAGAGCTTGATAAGGCTATGGAATATTTTAAGAGGGGAATAGAGTTATCTAAATTTTGTCATGATAAATTAACAACAGCTGAAGAAAGTGTACATATGATACTAGCCGAAAATGGAAACCTAATGAAATTTACGACTAAGGGTTAAAAGACAGTTATTTACGGGAAGAAAGGAAGTTGCATATGGGGTGGACTACGGAGCAAGAGAGTGCACTAGAAATAAAGGATAAAAATATTTTGGTATCTGCTGCAGCAGGCTCAGGGAAGACGGCAGCATTGGTTGAACGCATAATCAGGCTTATCACGGATAACGATAATCCGACGAATATAAATGAAATATTAGTTGTCACTTTCACAAAGGCTGCGGCAGGTGAGATGAAGGAAAGAGTTATCTTAGCACTTTTAAATAAAATAGATGAAATGCCAGAATGTGAACATTTACAAAGGCAGGTGGTATTATTTTACGAAGCTCAGATAACTACTATTCATTCTTTTTGTCTGGATGTAATTCGTAATAATTACGGCATTATCGGGCTTACGCCTGATTTTAGAGTTGCAGATGAGGTTGAGATAAGTCTTATACTATTAGACACTGTAAGCAAAGTTTTTGAAGAAGAGTATACAGTGTCTAATGATATTTATTTTAGCAAGCTTGTGAATAGTTATACAAATGGGCGTGATGATAGAAACCTTCAAGATATGATTATAGGTATATATAACAAAGTACGTCAAATAAGCATAGACCCTATAAAATGGCTAGAAGAGTCGGTATGTTTATATAAATCTGGAAAAGATGAAGAATTAGATCAAAATATGTGGATAAAACTAATAAAGAAACAACTACATACAGACATAGAACGTATAATAAAGGATATTAGAGAAGTTCTAAGCGAATTAAAGTCGAGTGAAATTACCCAATATATAGAGCTTATTTCAAAAGAATACGAAAGTTTTTACGAGTTAAAGACTTCGTTAGATAACGGGATAGAAATATTTTATAAAAACCTAAAAGAAGTAGTATTTGATAGATTGCCAAGATTAAAAACAGAAATAGGAGAGGAGCTTAAAACAAAAGTTCAAAAGATTAGAGACGTAATGAAAGATTTTATTAAAGATATAAACCAGAAAATATTCATATTGCCACCAAATGAAATGATTAAAGGCATGGAAGATTTTTATCCTGTTTTAAAAAATCTTGTTGATGTAGTAAAAAAAATAGATGAGAGATTTACTGCTGCAAAAAAAGAAAGAGGGATTATAGACTACTCAGATATAGAGCACTATACACTTGATATATTGACAGGAAATAAAAAGGTAACTCAAAATTTACGAGAAAAGTACAAGTATGTGTTTATAGATGAGTATCAAGACATAAATCTAATACAAGACACTATACTTACGCTTGTGTCCAAGGAAAATCCAGGATATTCTAATGTTTTTATGGTGGGAGATGTAAAACAAAGTATATATAAATTTAGACAAGCAAAGCCAGAAATCTTTTTGCAAAAATATAATTTATATACTAAAGCTCGTGACGAGCAAAATACGACTGTAGATTTTACGCGAAACTTTAGAAGTAGAGATATTATAATAAATTTTGTTAATTTTATATTTAAACAATTGATGAATGAAGATTTGGCAGGAATAAATTATGATGAACATGCACAGCTTTATTTGGGTGCAGGTTATCCAACTACATCGCACAAAATATCGGACAAAATAGAATTTGATATAATAGACCAGAAGTCGCAAGAAGACCAAGATGAGGAGTTAGAAGATATTTCTAAGGCAGAGATAGAGGCTAAGCATGTTGTAGGGAGAATAAACGAAATAATTAAAGATGGACTATATATATACGATAAAAACTTAGGACAGTATAGGCTAGTAAACTATAGAGATATTGTGATACTAATTCGAAGCACGAAAAATTATGTGGAAGAATATATAAAGGTCTTTGAAAAAAGCGGTATACCTATTTATTCGAAAGATGACAAGGGATATTTTGGAAGTATGGAGATTAGGCTTATCTTAAATATACTTAGAGTTATTGATAACCCAATGTATGATATACCACTTATTGCAGTACTAAAATCACCCATATTTGGATTTACGCTTGATGAGCTTGTGATGATTAGAAATTTGAATCTAGATGGTTGTTTTCATGATGCACTAGAAAATTGTAAAGAAGATAAACTACAACAAAAAATAAACAATTTTAAGGATAGGATAACACGGTTTAGAGCACACTCAGAAACTGTAGGGGTGCGTGAGCTATTAGAAAAAATATATGATGATACGGATATATATAAAATAAATTACTGCACAAAGAACATGAAGCTAAAAAACGCTAATTTGAGGTTACTCATAAAAAGGGCAGAACAATATGAAGAAACAACATTTACAGGAGTACTTGATTTTATAAGGTTTGTAGATAAGGCGATAGAGAATAACAAGGATGTAGCAAGTGCAAAGACCATAGGGGAAAATGATGATGTAGTGAGGATTATGACTATTCATAAGAGTAAGGGACTTGAGTTTCCAGTAGTATTTCTATGTGGAATAACAAAACAGTTTAATATTGTAGCAAGTATAAAGGATGGAGTTCTTATACATGATGAATATGGAATAGGGACAGATATTGTAAATTTAGAAAGTAATGTTATATATAAGTCACCTCCAAAGTATATTATAGAAACTCAGATAAAGAAAGAGATTATTTCTGAGGAGCTTAGAGTGTTATATGTAGCACTCACGCGTGCACGGGAAAAGTTATATATAGTAGGGGTTGTGAATGATTATGAAAAAGAGAAAGAAAAGATTGGACACCAGAACTACTTTAAGATGTTGCTGTCATGTGTTCTTAAACAGGAAAAGCTTAAAGAATATAATGTGAAAATTGATATGAAAATATTTAATAAACAGGATATATTAGACAAAGATTTTGAAAATATAGTTGGACACAAAGCAAAGGAAAAAAATGAGGTAAATAAATTAGATAAGAATTGGTGGTATAGATATGAGGAGGCAAATCAATATTCTAGGAGACTGTCTGTAACGAACTTAAAAGAGGGGATGATTTGCAATAAGGAAATAAAAGTTGAAAATAAAATATTAGAATTAAGCCTAGTTCCAAAGAGCAAGCTACATAACAATACTCAAAAGGGTATAATAGTGCATAGAATATTAAAACATATTGACTATAGAAAGATATTATCCATCGATGAACTTGAAAAGGAACTTGAAGTCTTATTAGAGAAGAATATTATAACAAGTAATGATCTAAGAAATATTGATAAAGATAAAATTTATGGATTTTTTTCATCAGATTTAATGCAAAGGATAAAAAATTCTACTAAAGTATATAAAGAAGTACCGTTTGTATTAGAAAAGAACATAAGGGAATTATATGATACTGAAATGAATCAAAGTGTGATTATACATGGAATAATAGACTGCTACTTTGAAGAAAATGGTGGGTTTGTTTTGGTAGATTATAAAACAGATTATACTGATGACGAGTCAGGAGAATATTTGAAGATAAAGTATAAGGCACAATTAGATATATATGAGGAAGCACTAAATAAGATACTTGATAAAGAGGTTATAGAAAAGTTAATATATAGTATATACTTAAATAAGGTGTTTATTGTATAAAAAACAAACAACTATTTTTTAAGTAGTTGTTTGTTTTTGCTCTGGATAAAGTTTAGCAAATCTAGCTTTTCGGATTCCGGCCAAAATTTAACGGATAATAATTCGGCAATTATTTTTTGCGATATTTCGTCAGATACTAAATCGTTATTATATAAAATATTCGAGAGATGACAATGATTTTGCACACTATTTGGGTTAATCCAATTTTCCTCATCTAATAAGTAGCTGACGCATGTATTTAGGCCGCCTGCAATTTCTTTTAACCTTGCAAGAGAAGGCTTACTTCTGTTGTGTTCGATATCGCTTAAAAAAGAAACAGAAATATCAATCTTTTCCGAAAGCTTTTGAAGTGTTAAGTTTTGTGATAAGCGTAATGTTCGTATTCTATCGCCTAAACTCATACTATAAATCCTCCTAATTATAATAGACTATTACTTAGTATAGCATTTTTGTATTTAAATGTAAATTCGATTTGTACGTAAAAATTAAAAAAAAGAAGAAATTTGACGAAAACGCGAGAGAAATAAAGAAAATATTTAATATTCTTCTAAAATAGCCATTGAAAAAATTTTATTATTGTAGTAAAATTAAAAAAGACTTTTGTACGACAACATACAATCGAAAATAAAGGAAGTGATTGTATGGCAAAAGAAGTGGAGCTTGAAGTACTTTTGGGGAATTACTTCAGCGGTGTTATAACAATAAATGACATGAAAAAACTAGTAAAGATTTTTAAAAATGATGTAGAAAGAGCAAAAAAAGAAGTATTAGAAGAAATAAGATTACGACCAGATGTTCCAAAGGGATTTTTTGAAAAGTTTAATAGTAATGCAGTGAAAATTTTTGATTATTCATTACAAAAAATTTATAGGGACAATGTATGCAATCACGATATGATAGAATTTGTATACAATAATATTAAACAAGATTTATCAGAACTAGCCAAACTAAAAAACAACAATGCTAATTTATAGTGTTGTTGTTTTTTTATATAGTATTGATACGTCTAAAGAAATTATTTTTAAATATAATATATTGAATATAGATGGAAAAAATGGGAAATATAAATTATATGACTTAGAAAATCTAATTTTAGAAAGGGAAAACTATGAAGGCTAAAATCAGAGTTGGGATACCGAGAGGACTATTATATTACAAACATAAAGTGTTATGGACAAATTTTATAAAAGAGCTTGGTGCAGACCCCATAATAAGTCCAGAGACAAATAAAGAGATTCTAAATAATGGGATAAAGCATTCTATAGACGAGGGGTGCTTGTCATCAAAAATTTATATGGGACATGTGGACTGGCTTAGAAATAGGGTTGATTATGTATTTGTACCAAGAGTAGCTTCATATTCAAAAAATGATCAAACGTGTGTAAGACTTTTTGCACTGCCTGATATTGTTGAAAATACTTTTTACGGGATAAAACTTCTTAAATATAATCTTGACATACAAAATGGAAAAACAGAAAAAGTAGAATTTTTAAAGCTCGGGCTAAAGCTTAACAAAAACATATTTACGGTCATATCTGCGTATAAGAAAGCGAAAATCAGACAGCTAGAATACGAAAAAGGGCAAGAGGCAAGGCAAATAAAGCTATTAGAAAATGTAGGTAAGCTAAAAATACTTATAGCATCGCATTCGTATAATACTTATGATAAGCTTATTGGCTTTCCTGTTAAACATTATTTAGAAAAACTTAATACAGAAGTAATTTATGCAGATAGAGTCTCAAAAAATAATGCGATAAAAGCTTCATGTAAAATATCAAAATCATTATACTGGAGTCATAATCAAGAAATATTAGGTGCGGTAGAACTCTATAAAGATAAGATAGATGGTATTATACTTCTTACAACATTTCCATGTGGACCTGATTCACTAGTTAATGATTTGTGTATACGAAAGATAAAAAACATACCAATCGCTTATATACTGATAGACGAATTACAAGGTGAGGCTGGGATGCATACAAGGCTAGAGAGCTTTGTGGATATAATAAGTGCTAGGAAAGGGGTAACGAGATGCAGATAGAGAATAAAGTTACGTTTCCACGCTTGGGGAATTATCATATACCTATTAGTACCTTTGTAGAAAAGACTTTAAATGCAAAAGTGTGCGTATCACCTGCAATTACTAAAAGGACTATAGAACTAGGTACTAAACATAGTCCGGACTTTGTTTGCGTGCCGTTTAAATATAATATAGGAAATTATATAGAGGCACTTGAAAATGGGGCAAATATATTAATACAGGCTGGCGGGGGCTGTAGGTTTGGGTACTATGGTGAGGTTCAAGAAGAGATACTTAAGAGCTTAGGCTACGAATTCAAGTTTTTTAACATAAATGATAGAAAGTTTAAGCCATTACGTTATTACGAATTACTAAAGAAAATTAATTCTAAGTTAACATTTAGAAAATTTATGTATTATTTTTATTTAATATATAAACAAATATTTGCAATAGATAAAATAGAAGATTATATAAGAAAAAACATAGGATTTGAAATAAATAAAGGTGACTTTGAGAATGTAGAGAAAAGATTTTTAGTGGAACTTAAAAAAACAGAAAAGATAAGGGATGTAAATAATATTTTTACTAAATATATAACGTTATTAAAAAAAATACCTATAAACAAACCTAAAAATTGCCTAAAAGTAGGAATAGTAGGTGAATTATATGTACTCATAGAACCATTCAGCAATTATTTTATAGAAAAAGAAATGGCTAGTTACGGTATAGAAGTACAACGATATATAAATATCTCATATTTGTTTTTCTCAAGAAAACATAAAAAATCTAGAACCTTAAAATTAGCAAAACCATATCTACAATACGATATAGGTGCAGATGGAGTTGATAGTGTGGCACATTCTAAAGAATTAGCTAAAAAGGGATTTGACGGCATTATACATATAAAGCCTTTCGGTTGTATGCCTGAAATAAACTGTATGCCAATATTACAAAGATTATCACAAGACTACAAGATACCTATACTATATTTTAGTTTTGACTCTCAAACTTCTGAAACTGGTGTAAAAACAAGGCTGGAGGCGTTTTATGATATGTTAAGTATGAGAAAAAACTTGAACTCACCCCTAGCCCCTCTCTAAAAGAGAGGGGAATGTAGGATGTGAGAGTCTTGGCGGGGGAAATTTAGAGTTAAAAAGTTCCCCTCTCTTTTAGAGAGGGGTCGGGGGTGAGTACGTATGAATGCTTATTTAGGAGTAGACATTGGGTCTATATCTACTAAAGGTGTTATTATAGATGAAAACAATAATATACTTGCGGAAAAGTATTTATGGACAGAGGGGAATCCTATAAATGCGGTAAGAAACTTGCTTGATGGATTAAAATTACAGTTGAACGATGATATTAAAGTTAAGGCAGTAGGGACAACGGGGTCAGCAAGAAAGCTTGTGGGTGCAATTCTTAATGCACAGGTAGTTAAAAATGAAATTACAGCACATGCAATAGGAACATTGTCTCTCTACCCAGATGTTAGGACTATTTTAGAGATAGGTGGACAGGACTCTAAAATAATTATATTAGATGATGGAATAGTTGCTGATTATGCAATGAATACTTTGTGTGCTGCAGGGACGGGGTCGTTTTTATCATCACAAGCCAAAAGGCTTGGAGTAGAGGTAGAGGAATTTGGTGTACATGCACTAAAATCTAAAAATCCTACTAAAATAGCAGCTAGATGCACAGTCTTTGCAGAGTCAGATCTAGTGCATAAAGCACAAATAGGACATAAAAAAGAAGATATAATAGCAGGACTTTGCAAGGCGGTTGCAAGTAACTATTTAAATAATGTAGGCAAAGGCAAGAAAATAAAAGCACCTATAGTTTTTCAAGGTGGAGTAAGCAAAAATATAGGAGTAACAAAAGCTTTCGAGGAAGCTATAGGAGAACAGGTAATAGTGGATAAATATGGACATCTTATGGGAGGATTGGGCATTGCAATATTTGCAAAAAACCAGGGTCGTGAGGGTGAGTTTGATTTTAATATAAAAGATATGGTATTTGAGACAAAAGGGCAAGAATGTGATAAATGCCCTAATAACTGCGAGATTATATCAGTTTATAGAAATGGTGTATTAATAGATTTTTGGGGAAACAGATGTGATAATGGGGCACTTATATAATATTAAAAATATGTTTACTAGAAAGATATTATAACCCCTCCATCATAAGCATACATTGTGCTAAGTCCTTTTGTTTCTAAAATAAGTATATCTTTAAAATTATATGTTTTTGATATAGATTCTTTTAGACTTTCCGCCTTTTCTTGTGCATTACAGTGAGTAATACATAAAGTTTTATCTTTAAAATCAGTCCCATTTTCTCCTATTATTTCAACCAATCTATGAAAGGCTTTTTTGCTGCCTCGGGCTTTTTCATGCAAATCAATAACGCCACCTTCCGCTTTCATAATAGGTACGATATTTAATATATTGGCTATAAATCCTTTTAACTTTGAAATTCGCCCATTTTTAATTAGATTATCTAAGGAATCAAGTATAAAAAAGGTTTTCATGTCATTAATAAAAGCTGTTACTGTAGAAATTATCTCAATATTTGATAAATCTTTTTTGATGCATTCATTTAGCTTTAATGCTACAAGAACTTCCCCAGTAGATGCACTTAGAGAATCAAAAATATGAATAGACTTATTAGGACTAATTTCTGTAAACATATTTTTTGCAGTCATAGCACTATTGTATGCTCCGCTCAGAAATGATGAAATAGTTATTACGTAAGTATTATCAGATGCAGCATTTTTAAATGAAACTAAAAAATCATTAGGAGAAGGGCAAGAACTTTTGGGTACTAATGAAGAAGCTTTTATAGCATCTAAAAGCTTCATTGTATTAATGTTATCATCATCTATATACGTGTCATTTTCCACTGTTATTTTAAATGGAACCAAATCCACATTCATATCCATTTGTAGTTGCATAGATAAATCGCAGCAACTATCGGCAATAATTTTTGAAGTCATATATATCCTCCTTATTAAAGAACATAGAATTTTACTAACTATACAATTTTAACATATTTTTAAGAAAATGACTATAGAGAATTAAAAAAATGCAAAAAATTTTTTAAAAACCCTTTACTTTTTGGAATAATTTTGTTAAAATAGATATTACGAAAATATTAAGTAAATATTATTGAAGAGTTAACATATAATAATAATATATTAAAATTAGAAGGAGCTTGAATATGAGTAAAGATTATAAAATAAAATCACTACAGGAAGTTCAAAGGGAAAACGTAAGAAAAAATAATCAAAAGAAATCGGAAATAAAAGTTGTAGGGTATATACTATTAACGGTTGTAGTATTATTAGTTAGCAGTATATTTTTTATAAGCTTAGGAAAAAAGCAATGTTTATTGAAGGTAGGAAAAAATGAAATAGGTTATGTAGAGAATAACAATGTAGCCATGGATATAATAGCAAAAACAAAAAAGCAAATAGAGCAAGAATCAGGAACGGAAATAAAAATAATAGAGCAGCCTTCGATAGATTTAGTTAAGACAGGTAAAAAAGCAGATAAGGAAGAAAAACTTATTAAAGGACTAAAGGATAAAATGAAATATAATATAAAAGCATATACATTAATAATAGACGGTAAAGCTTTGGGGTGTTTATCTAAGAGTGATGAGATAAATCAAGTGTTAAATGAAATAAAAAACAAATATGATAGCAAAAAGTCAGTTGTTGATTTCGTAGGAAATAGTAGCAATCTAAAACTATGGTTTAAAGAAAACGTAGAAATAGAAAATAACTATGTAAATAAAGATAAGATTGCAAAAGTAAAAGATATGGTAGCTATTTTATCAGAAGTGGGTGCGAATACTGAAGTTTATGTAGTAAAGGAAGGCGACATAATGTCAAAAATACTTGAAAAATATGATAGCATAACTTTAAATGACATAAAAAAGATGAATGAAGGATTTAATCCAGATAAGCTTAGTATAGGGCAAAAGATTAATATAAGCTCGGCTAAACTGCTGCTTTCTGTAATAACACGTGAAGAAAAAACATACGAAGAGGTTATACCAAAAGCAGAAGAAATTAAGAAAAATGAAGAGAAGCCAACAACATATAGAGAAGTAATAAAAGAAGGCAAACAAGGAAAGAAAAAAATTAAATTAAATATAATAAAAGTTAATGGTGTAGAAGAAGGAAAAGAAGTTATATCAGAGGATATATTAGTAGAGCCTGTTACAGAAGTAATAGAAATAGGTACAAAAAAACTAGCAGAAAGAAGTTATCCAGGTATTTTTGCAATGCCTACGATAGGAGAAATAACATCTAGATTTGGTGAACTTCGGGATGGACATACTCACCAGGGGATAGATATAGCAAATGATGAAGGAACATCTATATATTCAGTAGGAACTGGAAAAGTGTTAACAGTAGGATATGATGCAGGTGGATATGGAAACTATGTAAAAATAACTCATTCGAATGGATATGAGACTTTATACGGACATTTGAGTAAAATAATGGTGAGTGAAGGCGATAGTGTTACAAAAAAAGATAAAATAGGTCTTATGGGTAACACAGGTAGAAGCACAGGATCACATTTGCATCTTGAAGTTATAAAAAACGAAAAGAAACTAAATCCACTTAATTATGTAAGATAAACGTTTGTTTCTAAAAATACTTTCATGTAGAATCCATGAGAGTATTTTTAAATTATAAGTTTTGTAAATATACTTGACTAAATTGAGTATTAGTATTATACTAAAATTAATAAATTTATAGATATAGGTTTAAACTATAATGGTAGGAGGAATGGATTTATGGAACAGAAGGTATTGGTTGTTGATGATGAAAAGGCAATAGTGGATATTTTGGTTTTTAATTTACAAAAGGAAGGATATAATGTAATAACGGCAAGTGATGGTGAAGAAGGGTTAAATAAAGCCTTAAATGAGAATCCAGATCTAATAATATTAGACGTTATGATGCCTAAACTAGATGGAATAGGTGTTTGTAAACAAATAAGGCAAAAGAATATAACTACACCTATAATAATGGTGACTGCTAAAGCTGACGAGGTAGACAAGATACTTGGGCTTGAGCTGGGTGCAGATGATTATGTAACAAAGCCATTTAGTGTGAGAGAGCTTATGGCTAGAGTAAAAGCAAATATGAGAAGAATTCTTACAGAAAAGGAATTAGAAAAAACACCTAAAAATATTATAAAGTCAGGGAAACTTGAAATTGATTTGGATAGGTATGAAGTTAAAAAGGGCAATGATATAATAGAACTTACAGTTAGAGAGTTTGAACTACTAAAATTCCTAATGATCCAGAAAAACCAAGTATTTTCAAGGGAATCTTTACTTGAAAAGGTTTGGGGATATGAATATTATGGCGATGTTAGAACGGTCGATGTTACAGTTAGAAGGCTAAGAGAAAAGGTTGAGGATAATTCAAACAATCCTGCATATGTAATGACAAAGAGAGGTATAGGATATTATTTTAAGGGTGAAAATTAATGAAAAGTGTACAACTAAAGCTAGTAGTAATTCATATAATAGTTGTTTTAATAGTAATGATAAGTAGCGGAATATTTATATTATGGAAAATGGAAATATATGAGTATACAAAAGTAAAGGATGACTTAAAAGATGCAACTAGTGGTATGATGACCATAATCCAAAAATATAATGATGAGGATATAGTACAAGCATTGCAAAATCATTTACAGGAAAGCACGAAATTTTATAAAAGTAGAGATATGCAGGTATTTATCTTGGATAAAACGGGTAAGTATCTATCTACGCAAGTGCAGACACCAAGCATAGAAGGGAGAAACAACTCATCGGCAGTTGTAGCTGCTATAAGTGGGGAAGAGGAATTTGAAATATATAAAGAAACAGGTAGAGAGGGAACTCTACAGGAAGTAGTAGCTTTTGCAAAGCCTATAAAAGAAGGGAAAAATGTAGAGGTAATAATATATATAAGAATGACAACAGATGCAGTGAAGAAGGCTCTAAATGAAGAGAGAATGATAATAATTATTGCTATTTGTATTGCTCTTATAATAACAAGTTTTATAGGATATGTGTTCGCGACTACTGTTACAGAACCAATAAAAGCTTTAACAAAAAGAGCAAAGCAAATGGCTAGGGGAGATCTACATCAAAGAATAGAAGTTAAGTCAAATGATGAATTAGGTCAGTTAACAAAAAGCTTTAATTATATGGCATTTGAGTTAAATAAGACCCTAGCTGATATTAATAGTGAAAAGAATAAACTAGAGTCTGTGTTTGCACATATGAAGGATGGATTGATTGTATTTAATGATACAGGACAAATTATACATGCTAATCTAGCAGCATATCATATACTAGAATACAACTATCTAGGGGATGACTTTTATTATTTATTTGAAAAGCTAAAAATAGATATAAATTTTCATGAAATATTTAATATTGGAAGAAATGAAATAAAGAGAAATGAAGTAAATATAAATGGAAAATATATAAACATAATATTTACAAATTATCTAAATGAGAATCAAAAACCGGAAGGTGTAATATTAATACTGCAGGATATTACTGAACAGAAGAAGCTAGATGATATGCGAAAAGAATTCGTTGCAAATGTTTCCCATGAGCTTAGGACACCACTAACGACTGTAAAAAGCTATGTAGAAACCTTAATAGATACTGGATTTGAAGAAAAACAGATGGTGGTAAACTTTTTGGAAACTATAAATAGTGAAACAGATAGAATGACTTTATTAGTTCAAGATTTACTTGAACTCTCAAGATTTGATAATCAACAAATAAAATTTAAGATAGAAAAATCTAATATCGTAGAAATAGTAAAAAGGGTAACGGAACAATATAAAATGCATGCAAAAAATAAAAAACAAAAGTTGACGATGAAGGAGTTTAATAAAGAAATTATATTAGATATTGATCCATTAAGGATAATACAGGTTTTAAACAACATATTAAGTAATGCAATAAAGTATAGTACAGAAAATGATTATATTTATATTTATATAGAGGAAGATGAGGAAAATGTTAAGGTTGTAGTGAAAGATACGGGTATGGGTATTCCAAAGGAAGATTTGCCAAGACTATTTGAAAGGTTTTACCGAGTAGATAAAGCAAGGTCGAGGGCGATGGGGGGGACTGGACTTGGACTTGCTATTGCAAAACAAATTATGGAATATCACAAAGGGGATATCCTAATAGAAAGTACCTATGGGAAAGGAACAAAGGTAACTCTTAATTTTGTTAAAAATGTAAATCAAACGTAAGTACTTTGTAATCGAGGTGTAACAATCTTATGATATTATAACATTAATAAAATTGAAACTGGAGGTGTTATAATGAAAAAGTTGTTAGTATTTTTGGTTATGATTTCTATTTGCCTTTTTGGAGGGAATGTTAGTAAGGCTGAAACTTTAGAACAGCTTGACGCGCAAAAGCAAACTGCAAATTTAGTGCAAACATTGAATGTGATTAAGGATAATAATGTACTAAATCCTAATATAGTTACTATATCTAGCGGACTAGAAAGTAAATATGAGCCAACATTTGATACATATAGAATTATTTCAGGGGAAGCAAAGCAAGGAACGAACGTTAGTGTATGGAAATATAAAAGAGTAGATAATAAAATTATATTGAATGAAATTACCCTACATACAATAGGTGCATCAGAAATATTCTCGGACATTATTGAACTTGACTTAGGTAAAAATTATATTCTTATACAAGGTAAAGATGGTATAATGATGACTGCAGCAGAATATTGTCTGAATAGGAAAGATGCAAGTATAAAACAAAAATTAAAAGCAATGCCATTATTGTTTAATATGAATAAGATAGAATTGGGGTTTTTAAGATAATATTTTAAAAAAGAAATGGTTGTGATGATATGCTTAATAGAACTAAGACTTATATATTATTTATACTTATAATAATAGCTATTTGTCAAATGTTTGAGTTATGGTTTGATGATTATTCAAACCGTAACTTTTTTTACAGTGTAATAACGAGCATTTTTAAAAAGAGCAGTATTGAACTTGAATATAAATATAAATTAGAACCTAATCAAGTTGTTATAAGCTTTGGAAAAACATATACGGTTTTGCAGGATTCGGAAGAGGCTAAGAAAAAAATAGATAGTGAAGTTAAAAAAATATTTAATGTTATTGTTTCTAAAGATATTTATGTTACTGAGGAAAATGTTAATATGAAAGAATTTTTAGAAAATATGGCGGTTTTGTATGAATATCCTGTAAGATTAGAAAACATAGTTAGTATAAATCCAGATTACGATGAGAGTAATAAGAATGTAAGAGAGATAGGTGAGTTTAATAAGATTATATTACAACCATCAAACTCAAGCGATGATAGTACAAATTGTTATTTTATTGATGATCAGACTGGGATTGCTAAAAAAGTAAAAATAGCATATAATTCTAAAGTTATATCTGATGAGGTAAATTTTATTCAATATAAAACAGCATTTAAAAAATATAGTACAACCGAATATGGTTCGATCAAAAAGTATTTTTTTAATATTAATTTTTTACCAGATTTAGGACAGTCTAATATAATATTCAAAAATGAAACGATAGAGAATTCAAATTCTGAACAATTTGATGCATATAAAAATGTAATCTTAAAAAATCCGTTTTTAGTGAATAATGTAGTTGATGAAAATAAGATGGAAGAATATGTAAATTGTTTTTTTGAAAATCCTTTCTCAAGGTGGAACTTTAAAAAACAGAATGGGGTCACAGTATATTCAGACGGAGAAAAATTAATAAAATTTATGGATTCAGGATTTATAGAATATACGAATTCGAAGAAAAATGAAAGAGATACATATCTAAGCTTTGCTACAGCATACCAAATAGCGAGAACATTTATGGAGAAGGATAATAAATATATGTATTCTAACCTATATTTAATGAGTGCAAACAAGAATGGAAATAGTGAATGGAGTTTTGGATTTGAATTTAAATTAGATGACTATAGATATATTATTCAAAATGGTGAGCTAAATAATATGGGAATAAAATATCCTGTAGAAATTATAGTTAAAAATGATCATGTCTATTCATATAAAAGGTTAATTAAAGAGTTTGAGGTAGTGTCTAATGATGAAATAAAGAAAATTAAGACATATAATGAAGTATTTGATAGTAAAGAATTTGGTATAATAATAAATAATAAACAGCAAAATAGAAAAACATTGATAAAAAATATGTTTCTAGCGTATTACTCAGAAAATATCCGACAAAATCCGAAATTAATGTGGATAATAGAAACAGCAGATAAGGTGTATGCAATAGATGCGGCAGATGACAAAGTACAGAGCACAGAGAACAAGGAATAAGTAGATATTATAATTTTGTACTTTGTACTTTACTTTTCGGGGGTGAGTATATGGATTGGTCTAGGTTTAAGAATATAGCTATTTTGAGTTTTGTTGTGTTAAATTTAGTTTTGTGTGTACTTATTGCGGAGAAAAAAAATAAAAATTATGTTCTGCAAGATGTACAGAATAGACGTATGCAAACTATATTTACTAATGAGAACGCAGCATTATATACTAATATTTTGAAAGAGTTTTATCCTATGAGTATGTTAAGGTTGAGCCTAGCTAATATAGACAATAGTGAAGTTTGTAAAACTTTTCTAGGTGATGTTGGTAATATAAAAAATTATATAGATAATGAAAAGGTTGTGTATGTAGAAGAGGGAGTAGGTAAGGTCGAGATATATAAAAATGGACTTATAAAATATACGAAAGCTATATTAAAAGTTAAAAAAAATAATAATGCTGAGTTAGATAAAGAACAATTAAAAAATGAAGCTGATAAATATATTTCTAAACTAAATTTTTTACTAGGAAATCATGTTTATACTCAATCAAACATGATAAATGATGGGTATGTTTTTGAATATAACACTTCATACAAAGATAAAGTAGTATTTTCAAATTATGTAAAGATACATATTAAACAAAATGAAATAACGGAAGTCGATATATTGAACTTTAATATTAATGGGTACACAAATGAACAAAAAGAAATAGCCTCAGCTGATGAGGTACTCATAAACTTACTTTATAGCGTTAAGGAAAAGTATTATAAAACCTCAAAAGAGATGCACATAATGGACTTAGATTTAGGATATTTTATAGATACAACGACTATAGATGATTATCTTAATATAAAAGCAGAACCGTATTATAGAGTGCAAATTAATGAAAATGATGTATATTTTATAAACGCATACACGAATGAGCTTTTAAGTGGTAAATAAAGATTAAATAAGACTTATAATTTTAGAAGGAGAAAGCACATGAGAGAATTTTTTATAAAAGAACAATCAAGAATATTAACACTAATACATAGATTAATGTATATTATTAGCTTCTTCACATCTAGCTTTTTATTGATTTATTTTTTAAAAATAACAAATTGGGATTTGAAGATAATATCAATGAATTATATAGCTAACTACGCATTTATAGTAGTCGGTTTTTATTTTACTTCAATGTTGATAAAAAGAAATAATATTTTAAAAATATTTAGATTAGGAATATTGACTCAAATAGTATATTTATCAGCAATAATGTATATGGCAGAAGGTATAAAGGATTATATAATATTACTTGGGATTGTAAAAGGGTTTACAGATTCATTTTATTGGGTACCAAGGCATTACATGGTATATACAATGAATAAATCTAAAGCGGCCAAAAAATTTTTTAGTATAGATCAATCAATAGCCAAAATCCAAGATATAATAATACCAGTACTTATGGGAGGATTAATAGGATATACAACTAATGGGTATACAGTATTACTTATGGTGATGATAGTGATATTGGTAGTAGCATTTATAGTATCTACTTGGTTGAACGTAGGTGAGGAAGAAATAGAACCTATCAGAATGTATAAAATAAAAAGCTTTATGAAAAATAACAACATAGGTAAAGTTAAAAGAATGTATATATCGGAATTTTTTAATGGAGTTACCACAGGTGGAGTTCTTGTTCAGGTAGTTACAATGCTTATATATCTAGTATATAAATCAGAATTTGGGCTTGGAGTTTATAATTCTGTCCTAGCATTTGTGACAGCTATAATAATGTTTCTTATAGGACAGTATCTAAAAGATGAAAAATTTGAAGCGGTACTAAAAATATCAGGAGTTCTTACTATAGGTGTGTTAATATTACTTATATATAAAGTGGATTACATAACTTTAGTTATATATAGCGTAGTAACTGGAATATCATTTGCAATAATTAATATAATAGGCAATGCTAATATGCTAAAATTACTTAGAAAAGATAGCATTAGAAAATATACACTAGAAAACGTAGTATTACGAGAAGCGGTGTTAAACGCTGGGCGAATAGTTGGATATGCAGTATTTTATAAGCTAGGAAGTTTAAATAACAATGTGAACTCACTAAAGTTCGTACTGTTATTTTTGTCTATCTGTTTGTCGATGAGATTGGTAGAGATGATTTTCGCACTCAAAGAAAGGGACGAGCATACGTTGCATGCTATTAGGGTGTTTAGGGAGCATATGAAGGTGTTTAGATTTTATTTAAAGAGGCAGATATAAATTTTGAGAAAGGTTGAGGACAACTATGGAGATTGATGAAAAGTCACTAAAACAAATAGTGGAAGTTAAGTATTTAGTAGAGGAGAATTCCTTTAGGTATAGGGCTATAGTAAGATTTTTTTTTACACAGTATGAGAAAATTAAATATTGGCTTTACAAAGAAGATATATATGAAGAACTACATAAGCATGAGAGGTTTAGTTTTTATACAATGGAAATGTGCATTCAAGATTTAGAAGCATTGGTTAGATGGGGAAATATTATACCTGTTCAGGACACCTCAAAAGTACATAGCATTGATGAATTTAAAAATAAGAAGTTCAGATATAGATTATCAGAATATTCTGTAGAAATAGAGAGAATGATTATAAGACTCGAAAATCTCTTTATGGAAGGGGCCTCACTAGAGCCTACTTTATTAGAACGGCTTAAAACTTACATAAGTCAATTTAACTCTATGAGTGAAAAATCTACAAAAGAAGTTAGTATATGGTGGGATGATTTAAATAACAACTTCAAAAGACTGAATCAAAACTATCAAGACTACATAAGGAATTTTCAAAGCTTAAAGGCTGAGGAAATGCTAAAAAGCAATGAATTTATAATATATAAAGACAAGCTAACTGAATATCTAAGGGATTTTATAAAATCCTTACAGGATAATGCATTTATTATAGAAAGATTGTTAAAAGAGATACACTATGAAACTGAAAATCAAGTTATAGCTAAGCTAATCGAACATAGAAAGGCTATCCCTCAAATCGAGATAGAGAAAGTAACCGACGAGCAAATAAGAGATAATATATCTGGTATATGGGAAAATGTAAAAGAGTGGTTCCTAGGCTCAAAGGGAACTATAAGTGAGTCCGAAAAGCTACTAGAGATAACAAACGAAATAATAAGGAAAATAACTAGATATGCGGTACAGTTAGCTGAAAATAGTAGGGTAATGGTTAATAGAAAAGAAGAGTACAAAAAGATCATGGAGCTTTTCACTAAATGTAAAGATATACATGAAGCTCATAAGCTATCGGCACATATATTCGGAATAGAAAATAGCAGACATATCAAAGGGGATATAGTAAGAGAAACCGAAAGCATAAATAGTAGCATATACAATGAAACACCAATTTACATAAACATAAAACCAAGAGTACGAAATTTCAGAGAATCAGTTGCGAGGACGTCTATTAAAGATAATACTGAAAAGAAAAAAGAAGTATTAGAGGCGTATCTAAAGAAGATAGAAGAAGAAAAAGAGCTTATAAACAAACATATAATAGATGAAAAGCTAGATTTTAAAAATCTGCCTGAGCTTGAAACTACTACAAGAAAGATACTACTTCGGTGGTTGGGTAAGGCGTTATCTAATGTAAGTAAGATAACTAAAACTGAGGATGGTAGGGTAGTTGAAATATTGAACCCGAATGAGGTTGAAAGATGTAGGGTACAGGCTAAGGATGGGGCATTTGAAATGCCGGCTTATGTACTTAAGATTAGTGGATAGGGGAGTGATAGTACATGAATGAAATGGAGATTTTACTTGAAAACAGATGGGTAGTACGTGCAAAAGATACTGATTTGTATTATAAAGTAAAAAACAAAGTGGATGATTATAAAGATTTTATCAAAGAGAAGCTTGGGTATAGCTTGATAATAAATCCGAGATTTATCAAGCTTGAGAAGAAGCCAGGGGCTGCTGAGTGTTTTATGGGGATTGGTGAGTTTGATTCTATAATGGAGTATATATTTTTTACGATTATGATTATGTTTTTAGAAGACAAAGGGGCAGAGGAACAGTTTATCCTTTCCCAGCTTACGGATTATGTGCAAAGTAAATATGAGGGTAGTGAAAAGATTGATTGGACTATATATACTCATAGGCGTAGGCTTATAAAGACTCTACGTTATTGCAGTGAGCAGTATTTGATAAGGGTTACAGATGGAGATGATACTGAGTTTATAAATAGTGATGCTGGTGAAGTATTGTACGAAAATACAGGATTGTCTAAGTATTTTGTAAATAGATTTAGTGAAAATATACTGGGGTATAATTCGTGGGAGGATTTTGAAAAAGGGTCGCATGAGGATATGAATATTGACAAAGGTATATTCTTGAGAAACAGAGTGTATAGAAAGGTATTTATGTCACCCGTTGTATATAACAAAGGAACGGACGACATAGATTATCTATACATAAAGCAACATAAGAGTGTGCTAGAAAACGATATACAAAAATTTTTAGACAGTGATTTCCATGTACATAAAAATGGAGCAATGATTTTGTTAAATGAAAACAAGCGATATAAAGAGGTTTTTTCGAGTGAAAAGAACATATCAGATATAGTATTGCAGATTAACTACGAGATACGCGAACGCATAAAAAACAAACAATTTACTCCGAAGGAAAATGATGTTATAACAGTTTCAACATTACAATTTGAAACATTGATAGAAGATGTTAGAAATAAAAACAACACAGGATGGGGCAAAAGCTATAGGGAAATGAGGATCGGTCAAATTATAGATGAAGTTAAGGTTTATATGTATTATTTTAGTTTTATAAATATAAAGGAAGACGAGAAAGAAATTGAGATATTGCCATTAAGCTATAAGATAGTGGGGAGATATTCGGAGGGGTTTGACGGTAAAATTAACGAGGAGGTTCGAAAAAATGACGGATAGATGGAAGATAAACAAGATAGGGCTTGTGAATTTTTGGTATTATGATGATGAGGTGTTTAACTTTAATGATGGCAGACTGCTTTTACGTGGGTCGAATGGTTCAGGGAAGTCTGTAACTATGCAAAGTTTTATACCTCTTTTACTTGATGGTAATAAAAGCCCTAGTAGGCTAGATCCTTTTGGTACTAAGGCAAGGAGAATAGAAAATTACCTTATAGATGAGGGTGATGATATAGATGAAAGAACGGGATATTTATATATGGAGTTTGTAAAAGAAGAATCAAATGCATATATGACAATAGGTATGGGGCTTAAAGCGAATAGGAATAAAAGACTAGATTCGTGGGGGTTTGTAATAACAGACGGTAGAAGAGTGGGGGAAGATTTGTACCTATATAAGGAAGTAGGGGAGCGGATACCTCTGTCTAAGAAGGAGCTAGAGAATAGGTTAAAAGAAGGTGGACAGGTTTTCGAGACTCAGAAAGAATATATGGATAGTGTAAATAAAATACTATTTGGGTATGAATCATTAGAGGATTATGATGAGCTTATAAAGCTACTTATACAGATTAGAAGCCCGAAACTATCAAAGGATTTTAAACCAACGGTAATATATGAAATAATGTCTAACTCACTACAAACACTTTCTGATGAGGATTTAGCTCCAATGTCAGAGGCTATAGAGAATATGGACAATGTAAAAAATCAACTAGATTATCTAGAGCAAAGTAAACGAGCACTCGACAGGATAATAAAGGATTATGATAATTATAATAGGTATGTATTAGTAGAAAAAGCCGGGAATTTAATAGATGCAAAAGGAAATTATGATAAATTAGAAAAGGAAAATACAACTCAAGCTAAAAATAAAATCGAATGTGAGCAAGCTTTTACAAAAGCAGAACAAGACCTATTAACCTTGCAGGTAGAAAAAGAAGCATTAGAAGATAAGCAAGTAAAACTAAATGCACAGGATGTTATTGGAATAAAGGATGAGCTTGAAAAAACAAGGAGGGATATAATAGAACACGAAAGCGATAAAAAAAGAAAAGAAGCATTGCTTGACGAGAAAAAAAGCAGTGAAAGGCAGCTATCGACTAGTATAAAACGGGAAAGTGAGAGCAACGAGCTATTAGAAGAGGAAATAAAGAAAATGCTTGATGATATGAATGATTTATCTGATGATTTTAAATTTGATGAGCAAAGATTTTTAAGTGATGAAATGATTAAGGGATTTGATAAACCATATAATTTTGCATACATAAAAAAACAGGCAGTAGAGTATAGAAATAAGATAGAAGTTACACTAGATACGCTTAAGGAAGCAGAAAGAACAAGCAAGGAATATGATAAAAAGCTAAAAGAAGTTGAGGATACAAAAAAACTAAGAGATGACAAAAATAGAAAAATGCAAGAATCGTATAATTTAATGCAGGAAGTTAAAGAGGAGACCATCGAAAAGATTTATGCATGGGAAAAAGACAACAGTATATTTAAAATAGAAAAGGACAGGCTTGTAAAATATGCCCAACTGATAAGTAGCTACGGAGAAACTGATACTTATGGGCAAGTAAAGGATTTATTGCAACAAGAAAATGAGGCATGTCGTTCGGTATATAGCACGTCTATAAACGAATATAAGGCGGAAAAAAATAGGCTAGAAAAGGAAATACTAGCAAAAGACTCTGAAATAGATGAGTGGAAAAACAAAAAAGAGCCCGAACCAGAAATGGAAGATAAGGTAAGAAAAAATAGAGAAAGACTAAAAGCTAAAAATATACCATTTATACCTTTATATAAAGCCATAGATTATAAAGAAGACATAGAGGAGGATTTAAAAGGGATAATAGAGGAAGCATTTGTAGATATGGGAATAATCAATGCTTTGATTGTCGAGCCTAAATATAAGGATAGCATACTCGCGATGGACAAGGATATGGCTGATAAATACATATTTGCAGAGCCTCAGTACTTCAAGATTGAGTTGTCACAGTATTTAAAGATTGAAAAAGAGAACAAAGAAGAAGTAAATAAAGAATATATAGATAGCGTTATAAGAAGCTTCATGGCACATTCCGAGGAAGCTATAGTGCCTTATATAAAAGAAGACGGGGAATATAGGCTTGGAGTTATAAATGGGAAGGTATCAAGAAGCTACACTCCAAAATACATAGGAATACAAGCTAGGAAAAGATACAAGGAGCAGGTTATTGCCGATTTAACGCAAGAACTAGAGAATATAAAAAGTCTAAAAGCTGAAGCTATGACGAAGATAGAAGAATTGATGGAAAAGATAAGAATACTTGACTCTGAATACAAAGCATTCCCAAGCAAGGCTGATTTAGAGGTTGCAAACAGGGATTATAAAAATGCAAAATTTGAGTATGACCAAGAGGTTTTGAAATTAGATAAAATTCAAAAAGAGGTAGATATAGTTTATAAGGAGCTTAAAGATTTTAAAGAAAGGATTATCGAACAAACGGATAAAATATTTATAAGACCGATAGATGCAGAAACCTTTAAAAAGGCGCTCGAAGACATAGAAAGCTACAAAAATAAATTATTCGAGCTTGAAGGAAAGCATGTAAAATATGTTACTAAAGGTGAGCAAATCATTTCGTTAAAAGACCAAGACGAGCAAATAATATCAGATATAGATGAGATTATTTATGATATAGAAAAAGTAGTAAAAAACATACGAATTGCTGAAGAAAAGGTAGTTAACTATGAAAAACAGCTTAGCCTTACAGACTATGAAAAGATTAAAGAAGAGATAGATTATTGTAGTAAAAGGCTAACAGAGATAGAGACTGCAACAAATGAAAACATAGAGAAAAAGGCGACGTTACGAGAACGAATTGTGCACCTTACACAGAAAATAGAGATGTCTCAGGTTCTGATTTATAAAGCGAAAGGGCTATATAAAGTATTCGAAAAAGGATATCATGATGAGTATAAGCTGGGTTATGTAATTAATATAGAAGAAAAGATGGATATTCTAAAGCCAGAGACAATTTACGATGAGTATAAGGGAATGATAAAGGCAAATAAAAGCCTAAGTGAATATTCAGATATACTAATTCAAACTATAGAGAAGAACATAAGTGACTTGCGAGATTATACGATAACGACTGGGCATATATTAGGAACTGATGAAATATTTGAAGACAAGGACATCACTGAGGCTAACAAGAAACAAAGAAGATTAGATATAACTGCTCAAATACAGGGTAGGAAGGTTAATGTATATATTCTGAAGAAAAATATTGAGAACGATATAGAGCAAAATAAAAACACTCTAAAAGAAAGTGATAGAGAGCTATTTGAAGATATTCTAGCAAATACTATTGCAAAGAAAATAAGGGCGAAAATATACCACAGCAAAAACTGGGTAGAAAAGATGAATGCACTTATGGAGTCGATGAATACATCAAGTGGGTTATCATTTAACCTAAGCTGGAAGAATAAAAAAGCAGAAACAGAGGATCAGCTAGATACTAAGGAATTAGTAGATATACTATTACTAGATGCCAATTTACTAGGGAATGAGCAACGTGAAAAGCTATCAAGACATTTCCGTTCTAAAATATCAGAAGCCAAAAGCAAGCTAGAGGATGAGGGCAAAACTAAAACCTTTCATATAATAATGAAAGAATTGCTCGACTATAGGCAATGGTTCGAGTTTCAGCTATATTATCTAAGAGAAGGCGAACGTAAGAAAGAGCTAACCGACAATGCATTCTTCACCTTTAGTGGTGGAGAAAAAGCCATGGCAATGTACGTACCACTATTTTCGGCAGTGTATGCCAGATACGAAAACGCAAGACCTGACTGTCCACGTATAGTTTCGCTAGACGAAGCCTTTGCGGGTGTGGATGAGAATAATATTAGGGATATGTTCAGGCTCATGATAGAGCTCGATCTAAGCTTTATCGTAAACTCTCAGATACTATACGGGGATTATGATACGGTACCAAGCCTATCTATTGCGGAGCTGATAAGGATTAACAATGCGAAGTATGTGTCGGTGATACGGTATAGGTGGGATGGGAAGGTAAAGCAGTTGATTGTGTGATTGAAAGATAAAATTAAATATGAGGAGAGATATTTATGGATAAACCAGAATACTTATATCACGGAAGCAGTAAGCTTTTTGATATTATTAAGCCATTTCAAGCGTATGATTGGGCTAATGAGCAAGGAAATCAGAAGGCTGTATTTGCAACAGCAATTGAAAAGATAGCGTATGCTTTTGCATTAGGAACTATCCCTGATGAAACAGGAAACTGTGGGCGTATAATAAATCCAAAATACAGTAAAGAGTTCAAGATGATTTTTCATAGAGGGCATCCTAATTTTGGTGGTAAGGGATACGTGTATAAAATGTCAAGTGAAGGTTTCGTTCATGCAGGTGGGGAGCAATGGGTAAATCCTTTACCAGTAGTTCCCGTAGAAATAAAAGAAATAGAAGTAGATGATTATTTGCATTTATTTCGTTATGCTACCGAGGAGGAAAGAGAGGATATAGAAAAAGATATAACTGATGCGTTAAGAGATAAGTTGGAATAAGGAGAGGGAGGCAAATATGAGAAGTATTACAGCTATATATGAATTATACAAAATACCAGAAAGTCTTCAACTCCATATGCTAAGGGCTGCTGCCATAGCTAAACAAATCGTAGATAACTGGGTAGGTCCAGAGATTAATGGAGATTTTATACTTAAGGTTCTATTACTCCATGATATGGGAAACATAGTCAAATTTTCTGATGATGATTTAACACAGGAACAAATAAAGTTAAGAAAAGAGATTGTTAATAAATATGGTCATGATGATCATGTGATATCAAACCAAATAGCAAAAGAACTTGGATTAAATCAAGAAGAGCTTGATATGATGGATGCAAAGATATTTATAAAAAATGATTTAACAGTGAATTTAGATAGTTATGAAATAAAAATAGGAGCATATGCTGACCAAAGGGTTGCACCTGACGGAATATACTCTATACGAGAACGATTAGAAGAAGCAAAGTCTAGGTATAAAGATAAACCTGGCTCAAGTATGAATAACTCTAGGACTGATTTGCTAATGGAATGTGCATATGAAATAGAAAAGCAGGTTATGATGCATTGTAATATAATGTCCGAGGATATAAATAATGAGAGTGTGCAGGGTGTGGTGGAGGATTTGAAGGGATATGAGGTTTGAAATTTATAAGAATATATTGATATTCTATACTACATAGCCCGGATAGACCTTTTTACACAGATTAATTTACACCCTCCTTATGTCAATAGTCCGGACACATTTTTCGATTTTTTTTATTTTAGTTGTTACAGTCCAGAGGTCATAATAGTTAAAGAATATAAATCGTAGGGGTCGTACCTTGTGTCGACCCATAAAGTTGGGGTAGCTTACTTAAATAAAGTTATAGACGAAATACAAATTTTTTAATAAACATATAATTATTATTAACCATAACCAGGTCGACACAAGGTACGACCCCTACGATGAAAATAACAATGTTAATTGTAAAATATACATATCTTCTGAACTGTAACTTTTAGTCACATTATGCCGCTGCCCCAAACTCTGTAGGACTTTTATACCCTAGCTTTTCTTGTATCCTTTTTCTGTTGTAAAAACTTTCTATATATTCAAAGATACTCTTTAATGCATCCTCATACGTTTCATATTCCTCCACATATATCAATTCTTTCTTTATTGATGCATGAAACGATTCTATACATGCATTATCATATGGACATCCTTTTTTATTATATGATTCTACCATTCCATATTTCTTCAACATTCTCCTATATTCTGAACTTGTGTATTGACTTCCTCTATCTGAATGCACTATTGTTCCTCTAGGCTTATTTGCCCTCTTTACCGCATTTTCTAACGCTTTTTTTATTAATTCTACTGTCATACTTTTATCAAACGTCCAGCCCTTTTTTTCATTGTTGTATATATCCATTACTGATGCTAAATAGCACCAACCATCTTTCTTTGTCCATATGTACGTTATATCTGTTACCCATTTTTCATTTGGCTTTTGGGCTTCAAAGTTTTGCTCTAGCTTATTTTCGTATTCTTGCTTTTCTTCCTCCTTCTTCCTGCTTTGCAGTTTATACTTCTTTACTACTATTGATTTTACGCCTTCTTCCCTCATTAATTTTTGTATTCTTGGTAAACCTACTTTATATCCCTTTTTTATTAGTATTGCTCTTATTTTTGGCGATCTATATCTTTTCTTACTTTCTTCCCAGATTTTCTTTATCTTTCCTTTCAGTTTTTCATCTTCTAATTTTCGCTTCCCTGGTCTTTTTTCTAGCAGTTCGTAATACCTGCTCTTTGATATTCCCAGTGTTTTACACATTTTTCTTACTGGATATTCTTCTTTGTTTTTTGTTACTATTTCTGCGATTTCTTCGCTTTTTACTTTTGAGCAAATATGGCGGTAGCTTTTTTTAGTATTTCATTTTCCATTCTTAATTTATTTATTTCTTTTTTTAGTTCCTTAATTTCTTCTGCTGTTAATTCCTCATTTTCTATTTTTACTTTTTTTCTTGCATTTACCCATTTATTTAATGCTGAACTACTTACGCCATATTCACTCTCGATTTCTTTCGCTGTTTTACTTGCGTTATAAAGTTCTACTATCATTTATTTGAAATCTTCTGTATACTTTCCTCTTGTCTTGCTCATTTTTCTACACGCTCCTTTTCTATGATTTTATTATATCATATCCCGAATAACGTGTCCACTCTTTTATTATACCACCAATTTGCTTATTTTGGTATATAAGAAATTTATTGACAAATGTAAAAAAGTGGTATATAATGTAAAGTAAAAATTTAGAAATGGGTGATGATATTTGAGTACACAATTTGATAAAATGGATGAACTAATCAATACTGGGGAATTGGAAATAGATGATATTGGAACTTTGAGAATAGAAAGAGAAACATTAGCAAGAGTTAAAGATGGTTTTACAGCCAATATAGTTAAAATTGAGTATGAAAATGTAAATGGTTATGAAGATAGAAATGGCTTATTAAAAATAACTTCAACGGATAATTTTGTGAAATATAAACTTATATTTGATCAATATAGTTATAAAGGTAATATAGGCAGGGGATATGAAAGTGTTCTAGATTTAGAGGGTAATAAAATATATACAAAGGTGGATTATTCACGGCGAGTAGGAAAAAATTATTTAACGCAAAAGGTATATAATAGTCATATTAAACCAGTAGATGTTATAGAAATGAGTGGAACAAAAGGTGAGGAATATACTGTTGTGATTAATCGTACTAGTGATAAAGAGCGAATCAATATAATAAAAAGTAATTCGAGTGGAAGAGAAAAAGTTTGTGAGGTGTCAAAAGACTATTTAGCGGAGATGAGTGAAAAATATAGAGGAGATAAAATATTTGATACTGATAAACTGATGAATGAAGATGAGCAATATTTTAGATTTTTTGAATGCTTAAAAGAGATTTATTATACTGGAGCAATAAAGGTGTTTAGCCAAAATGTGGATAAGTTAAATATAAATTTTAATCAATTTTATAATTATATAAGTGAAACTTGTAATATAAATGATTTTGACGCTTTTGTAGAAGAAAAAAGAGGACAAGAAAAATGGAACAGAAGCGTACCGATACCAATTAGAGTAGAAACGGGATTTAAATATAAGATTGGAAATAATTATAATAAATATTATTCAAAAGAAGCTATAGCAAAGTTAAGAAAAGTTACAGATATAATGTTACTAGTAGCTGAGTATATACCAATATTATATGGAAAGGGTGAAAAATGTGTTCGTACACCATGCTTTTTTCATGAAGAAAAGACACCGTCTTTTACTATAAATAGAGAAGCACAATTATGCTCTTGTTTTGGGTGTAAAACAGGTGGAAATGTTATAGATTTTGTTAGGGCAGCAGCTAAAAGTTTGAGTTTTGTTGATGCTTTAGATTATTTAGAACAAAGAGCGTTACATATAGGGAGTTTGGATAGGGAACTACCAAAGATTACACATGAAGAATGGATTAGTGAGAAAGCGAAGAACGAGGAGAAGAAATATATGAGTGCAATAGATTGGTATACTAGAAATGACGAAAATTCTATAGGTGATGGTGAAGTGGATATTGAAGATGAGGGATTAGACTATGTACCATTTTGAATTAATATAGTATGGCAAAATTATAAGAACTTTAATTTTGTAAATGTGAAAACACTCACATCAAACGGAGGTAGATGCTATGCAAAAAGAATGTATCAAATATTTCAAAAACACTCCCGCATTTAAACGCCTTCTAGAAGGTCTCAGGAAAAAATACGAGTCCTTAGACGGCATTGGTGGGAATATACATATAAGAAATCTCTCAATGGCTGAACGTGAAACTTTCTCAGGCTTTTTCCGTGAGGATTTTTATAATAAGAAAAATGCAAATATACCAGTTAAAAAAATTCAAAAAGCTTTAGATAACTCAAGATTTAAAGGGGTTTTGCTAAAGGATATTATTGATGATTACTTTGGAGAAGAGGTAGTATCAAATAAGCAAAGGAATGAAAATTATAATAGAGATAAAGAAATATTTTTTGAAGACATACTAGATGGGATAACTGATAAAGCACTAAAGAGTATGCTGCAAGAAGAGAAAAACGGATTGTCTAAAATGATAACTCAAATATATAATTTGAGCCAACAGAAACTAAAAAATGCGATATTGACACTTGATAAGTCGGTTTGTAATCTACCATACAAAAATAATACAAAAGAAACCCTACCTGTATTTGCATCTAACATAACAAAAGACCCACATGCATTTGACGACGGTACGATAAATCTAAAAATGCTGATAAATTATTTATGTGTGTTAAACCAAAGTGGAGTCCCAAAAAATGTAGAGGAAAAGAACGAACTTTTGTATAGTGTAGGTCTCATAAAAGACGATATATCAAGCTTTACATTCTCAAAGGGGCTTATTGCAGTCAAAAAATCAACTATACATAGCGGATGGCAAGGCTTTTACGATAATAATGAGATATTGCAGATTAGTGTGCTAAATCTAATGGAAATTGACGAGATTATAGTGCCACAAAGAAAAGTTTATGTAGTAGAAAATCCTATGATATTTAGAGAGATTGTAAATAGTACAGAAAATGACGTAGCTATAGTTTGTACCTATGGACAACTACGACTAGCATCAATATTTCTTTTGGATATGATAATAAAAGGTGGTAACGAGTTAGTTTACTCAGGAGATTTTGACCCAGAAGGGATAATGATAGCGGACAAGCTAAAGTTGAGGTATAAAGAAGCTTTAAGCCTATGGCGGTTTGGTATAGATGATTATGAGAATGCGGTATCTAATATAGTGATAACGGAAGCAAGACTAAAAAAGCTAGATAAAGTAGCAAGTAATGAACTAAAAGAAGTGGCTAGATATATACAGGCCACTAAAAGAGCAGGGTATCAAGAAAATATAGTAGATTTATTAAGGGGCGATGTCTTGCGCGGATAATCGCTCTTCGTGCTTATCATCTAGCTGTTTTAATTCTTTGTATATCAAAACCCCTGTTATAATTGATGCAACGAAATCAGCGACAGGAGCTGAGAATAATATCCCGTGTATTCCAAAAAATAACGGAAGTATTAGGATAGCTGGTATTAGTATAATCAGTTGGCGTGAAAGATTTAAAAATGCGGATTGTTTTGGTTTGCCTACTGCTGTAAAATAGTTTGCACTAACAATTTGAAATCCTATTATAGGCAACATCATAAAGAATACTCTTAATGCATAAACGGTAAAATCCATTAACTCTTTATTAATGTTTTTGCCAAAAAGCTCGACAATCTGTACAGGGAAAATTTCTACAAATATAAAACCGATAATAGCTAGTACTGTAGAGGCAAGTATAGCAAGCTTAAATGCTTCTTTTACTCTATCATACTTTTTTGCACCATAATTAAATCCTATTATAGGCTGAGAGCCTTGATTTATTCCTATTACAGGCATGAGTATAAGAGTCTGAATACTTGTAACTATTCCTATCCCAGAGATAGCGATGTCTCCACCATATTTCATAAGGCTGATATTAAGTATAACAGTTACAAGACTAGCTGCTAGTTGCATTAGAAAAGGTGCAGAGCCTAAAGTAATAATTTTGGTGATTATAGCTTTGTTTGGAGCCATATTTTTAAGTCTTATTTTAAGAGAACTTTTATTTGAAAAGAAATAACTAAGAACCCATAAAGAAGAACAAACCTGAGCTAATACCGTTGCAATAGCTGAACCGCCAACTCCCATGCCGAAACCAAATATAAAAACAGCACAAAATACAGCATTTAAGACAGCACTTAAAAGCATGGTATACATCGCCATTTTAGGGTTACCCTCACCACGTATAAAGTTATTCAAACCGAAGCTTGTAGATTGAAATATAGTTCCTAGAAGTATTATTTGCATATATTCCTTTGCATAGGGCAAAACATTTTCGCTTGCTCCGAGTAATTGTAACATTGGATCTAAAAAAGCTAATCCCAGAACTGTTATAGATAACGATATAACGATAAACAAAAACATCGCATTCCCAATAATATGCTCTGCCTCATTTTTATTACCTTCGCCAAGTCTTATAGAAACTAGAGCATTAGCGCCAATACCGACAAGTATTATAAGTGCCATTGTTATAAGCATTATAGGAAAGCAGATAGTAATACCTGCAATACCTAAAGAACCTGAGATACTATTTCCTACGAAAATTCTATCGACTACATTATATGAAGCCATTACAAGCATCCCTATAACTGCAGGAACAGAAAATTTAATTAATAAAGACGATATTTTAGCTTCGCCCAATTGTTGTGCATGATTCATTTTGATTACCTCTTTTCTGATACATATTAGTTTGTACAATAGATACTATGATATTACATAAATGGGATAATGTCAATGAATTTTTAGAAAGAAAAAAACGAGTTAAAAAATATGATTGAGTAATTTTAAAGTAAAAACTTGACTTATGGGAAAATATGTTATATAATGCTGATTAAGATTTTTAATATAATACAAGGAGAGATTGTAAAGATGGACATTAAAAATGATTTAGATTTAAAGAAAAGAATGGAGAGACTTAAGCTATATCAAAAACTTAATTTTAAAGGAATATTTAATATGTTTATTGAGAAAAAGGCAGGAGATATTCTTAGTGGTATTGGAGCTAAGTTTGGGGAAAATTCTAAAACAAAAGAAAGCTTGATACGAAGATTTCTATTAATCTTATCAGATATTCAAGATGATTTATTTGTGGATGGTAATAAACATGAGGCAATGATAAGCAAAGGTAAGAATCCTTCACCATTAGCACTTTTAGGGATACGGTCAACAACTATATATGTAAATGATAAAGGGAATGTAGTATTTAAAAAATTGGATATGCCTCGTAGTAACATTGATGAATATGATTTGGAAAAAGATGTAATTAAAACTACAGAAGTTGCACATGAAGAAGAATTCGTTACAAGAAGAGTAGATGGAGAAATAGTTAGTACTTCACAAATTAACTTTATGAGCAGAGTGGAGTTAAATAAAGTACTACTAAAGTTGCATGAAGGCGGGCTAACAATGGGTGAAGCACTAGAAAAAGCAAAAAACGGGCAACAAGTATTACTTGAACAGATTGTAACTCTAAAAGATAAATATGGATATCTTAAAAAAGCATTAGAAGGGGAAGTTGCTCATAGTGATGAAGTATCTAAAAAATTTGTAGACATGATGAAAAGGTTTGGCAATGCAGGACAAAAATTATTTGATGAAAATTTAGGGAAAGAAGGTAATAAGGGGGAAAATAAATATCGTGAATTTTTTACGGTCATGACTGATATATATGGAGAAGAATTAGCCAAAATGTGTGCTAGGTATATTAGTGATAAAAATTTTAATAATATTGGAGTAGCAGAGAAAGAAGAAAAAAATAAATTTACTATAGAGGAAGCTATAGACGCTGTTTATGCAACAGGGGTTGTTCCAAATGATGCATCGCTAATAGATATAAGAATAAAGGATGAATTACTGGAGATTGCTAGATTTGTTAACGGAATACCAGTAAAAGATGCAGTTGATATGGCATTAAATACGGGGAAAGGGTTACCAAATAAAAACTGTTTTGAATCGGATGAAGCTTTTGAAGATGCGTTGGATGAGGTTAAATTTTTTAGAGGGATCTCAATATCTGAGGGTATAGAAGAAGCTAAAGAGACTGGAGTTGCACCAGATTGGGACGATTTTAGGACAGATGAAGAAGCTCAAATAGCATATAACGAAATAGCTTTATTATAAGAAAATGTAAGTATAAAGAAAGTAATGTATGTTTATAAGGGTAATGGATATATGGATATGGAGGTATTACGTGAGTAGGGAAAAACAGAAAAAGTATATAGAGGATCCTAAAGTTACAACAGCATTAGCAGTAGCTGAAAGAATAGCGGATATGAAAGAAAAGAATATTATCTTTGAAAAATTGGCTGTATATTATGCTGAAATGTGGGTAAGTTGTGATAAAACAATTGCACATTTTACGTTTGATGCTAAATATGATAGAGCATTAGCTTATTTAAATGGAGGAGATGAAGCCAGCATTGAAAAGGTGCAAGCTTTACTAGATACGATAGAACGAGCATATAAGGAAAATGAATTACCTGTAGAGGACAAAATGGTAAAGTCGAGTTATAACGAACTTGCTGAGAATAAATATACATATTATGATAAAGATGGATTGCTTGTAGCTAAAATTAAGACAGATGATTATATACAAGGAAAATACCTTGGAGAGATAAATATAAATGGCTTTGTAATAGATGCAGGTGTAATAGAAAAAATAAATACTATGTTTCCAAATACAAGGAGATTAGTATTTAAGGATTGTACAATAAAGGAAGACGTAAGATTTAATGTATTTAATAAACTAAGCCAAATTGAAATAAAAGATTCTAAATTAGAAGATTTCTACTCATTTAATTACATAGGTATAAATTCAAAAGATAAAGTAACAATAGATTTAAAAAATATTACGGTAGAAAAGAATGAAAAAGTTCTAGATTTAAATAATGTGGATTCTATAACATTTGATATAGTGAATATGGATTACGCTAATTTTTTTACATCTACACTAGCTAGCAATTTAAAGAATATTATTATTGACAAAGCATCTAAAAAGTTGAAAGATGAGAAAGAAGTGTATGTAGGTATTGGAAAAGAAAAGACTATGTATTATGGTCCTCTTGATTTAATACATGCTTTTTATAACCTAGAAAAATTATATACGAATGTAAAGGTTATGCATTTAGATTTTCTAAACAGGCTAAATAAACTAGAGACAGCTGAGGGGTTTGACCTTATTCTTGATGATGTAAAGCTTAAGAAAAATCTAATGAAAGAATATGAAGAACTGGTCATAGCGAGGGGAATGTTAGCTAAGTATGAAGATAATCACATTAGCTTAAATAGAATGCTTAGTGGTATAAAGAAAGATGAAGTACGTATGCTGAAAAAATTTTATGAGTATATAAAGGTAATGCCTAGTGATATTGAAAAATGGTCACGGAAAGATATAGGCGATATTGGAAAGGCTATAGAAACTATAAAGCAAATAGAAAAACTTCCTATAGATAAAAGGTATTCTTTAGGTAGAAAAGAATTCAACGGTATAATAGAAATTGGGAATCCAAGCTTAATGTTGCTTAATGACAGAAATAGTGAAACGATTATAGCTGATAAAAGATGTAAGGTAACAGAAAAGAATTTATTAGTAGGAAGTCCTTTAGAATATAATGACAAGACAGAAAAAATTTATATTGCTGAACCTAAAATTAAGCATATGCCAATATATAGTAGGCATAAAGAATATAATTTTCCTGATATAGAAGCTGCTGAAAAACGGGTATATGATTTAATAGCACGAGAAGAATATAGAAAGCTAAATCCGAAAATAAAAAATGAAGCTGCTAGAAAAATTATAGAGCAAGGAGAGTCTGAGTATGCTCAGTGGGATTTAGAAAATTTTTGTGGCTATATTGAAGAAAGAGGTAGCGTATTATACGCATTACTAATGCAAAGTTGTAGATATGAGAAATTAGCCGATGAAGATATTTATAAACTAATAGGGGGAGATGTACCTTTTGTATATAGGAATGGAGTTTATTATAAGGATTTGATTGAAATATATTTAAGACAAACTAATGAGGATAGGACGATGGTTGATGCGATAATGATTGAGGAAGAACAAAAGTATCAAGAAGAACAGAGAAGAGTGGAATCTGTGTACAATATGTTGGATAAAACTAAAGAAATAGTGGATTTTCTATGTAGCAATGAGGATGTATTTAATAGTATGCCAATAAATGATATGGCATATATACGCAATACAGTATTTAATGAAGAATACAGAACGCTAGAAACTGTTGATAATATATATAAGCAATTGATTGCACCTGATAAGATTATGGATTTGGTAGATGGAAATGACGATGTTATGTTAGATATGGAAGGATAAGAAGGGCAGATGCCCTTTTTGACATTGTTAAATTAGTTGGGTAAACATAAATAAAAAAATGAATAAAATATTAGGTATTGTCAAATAAGAGAAAAAAGAGTATAATAACTTTTAGTAACATAATTTATAAGAAGATGAAGCTATAAGGGGGAGATTTGAGTGGATACGAAAGAGAAGTTTAGGAGTATTTTGGAAGAGTATAGGAAGAATCTAAAAAATTATGAGGCGGTAATTAGTGAGTATGAGAAGGATGATAATGTTCGTGAAAACGAGCACTTGAAGAAAGAACTCGAAAAATATAGAGAGCAATTTAATAGTATGAAAAAAGACTATGATAATGTGAGAAAGAGTAATGCAGAGCTTAAAACGATGCTCCATGAGCAGATGATAAGTGAGAAAATCGACATACTAAATGCCTCAAGGGAGAAAATGGCGATATATTTTAAAAATAATAATAATGCCACAGAAAACAAATTGTCAGAGATAGAAAAAATAGTAAAGGATAAGTATTCCGAAGTGAATGATTTTATACAAAACAAGGAATCAGAGCTTGGGGAGACTTTTAAACAAAGGATTGATAATATATATAGTGAAGCAAAAGAGAAAATAAGGCTCATAAAGGAAAGGGCGAGTAGTAACTTTAGCGAGCAAAAAGGTATATATGATGAAACAGTTGAGACGATGAGAAATGAAGAATTAGATGAAGAAGCTATCTTGCGTAAGATTAGAAATAATAATATAGAGATGAAAATAGGGCTTAATCTGGTAAATAAAATAGGCATAATCCTTATACTATTAAGCATCGCCTCAGGATTTACATATGTCCACGAAAATTGGCTCGATAACTACGGAAAGGGTATAGTTGCATTTCTTATAGGGATAATATTCCTAGGTATAGGAGAGTTTTTCTATAGAAAGAATAAAAAGATATTTGCAACAGGGCTACTAGGTGGTGGGGTTGCTGTACTTTACTATAGTATCTTTTATAGCTACTTTGGACTAAAGATTATAGATCTTAATATGGCACTCGTTTTGTCATTACTTGTAACAACAATTACTACAATACTATCACTCAGATATAATTCAAAGGTTATTTGTGGTATGGCTCTTATAGGTGGGTATTTCCCATTTGTATCATACGCTTCACAATTTAAATTAGATGAGCAAGGTGCATATATTTCTATGGGGTATCTACTTATATTAAACACTACAATAATCGCAATATCACTATATAAAAGATGGACTGGGGTGAAGTACATAAGCTTTATATTAAACGTACCAAGCATGCTATATCTTATGGGGATAGTAGACAATGTAGGTGTAAATATGATATATGCCATTCTAACCTTTGGAATGTATACTTTCATAACAGTTGCTTATGCTATAAAAAATGAAATAGAGTTTAATGATTATGATGTAATACTACTAGGGCTAAATACAACTATAAGCTCAGTTGCGATATATAGTATATTTGAAGAGCAAGGGCTTACGGATTTTAGAGGAATACTAGCTATAATATTCTGTGTTACGTACATATATTTAGCTAAGCTAGTATCTAGTAAAGTGAAGGATGATAAATATGTAGGTGGGTTATTTTACCTCACAGCACTTACATTCGCGGTTTTAGTTATACCATTCCAATTTGGACTTGCATGGGTGACCCTTGGTTGGACTATAGAAGCAGTTGCTATAACCTTGTACGGATTAAAACGTGGAATGCCATCTGTAGAAAAAGCAGGATGGATTATACTAGCGATATGCTCTGTAAACTTTATAGTGCTTGAAGGTTTAAGTGAAATTGCAGGGCATAATATAAACCTTTTTGAACTCAAGTACACAGCATATGCGGCAAGCTTGTTAATACTACTTATAACATATGCTGTATCTGGGGAGTTTTGGAATAAGTTTTCGGATAGAGGAAAAATATTATACAATTTCAAATGCTTTACCGTTATTAATACGTGGTTTTATGCTGTTTATATTTCGCTTAGATTATATTCATTCTATATAGAAAGTCCAACGATTAACTTAGTAAGCTATAGTTATAATGAATTGTTCAAGATTTTGATTTTTGTATTAGTAACAATCATGACTGGCAAATGCTTTGAATTGATGAATAAAGATAAAGAGGATACATTCCTAAATGTATTTAATCCTATACTATATATAATCTCAGGCTTGGTACTAATGATTACTGTATCTTCTAAGAATGCACTTTCGTATCCGATATATCAAAATACTAATAGCGTCGAATATTTTGCATTGTTTGTATTGATAATTGTAAGCATAATCACATTTTTAGTGTTAAAAGATGTAATTAAAAGTATTGTAGTGACTAATAGCTTTAATTTTGAACTGTATCCACTTATTATAAATATATACCTACTTTATATAGCAACTTACTTTATAACATATCAATTTGGATTAGGTGATATTAGCTTCATAGTTAGTCTAATATTCCTAATATCAGCATTTATATACATAATGATAGGATTCAAGAACAATTATGTATACCTACGAAGATTTGGACTAGGATTATCGCTATTTGCAGTTGCTAAACTAGCATTCTATGATCTTGCCTTCCTAGAATTAGGACTAAAGATTGTTGCGTACTTTATATTTGGTATAATCACAATACTAATTTCGTTATTTTATCAAAATTTGAGAAGTAATATAGAAGATAAGTTTTAGGAGGTACATAATGAAAAAATATAATTATATAACAATATTTATTACTATAATAATGTTGTTGAATTTTACTACAAAAATAAATGCAAATGATACGTATGGATGGAATATAGAAAGAAATATAGAACTAATGGGAAACAATGATTATAAATATATATGGCTTGACGAAGGTGTCTATAAATATGCAAAAGAAAATCTTGATGACCTTATAATAATGGACGATTGGGGGAAAGCTGTCCCATATGTTTTAGAAAACTTAACAACAGAAGTAGAAAATAGTGTAGAACCGTTTAATTTAAACTTGATAGATACAAAAAAGATGAAAGATAATGATTTTTTTGATTATGAAGTTAAGAGAAATGATATAAACAAAGATGTAACGATAAATTATATGGAGCTAAATACTAGTGGACAAGATTACATAAAAGAAGTTAATATATATGGTAGCTATGATGGACTTTTGTGGGATTATATAACCAAGGATAAAATATATAACATAGAGAATATAAATAAGAATAGTATATATTTTAATGATGTAAAGAAATATAATTTTTATAGATTCGAAGTGCCTAATAATGTTGAGAGTATAAAAATAAATAGTATAACAGGATATAAAAATGATAGTAATATATACACAAATAAATATTATAAGCAAAAAGAGTCTACATATACTATAGAAAATAAAGATAATAGCACTTATATACACATAAATAACCAAGATAGGTTACATATACATAAAATAAAGATAGAAACAGATGATATTTTCAGAAGAAACTACGGAGTTTTATTGAATGATAGAGAATATCCAGACTATTCTGGTGAAATTTATAATTTGGACTTTAAAAGTATAAAGGCGAAAAATACTGAAATAGACCTACCAAATGAAATTAATGACAAGGATATACTAATAAAGATTAATAACGGTGATGATACTCAGATTAATATAAAAAAGATAGACATAATATATAGCATAGATAAGGCAATATTTAAAAAAGAAACTAATTTATCAACATATAAGCTTATATATGGCAATAAGAATGCCATAAAGCCTACATATGATATAGAAAAATACAAAACATATTTAGCAGGCGAAGGTATGGATGAATGTGTATTAGGAAAGGTTATTATAAAAGAAAGTCCGCCAGTTGAAGCTGAAAAGGATAATACGACAATGTATAAAATGATTTTTGATATATTGATGCTTACAATAAGTATTGTACTTGTTGGATATATATGGGTGAAAATCAGGAAAAGATGAGTAGTGGGAATGATTAGCTAAAGATTTGCAAAACTATTACCCTGGAATGGAAAGGGAGAAAATTTAGGTTGGGTTACTCTGGATTTAAAAAACTAAAATATAAAAAATTTCTTGCAAAGAATATCTAGATATGCTATCATATAAGCATACTAAAGAAAAGGGGATGCATACAAAGTGGAGGCAAAAAAGACAAAAGAAATAAGTCCTGATGAATTGTGGAAGGCGGTAGTAGAAGATATGTTTGAAGAATTTGTAGAATATTTTATGCCAGAACTATACAAAGAAATAGACTTTACAAAAAAATATGATTTTTTAGAGCAAGAACTGCAAAGACTATTTAGGAAATCAAAAACCAGAAAAAATATATCAGATAAACTAGCAAAAGTGTATCTAAAAAACGGACAAGAAAAATGGATACTGATTCATGTAGAAATACAAGGGTATGATGACAAAAAATTTGGAGAAAGGATGTTTAAATATTTCTATAAAATATATGATAAATATAAAAAGGATATAAGTGCCATAGCTATATTTACAGATGATAAAGAAAACTACAAGCCCAATAAATACGAATACAAATTTTATGGAACAAATATATTATATGAATATAATACATATAAAGTATTAGAACAAAAAGAAGAAGAAATACTAAGACAAGAAAATCCATTTGCACTAATAATACTAGCAGGACTATACAGTATAAAAAGTAAACGAGTAACAGATGAAAAACATAAATTCAAGGTAAATCTAATAAAAATACTAAAGGACAAAAAATATACAAAAGAAAAAATACATACTATATTTAACTTTATAGAAGGAATAATAAGACTACCAGAGGAAGAAGAAAAGATATATAAAGAAGAAATAGAAAAAAATATAAAGGAGGCGAGAGAACCTATGGGAATGAAAGAACTGATAACCAAATATGCTAGGGAAGAGGGACTAGAACAAGGACTAGAACAAGGACTAGAACAAGGACTAGAACAAGGACTAGAACAAGGATTAGAACAAGGATTAGAACAAGGATTAGAACAAGGAATGAAAAAAGGTAAAATGGAGAGAAATAGGACAATAATAAAAAATATGCTAAAAAGTAATCTAACAGAGGAACAGATAGTGATGTATACAGGCTTAACGGAAAATGAAGTTAGAGAAGTTATAAAACTTATAAACGAAGAATAAGCTCCATTCTAATACAACAAAAAATTCAAGTATAAAAATAATGCTTGAATTTTTTGTTGTATTAATGTATACTAAATAATAACAAAAATAAGAAAGATTGAGTTTAATGAAAAAATTTAATATAACAGGAGTGTGTACATCTGATGAATACAAAGACATTTAAAACATTAGAGTATGATAAAATAATAAATAAATTGGTCGAGCTTGCTGTTTCACCTATGGCTAAAGAAGAGCTTTCTTTGCTTGTGCCTTATACTAGTATAGAAAATGCACAAATGAAGCAGGCAGAAACCACGGATGTGAGCCTAATGATCTCTAAAAAATCAAGTATTCCTTTGGGCGGGCT
>MGOW01000048.1:54499-62553 GCA_001797255.1 Clostridiales bacterium GWE2_32_10
TGCATATAAAAAGAATAGAGATGGGCTCAAGTTTAGGCACTCGTGAGCTTTTAGAGGTAGCAGATACCCTTTCAGTCTGTACAAAGTTGAATAAGTATTATAACACTGACAAGAAAGAAGGGGAATACGATAATATTTATACTCTTTTTGAAAATCTTGTAGAATTACGTGCGGTAGTAAGTGAAATAAATAGATGCATAAAATCAGAGGAAGAAATAGATAGTGACGCATCAAATGAACTTTATAGTATACGAAAACAAATATCGGTAGCACAAAGTAGGGTGAAGGAAAAGCTAAACATGATAATTCAATCTACAAGCTATAAAAGCATGCTACAGGATGCACTGATTACTATAAGAGAAAATCGATATTGTGTACCTATAAAGCAGGAGTTTAGACATCAGTTCAAAGGGATAGTGCACGATCAATCAGCTACAGGCTCAACTTTATTTATAGAGCCTATTGCCGTAGTAGAGCTAAATAATAAAATAAGGGATTTAGAAATAAAGGAGCAGGAAGAAATAGAAAAAATACTTAGAGAATTGACTAATTTAGTTCGTGAAAATATAGATGTGGTAAAGTTAGATTTAGAGCTACTAACTCAAATAGACATTATATTTGCACGGGCTAAGCTATCAAGGGACATGCAGGGATCAGAACCGGTTTATAATGATAAGTTATATCTGAATATAAAAAAGGCTAGGCACCCTATTATAAAGAAGGAGGATGTTGTTCCTGTTGACATATATCTAGGTAAAGACTTCACTACTCTTATCATAACGGGACCTAATACAGGAGGTAAAACTGTAACACTAAAAACAGTAGGGCTTTTTGCACTTATGGGGCAATCAGGACTTCATATACCAGCATTCGATGATTCGGAGTTATGTATGTTTGATCAAATATTTGCAGATATTGGAGACGAGCAGAGTATAGAGCAATCGCTCAGTACTTTCTCGTCGCATATGAAAAATATAGTTAACATACTTGAAAATGTCACAGAGAAATCACTTGTATTATTTGATGAGCTTGGAGCAGGTACAGACCCTGTAGAAGGGGCAGCACTTGCCATGGCTATACTTAAAAAAATGAGGGAGTCAAAGATAAGAACTGTCGCAACGACTCACTACAGTGAACTGAAAATGTATGCAATAGATGAAAATGAGGTAGAGAATGCAAGCTGCGAATTTGATATTGCTACACTAAGCCCAACATATAAAATTTTGATAGGTGTTCCTGGCAAAAGTAATGCATTCTCAATAGCTAAAAGACTTGGGCTAAAGGAAGACATAATAAATGCTTCACAAGAACTGATAAAACAAGAAAATATAAAAATAGAAGATGTAATAACGAAACTTGAGATAGAAAAAAGAGAAGTTGAAAATGAAAAAAATCTTGTAGAGGATTTGCGTCACGAAATGCAAAAGCTTAAAGAAGATTTAGAAGAACAGAAAAATAAATTAAGTAACCAAAAGGAAAAAATAATGAGGGAAGCAAAGGATAAGGCACTTGAAATTTACAACACTGCAAAATATGAGGCTGATGAATTGATGAAAGAACTAACAGAAGCTGCAAAAAATGCAAAGACGGTCTTAGAGCAAAGGGATATACAAGATATAAGGCAAAAAATATCAAGTAAGGCAAAAAATATTCAAAATGAAATGACAGCAAGCTTTTTAGAAAGTAAAAAGATAAACTCAAAACCGCCAATGAATATAAAACTTGGAGAGACAGTATTTGTATCAACCTTTGACCAAAAGGGAACCGTGGTAACATTGCCTGATAACAAAGGAGAAATGCAAGTGCAAATAGGTATAATAAAGGTAAAAGTAAATATAAGAAATATATTTTTGGTAAACGACAATAATAAGGAAACTATAAAGAAAAAATACGAAAAATTGAATACGAGTACTATAAGTAGAGAAAAAATACAAAGCCTAATGCCGGAGATAAATCTAATAGGAAAGCATGTAGGGGACGCACTTTATGAGCTTGATAAATTTTTAGATGATACAAGCCTATCAAATGCAGAAACAATAAGGGTTGTACATGGAAAAGGTACGGGGGTACTGAGAAAAGCGATACAGGAATACTTAAAATCAGATAGACGGGTAAAGTTGTATAGGACAGGTGCTTATGGAGAAGGAGATTTGGGAGTGACGATAGTGGAGATGATATAAAATTTTAGAAGGAAACGGAGGTAAATTCATGAAAGAAAAGGTTGCATTTGTGTCACTTGGGTGTGATAAAAATTTGGTTGATAGTGAGGTCATGCTTTGGCATATAACTGAAGCGGGGTATGAGATTGTACAGGACGAGCGAGAGGCAGATGTGTTGGTTATAAATACGTGTGCTTTTATTCATGATGCGAAAGAGGAAAGTATCGAAAATATAATAGAGCTTGGAAGCTATAAGTCGTCAGGAAAATGTAAAAGTTTGATTATTACAGGATGTTTGGCACAAAGGTACAAAGATGATATATTTAAAGAGCTACCTGAGGTTGACGGAGTAGTAGGTACTACAGCTTATAACGAGATAGTGAATGTAATAGAAAGAACTTTAAACGGAGAAAAAGTAAAATGCATAAATGATATTAACAAAAGAGAGTGTGAGGAAAATAAAAGGATTATAACAACGGTTGGGTATTATGAGTTTTTAAAGATTGCAGAAGGTTGCTACAACCGTTGTACATATTGCATAATACCAAAGCTAAGAGGGAGCTACAGGAGCAGAAGTATGGAGAGTCTTATAAATGAAGCTAAGGAATTGGCAGAGAGTGGCGTAAAGGAGCTTATACTTGTAGCACAGGATGTTACGAGTTATGGTGTGGATTTATATGATGAATATAAGCTTCCTGAGTTACTTAAGGAACTTTGTAAAATTGAAGAATTAAAATGGATAAGACTTCTTTACTGTTATCCAGAAAGGATTACGGACGAGCTTATAGAAACTATTAAAATAGAAGATAAGATATGCAAATATATAGATATGCCACTTCAACATATAAGTGATGATATACTTAAAAGAATGGGAAGGAAGAATACAAAAGAGGATATCCAAAAGCTTATAAAAAATATTAGGTCAAAAATACCTGAAATGACAATTAGAACTACATTTATAGTAGGTTTTCCCGGAGAAACAAAGGAACACGTAGAGGAGTTAAAGAAATTTATAAATGAAGCACAATTTGACAGGCTAGGGTTTTTTACTTATTCAGAAGAAGAGGACACGCCAGCAGCTAAGCTAGACGGTGGTGTATTGGATAAAGAAAAGGAAAGGCGGAAGAATTATCTTATGGGGGTACAGGAAGATATAATAGAAAGCAAGTCAAAAAACTTTATTAGTCAGGTTTTTGAGGTGATAGTAGAAGGAAAATTGCCAAATGAGGATATATATATAGGAAGAACCTATAGGGATGCACCCGAGGTAGACGGTCTTATCTTTTTTGAATCTGAAAATGAGCTAATGGCAGGAGAGTTTGTGAAGGTGGAGATAACAGAAGCTAGGGGATATGATTTGGTAGGGAGACAGGTTTTGTGAGGGATGAAGATTAGTAAAGGGAATAAAATTAATTGACCTATTACATTTATTTACAAAAAATTCTTCCAAAACTATTGACCAATGTAAAAATATGGTATATAATACAAGCATAAAAAAGTTACGAGGGGGAGATAAAAATGGCAAAAGTTTATGTAAATAAGGGTAGAAGTAGTGTATTAATTAAAAATAATGATGGAGAGCTGACACCTTTGTTGGATTTATATCAGATATTAGGAAGAATGGAAAAAACAAAAAATAATATGGAATATAGCACAGAAATAATAGATATTAAGGAAACAGATAAAGGTACTGAATATCACATAAAACAATATGATAATCCAGAACAAAAGTTGATAGTAACTACTGATGATGAGGGTAGAATTGTAAGGAATAAATTGTCTATTAGTAATGATAAAGTTCAAGCTGAAGTAAAAGTTGGTCGAAATAAATATAAGTCCACTGACGGTGAGAGAACTTGTGAGTATTCGAGGACAAAATTTAAAGATGCTACTACGGATGAAGTGTTATCTATTGAAAAAGGAAAAGATAAAAATAAAGAGACAATGAAATTCACAGTTGAGATTGACGGAGATGGAAATGTTACTGAAACCAGAGAAATAAAGAAACCGGGACAACAACATTATAGAGCAGAAGCTAAATATAATGTAGAAGACACAAATAACATCAATTATATGATAAGCATTAGAGTTGTAGATGAAAGTGTTTCTGGTACTATTTCATTAGTTAATGGGAAACTACAGTCTAGAATTTCGCTTAATAAGATTAAAAACATTGGAAATCTGATAAATCAAATCCAACAAGACCCAGAAAAATGCTTTGCAATGGATGAATTATACGCTGTGGAAGGAAATACGGGAGCTATATTAGAAAACCCGATGGATTTATTAAATATAGCTGATTCTAATAGATTAACATCTACTACTATGGTAAAGAAAATGGCAGAAACCTTATTATTAATGAGCGAAGATGAAGAAAAAATTGAAATGAATCAAGGAAATATGAGTCGTACAAACCGTACTCCACCGAAAAGAGTGGATAGACAAGAAGTAGTGTCTAGAGTAGTACCTGAGATAAGTGAGGAAATGGAAGATGGAATGAGTATGTAATGAGAAGAGGTCAGAATTTAAGATATAAATGTGAGATACTAAACATAGTTAAAACATTTGTGTCCGTGGCAATTGTCACGTAATTATTAGTGAAAGAACACCGAAAGGTGTTTTTTGTTTACAATAACAAATAATCTACTAGTTAAAGCTAAAATTTCTGTGAAAATGCTTGTCAAATTGTGTTTAATAGTATAAAATAGAATCTATATTAATATATTTAGGGGATTTGATTTGGTCGGGAGAGAGGTGCATACATGAAAATATTACTTAAAAATGCAGACGTTGTTACAGTTAATGAACATAATGAAGTTTTAAAGGGGTATGATATACTAATAAAGGATGATATTATAAAAAGTATAATGTCGGCATCACAAAAATTCAAAACTAAAGAAAATGATTTTGATGAAGTAATAGATTGTACTAATAAAATTATCATGCCAGGTTTTATAAACTGTCATACACATACACCGATGACGCTACTTAGAAATTACGCCGATGATATGAATTTGCAGGAATGGTTATTTGATAATATACTCCCGATAGAATCTAATCTGACTAAAGAAATGTGCTATATAGGAAGTAAACTTGCGATGTTAGAAATGATAAAAACAGGGACAACTACATTTAATGATATGTATTTTTATGCTGAAGAATCATTAAAAGCAGGGATAGCTTCAAATATTAGGACTGTTGTATGTGGAGCCAAAGAATTAGATTATGACTATGAAGAAATTAAAGACCTTATCATTAAATATGAAGATAATAAAGATATAAAATTTATGAGTTATATACATTCAATATATACATTTAGCAAAGAAAAAATACAAAGTGCGATAAAACTAGCACATGAATTTAACCTACCAATACACATCCACATATCAGAAACAAAAAAAGAAGTTTCTGACTGCATAAAAGAGCATGGAGTGACTCCTGTTAAATATCTAGAAAGTCTTGGTTTGTTTGAAAATAAAGTTATAGCGGCACATTGCGTACATATAACGGATGATGATATAGAAATATTAAAAAAGTATAATGTAAGTGTGGTACACAACCCTGCTAGTAATATGAAGCTTGCAAGTGGCATAGCACCTATAACCAAGCTGATAGAAGCAGGTGTAAACGTATGCTTAGGAACAGATGGAACAGGAAGTAACAATAACCTAGATATGCTAAAGGAACTACGTCTTGCATCATATTTGCAAAAGGTCAGTACCTATGACCCGACAGTGATCCCAGCAGATTTAGCTTTAAAGATTGCTACAGTAAATGGTGCGAAAGCATTAGGTTTTGAAAAGCTAGGACAGATAAAAGAAGGGTATAAAGCAGACCTAATAATACTTGACGCAAATAAAACCTACTATTATCCACGAACAAATATAAACTCGCAAATAGTATACTCAGGAAATGCAGAGGATGTGGAGACTGTAATAATAGACGGCAAGATAGTGATGAGAAATAAAGAGATGATTGCAATGGACGAGGAGAAAATAAAATACGAAGCACAAAGGGCGTATGAGATGTTAATAAAAAATTGAAAATTTTATAATTACTATTGACAAAAAATTCAATCTCCTGTATAATTGTACTAATTTAAATAATACAATTATACAGGAGGTGTTTTAATTGTTGCAGATTGATTATGAAAGTAGGGCTCCGATATATGAGCAGCTAGTGGATAAGATTAAAAATTTGATAGTAAAGAATGTACTAAAGCCAAACGAACAAATGCCGACAGTAAGGGATCTAGCTTCAAATCTAACTATTAACCCGAATACAGTTCAACGAGCATATAGAATATTAGAGGAAAATGGGTATATATATAGTGTGACGGGTAAAGGAAGTTTTGTTTCAGAAAAGCTTGATTTAATAAAAGAAGATCAAATAAAAGATGAAATAGGTAAGCTTAAAGTTGTTATTGGTAGGCTAGAAAATTTAGGTGTGCATATTGAGTATAAAATAAAAGAAGGAGTTGATGAGAAATGATAGTTGTTAAAAGTTTAACTAAGAAATTTGATGATGATGTAATACTAAACGGTATAAATATGAACGTAAAAAAAGGCTCTATCTATGGAATCATAGGACCAAATGGTTCGGGCAAGACTACATTACTAAATCACCTAGTAGGAGTATACAGGCAAGATAGTGGAGAGATAGTCATTAACGAGAAAAATATATACGACAATGCAGACCAAAAACAAAGCATGGCATACATGCAAGATGAAATATATGCGTATCCTCAATATACAATAAAAAATATGGCAGGCTTTTACAAGGAAATGTATAAAAGCTGGGATGATGATAGGTATAAGAAGCTGAAAGAAATTTTCGATATAGATGATAAAAAGAGAATTACAAAGCTATCAAAGGGGATGAAAAAGCAGGTTGCATTTTGCTTTGCATTAAGCAAAACTCCAGAGATACTTATCATGGATGAGCCGATAGATGGGCTCGACCCTATAGCACGAAGGAAACTGTGGAATGTTGTAATAGATGATGTTGCCAAGAGGGAAATGACAGTAATAATATCATCGCATAACCTAAAGGAGCTCGAAAATATGTGCGACACTATATTGATTCTTGACAAAGGAAAGTCTGTAATAGAAAGAAGCATAGAGGATTTGACTCAGGATGTGCATAAAATACAGTATGTATTAGAGAAGCCAGAGCTTGAAGATGAGCTTATAGGCTGGCTAAATGTTATAAGTAAAGAAAAGATGGGTACTATTAGTGTTATAGTTGTAAAAGGGGATTGGAAGGGAATAGAACAAAAGATGAATGAATACAATCCGGTAGTGCTAGATAAATTGAACTTAACGCTAGAGGAAGTATTTATACATGAAATGGAGGGATTAGGCTATGCAATCAAAAATCAAACTATTTAACAAGGCAATATTTAAGAGCACTCTAAAACTAAATATGTGGGTTTCGATACTGAATTTTGCACTCTTATTTCTTTTTATACTGATGCCTATGATGGCAGCGAAAATGTCATATTATGACAACCTGGATACAATAAAAAACATTTTACAGTTTGATTTTGGAGGACTGCAAACACTTATATTATGCGTAGTACCTGTTATATTAGGGATAGGTATTACTAAATTTATGCAAAATAAATCGCAAAACATACATATACATAGTATGCCAATAGAGAGAAAACAAATATTTACAACAAATATTGTAGCAGGGATTATACTATTAGTAGTACCTATAATCATAAATTTAATAGGAATGTTATCTATATTAGGAGTAAGTACTTTTAATCAGCTAGGCACTGAAGTAGTAAATTGGGTATATATAACATTTGCGTTAGAATTTATAACATTTGCATTAACTGTTATGATAGGAACGATTATAGGAACTGGGCTTATGCAAACGATATTTACA
>MGOW01000049.1:0-2742 GCA_001797255.1 Clostridiales bacterium GWE2_32_10
AATATCTAAACTTTTCTATAAATTTTACCGATAAAATATATGTAGTAAAATATGTGTTAGGAGATGTTAATATGATACGTGGTTTGTATACTTCGGCAACAGGAATGGTTACTCAAGCTAAATTGCTTGATACCATATCGAATAATCTAGCAAATGCGGATAGTACAGGGTTTAAAAAGGATACATTAGTAGTTAGTTCTTTTAAAAATGAATTGACTAAAAGAATTGAAAATAATAATAATCAGGATATTGGTGGAATGAAAATGGGTGTTTATGCTGATCAAACCTATACAAATTTTCAGCAAGGTTCACTAAGACAAACTGGCAATAAGCTTGATTTTGCGGTAAAGGGTAATGGGTTCTTTACTGTAGAAACTAAGGATGCAAATGGAAATAAAACAGAGAGACTAACTAGAAATGGTTCATTTACATTAAATGAACATCAACAGCTGGTAACGCAGGAAGGCGACTCTGTTATAGATGAAAATGGTGGGTATATTTATATACCTGATAGAGATGTATACATATTAGATAATGATGGGAAGCTATTTTTTAATAATGAGCAGATAGCCAAGCTTAAGGTGGTAAATGTAGAGAATCCAGATACCTTAAGAAAAATGGGTAACTCAATGTTTTCTACTACAACAGATACTAAAATAACTACATTTGATGCAGAGGTAATGCAGGGCTACACAGAAGCATCAAATGTAAATACAATCAAAGAAATGGTGGATATGATCAATGTAACAAGAAATTATGAAACAAATCAAAGATTAGTCCAGATACATGATCAATTATTGTCAAAATCAGTAAATGAAATCGGTAGAGTTTAGAGGGGGTAATTTATTATGATGCGTTCTTTGTGGACAGCAGCTAGTGGAATGAAAGCGCAACAATTAAATATAGATATTATTTCAAATAATTTGGCAAATGTAACTACGACAGGATATAAAAAGGAACGCATAGAGTTTAAAGACTTATTTTACGAGACAATAGAAAAAGCAAGAGGATCAGAAGAAAGCAAAAATCCTAGGCCTACTAGCTTGCAGGTAGGACATGGGGTTAGAGCAGCCGCTACAGTAAAAGATTTTACTATGGGAAATATAGAACAAACCGGGGATCTTTTCAACTTTGCATTAGAAGGTGAAGGCTTCTTTATGGTAAAAGCATTTGGTGCAACTGATGATACTGAGGATCCTAATTCTTTTGTATTTACTAAGGATGGTTCATTTAAAATATCAGCTGATGAGGACGGAGTGAAGTATTTGACTACATCTCAAGGTTATTTAGTTATGAACGAAAATAACGAGCCTGTAACACTTACAACAGATGCTGAGGATATAGATACTACTAAAATAACAGTTGATCAAAACGGTGAATTCTCATATGTAGATTCTAATAGCCAAAAGGTAGCATTAAATCAAAAACTAAGAGTTGTACAATTTTATAATCCTAACGGACTTGAAAGCATAGGAGACAATCTATACAAAAGGACGGCGGCATCAGGTAAGGCTATTTCAGAGGAAGAGATTCCTTCATATAAAAAGAGCAAGGTACTTCAAGGATACTTAGAACGTTCTAACGTGCAGATAGTGGAGGAAATGGTAAGTATGATAGTAGCACAGCGAGCCTACGAAATAAACTCAAAATCAATACAAGCATCAGATGAAATGATGCAACAGGCAAATCAGCTTAGAAAATAATTGACAGGGCTAGGTCTGAATTGTAACAATAATTTTGTGATAAAATAAATTAAATTCAAGTTAACACTTGAATTTTTTAATTATATAGGGTAAAATGTAGAAGTGAGAAGAATAACTGAGTTTTCGGGAGGGGCATTATATGGAATATTTAATACTTGGGATTATAATCGGGTTTTTGATTGGGATGCTTTTTATGTATGTTTTAGTTTACCACAAAAAGTATAAGATTGAAAAAGAATTAGTAAAAATTCAGTTTGATTTGCAGCAGGCCGAAGAAAGAGAGTCTAAAATAAAGGAGATAGAAAAGAATTTTGAAGAAAACTTTAAAAATCTTGCAAATGAAATACTAGATAAAAAGATGAGCCAGATGTATAAACTAAACGAAAATGAATTGATAAATGTTTTGAAGCCACTTGAAAAAGATTTGAAAGATTTTAGAGATAAAGCTGACATTACACATAAAGAATCTTTGGAGAAAAATGCATCATTGGTTGAAAAAATATTGAATCTTGAAAAAGTAGGATTAAATATATCAGAAGAGGCAAATAAACTAACAAAAGCTCTAAAATCAGAAAACAAAACTCAGGGAACATGGGGTGAGATTATACTTGAGAGGATACTAGAAGAATCTGGGCTTAGACTAGGCATCGAGTATTTAACACAAGGTGTAGGAATGGATATAAGGGACGAAGATAATTATAAGTTGAAGCCCGATTTTATAATAAAGCTCCCAAACGATAAGCATATAATCGTAGACTCGAAGGTTTCGATCAAATATTACGAAAAATATATGAATTCAGAAACAGAAGAAATTAAAACTCAGATGCTGAAAGCTTTACTAGATTCTCTAAAAACCCATATTACATCTCTTGAGTCAAAGCATTATGAGAGAAGAGAAGGTATAAATTCACCGGATTTTGTGCTTATGTTTATACCATTTGATAATATTTTCAACATAATGTCAAGCACAGAAAATGATATAGTGAGGTATTCGTGGAATAAAAAGATAGGTATAGTGACTCCGATGACTCTTATGTAT
>MGOW01000049.1:2870-9149 GCA_001797255.1 Clostridiales bacterium GWE2_32_10
AAAACAAATAGATAAATCAAAAGAATTATACGATAAAGCAATAAATCAATTATCAACAGGAAAAGGAAACCTTATGAAACGTGCTGACGATATTAAACACCTAGGAGCGGATAGCAAGAAGATTATTGAAAACTAGAACTTAATTTTGTCAACATTTAGGAACGAAGCAATTTCGAAAATGGTAAGGTACTAAGTCAGAATGGAGTGGGAGTATGAAAAATAGCATTATTTTTTTTTCGAACCAATATCGTGCTATGGATTATTATAGAAAAGAACTAAAAATGGGCATAATGTTAAACTCTGACAAAATTACAAAAGAAGAATTTGAAGCTTTTTCTAATGTAAAACTAAATGAGATACCTTGGTATGATAAATGTTATATGGTAGCTGAGGATACAAATTTAGATGAGCTGAAAACTCTTGAACCGGAGTTAGGATTATTTCAATTTGCAGATCCAAAGGAGCTATATCCTATGTCATTGCTTGATATAAAATCTGGACATAAAGTAATAGATGTTTTTGCATGTGCTTCGGGGGTTAAGACAATACAGGCGGGATTATTTTTAAAAAATACGGGATTGCTTGTTATAAATAGCGAAATCAGGGCGAAAGTTTTTAATATGGTAAATAAATTACAAAGTTTTGGGATTACAAATTTTATAGCTACAAACTCTTCATATGAAAAGATGCTAGAATCAAATAGCGAGAGTTTTGATAGAGTAATAGTAACACCAACAAAGGATTATAAAGACGAGGAAACAAATTATTTAAAGATGCCGCTGAGAATAAGGAAGCTAAAATTGACCGAAAATACAAAAAAAATATACAGGATACTAGACAAATCAATCGGGATGGTTAAATGTGGTGGGAAGCTACTCTATTCAACTAGAGGGAATTCGTTTTTAGAAGAAAAGTATGCATTAAACAAGATACTAAAGAAGTATCCAAATATAAGCATATCAAAACTTGACGGTATAAAAGAAGCTAGAATGGTAATAAGCGATAAAACATCTACAGTGAAAATGTATATACTGCTTTTAGAAAAAGCAGTATTAGAGAATAATAACAAGAAAAAAACATATTCAAATATGTACTCTTTATATACAAAAGAGATAGATGAGTATTTAATTTTTGAAAAAAAATATATGAATATATCATTAAAGGACAAAGTTGTAAAAAAAGAAAAAAATTTTTACATATTACCTGATCTTGACATAAATACTGAAAATTTAGATGTAAGAAATATAGGTTCATTTATAGGGTTTTTAAGAGAAGATAAATTTATTCCTTCTTATGCTTTAGCATGTATGTTAAAAATAGATAATGTTAAAAATTATTATGAAATTAAATCTGGTACTAGAGAATATGAAAAATATATAAATAGTAAAAAATTCAGAACAACCTTGTCAAAGGGTATTTATCTAGTTGGGGTTATGGGACACCCTATTGGTTGGGGACGTGTATTAAATGGATTTTTTATAAATATAACTAAGAAATTTATAAGATAGTTTACTTTGTAAATATTCTAAAAAGGATGGGGTCGAAAAAATGTATAAATTATTAGGTGAGGATAAAATGGCTAAGGCAGGTGAACTTGAAACCGTGCATGGAGTTATAAAAACACCAGTCTTTATGAATGTCGGAACTCAAGCTGCTATAAAAGGCGCTGTAGGAACAGAAGATTTAAAACAACTAGGGTGTGAAGTTCAACTTTCCAATACATATCATTTGCATGTTCGCCCAGGTGATGAGATAATAAATGCTTTAGGAGGGCTTCATAATTTTATGGCATGGGATAGACCTATACTTACTGATTCTGGGGGATTTCAGGTGTTTTCCCTTGCAGCATTTAGAAAGATAAAAGAGGAAGGGGTATATTTTTCTTCTCACATAGATGGCAAAAAGATATTTATGGGACCAGAAGAAAGTATACAAATTCAATCAAACCTTGTATCAACTATAGCAATGGCATTTGACGAGTGCCCTCCAAGTAAAGCTGATGTATCTTATATAAAGAATTCAGTTGACAGGACAACACGCTGGCTCTATAGATGTATGGAGGAACTGAAAAGGTTAAATAGTTGTGATTCAACTATAAATAAGAATCAAATGCTATTTGGTATAAATCAAGGTGGAGTAATAAATCAAATAAGAATAGAACATGCAAAGATAATATCAGAGATAGATCTTGACGGCTACGCTATTGGTGGACTAGCTGTAGGCGAAACACATGAAGAAATGTATAATGTACTAGATGCGGTAGTACCACATCTACCAAGAAATAAACCAACATATCTAATGGGGGTAGGAACTCCAGAAAACATACTGGAAGCAGTAGATAGGGGGGTAGATTTCTTTGATTGTGTACTACCAGCTAGAAATGGAAGACATGGTCATGTATATACTAGCCATGGTAGGTTAAACTTATTTAATGAAAAGTATAAACTAGATGATAGCTCAATTGATGAAAATTGTGATTGCCCAACCTGCAAGCGGTATAGCAAAGCTTATATAAGGCATCTACTGAAAGTTAAAGAAATGCTAGGCATGCGTCTATGCGTAATGCATAATCTATATTTCTATAACACACTCATGAAAAATATCAGAGAGGCGATATTAAGGGGCGAGTATAAAAAATTTAAAGATGAGATGCTAAGTAAGTGGGAAAAACAGTAAGCTTTCAAAATATTAAAATAACTATTGCAAAAATTATTTTTGTATGGTACAATAAATAAAACATTAGTAAAGTACTTTTGTTACAAAAAACTATACACTATACACTGTGCATTGTAGAATATGCACTTAATAAAAGAGGAGGGAAATATTTATGTCAGTTAACGTAAAATATATTAATCCATTTATAGAGGCAGCTCAAAGTGTTTTAAAAGATATGTGTCAACAGGACTTAAAAATAGGAAAAATCTACCTTAAAGCTTCCCCATATGCAAGCTCAGAAGTTGTAGTAAACATTGGGGTTACCGGAGATATAAAAGGGCAGGTCTTGTTTAGTATATCAAAAGATGTAGCCTGTTCCATAGCCTCAAAAATGATGGGTGGCATGGAGGTAAAAGAGCTAGATGAATTATCAAAGAGTGCAGTGCAAGAGCTTACAAACATGATTTTAGGGAGTACAGCAACTATATTTTATAATAGGGGTATTTCTATAGATATTACGCCACCATGCTTACTTATTGCACAAGATATTAAAATATCTATTAGTGATATGAAGATTATATCAATACCACTTGAGTTTATTCCTACGGGGGAAACCTTCGAAATAGATGTAGGAATTAGGGAATAATGCTATGTATAATACTTTATGAGTCATTACGTCAAAATAACTTTAACACGCTTGAATTAGCGGGTAATTTACATAGACTAGAATGGAAATAAAACCGTAGATTCGGTTTTATTTCCATTTTTAAAGGGGTGGGGCTATGCTAGCGAAGAGTAAATATACAGGGATTTTTATCGTTGTTTTTATAGCATTAATAAACATGTTGTATGCAAATGATGAGAAAAATAATATATTACGGTTAGATTGGTCGGAAACGGTGCCTGTGAAAACTGAAGTAAATGATGATATGATAAAAAGTGATAATTTATTATACGATGTTAGATTAGATAATCCTAACAATAAGAGCTACTTTTATATTCATGAAAAAACATCTTTCGAGGACATAAAAAATAGCAGGTTGATAAAGGTTAACCATAATGGGGTCATCAAAGATGATAATATAATAAATTTATTTCCTGATAAAAATGAAAGCTATAAAACGAACAAGATAATATCGACGCCAGATAAAGGGTATCTGATAATCGAAAACTCAGATTCTGATTTACCAGTGGATTTTATGGTTAAAAAAATAGATAAGGATAATAATGAAGAATGGGCTAAGAAACTCCAAGATAATGGTAATTTGATAATTATAACAAATGTATTTATTAAAGAGGATTCATATATTATAAGTGGGTACATATATGACAATGCTCAGAATGGGCAGTCTAAATTTTGTGTCTATAAGTTAGATACTCATGGTAACATAATGTATAAAACCTCATACTTATTCGGTGGCAATTTCATGCCATATAAGATAATATTCGATACTAATGGCAATATGTTTGTATGTGGAACTATATACAAAGATAACACAACTGATATTTGGGTAGCTAGTATAAATAAAGATGGAGAAAAAATTTTATGGGAGAAGTATTTAAAAGACTGCTCAATACTTGGGCAAAGTAGTATTTTGAAAAATAATTGTTTTGCTGTGGCGGCTAGTCAAGATGAAGATTCTAAAAAAAATAAGTATAGAATACTAGTATTTGATTTAAACGGTAGTAAGCTATGGGAGAAAATATATACATTTGCATATAACTACGAGAATATAGCTTTGTATAATAATGAAAGTAACTATATACTATTTGGTAATTATTACAAAGATGAGGATAAAAATACCACAGAATGCCACGTTACTAACTTAGATAGCAATGGGAAAGTAGCTTGGGAAGAAGATGTAGAAAAATTAAGAAATAAAAAGATAGAAGATGTGAAGATAAATGATAATCAATATATATTTGCCGGAACAGCAAAAGGGCTAAAAGATGACGACATCCTGTGGGTAGCTAAGTTTATTGCGAGGAAGTATGTGTTTAAATGATGTTATTTTCTACTTGACACATGTGAATAAAAACATTATAATTTGTTATAGAATAAATAAGAATACTGTATAAAAGGTGGTTTAAATTTATGAAGAAAATACCATATGGGATAAGTGATTATAGGACTTTGGTGGAGGAAAAATATTATTATATTGATAAGACAAAATATATAGAAATACTAGAAGAAGCAGGGGAGCCATATATATTTTTCCTCCGACCCCGAAGGTTTGGTAAAAGTCTGTTTACATCTACACTGGAATATTATTATGATGTAAAATATAAAGAAGAATTTGATAAATTATTTAAAAATACGTACATAGGCACAAATCCTACGGAAAGAAGAAATATGTACTATATATTAAAATTCAACTTTTCAGGTATAAATACATCTACGAAAGAGAGAATGCTTGAAGGATTTACAAAGAAAACAATAAAGGCATTGGAATTTTTTAATGATAAATATGAAATAAATTTAGAATATAAAAAAGAAGGCATGCCATCAGAAATATTTGAATCATTTTTAGGTAAAGTAGAGAAGAAAATAGACAGAAAAATATATGTATTAATAGACGAATACGACCATTTTGCGAACGAATTACTTAGTTTTCAAGTAGATACATTTGAAGAAACGATAAGCAAGACAGGGTTTGTCAGAAAGTGGTATGAAGTACTAAAAATAGGAACAGACAATGGACTAGTGCAAAGAATATACGGGACAGGAGTAAGTCCTGTAACACTAGATGGATTAACTAGCGGATTTAATATATCAATGAATGTCAGTAAGGATTTAGCACTTAATGAATGCTTAGGCTTTACGGAAAAAGATGTAGTTAGTATATTAAAGGAAACAGTAGGAGAAAGTATAAATATAGAAGAAAATATGCCTATTTTAAAGAAATATTATAATGGATATTTATTTAATAAAGATGGAAAAAATAGAATATTTAATAGTGATATGGTATTATATTATGCCACAAAATATAAAAAAGAAAACAAAGTACCAGAAGAACTAATAGACACAAATGTAGCAAGCGATTATGCAAAAATAGCGAAGCTATTCGAACTAAAGAACAAGGAAAAAAATCTAGAAATATTGAAAAAAATAATAAAAGGCGAAGAACAATCAACTCTAATAACATCAGAATTCAGCCTAGCCAAGGGTTTTAGTACTGATGACTTTAACTCGCTTTTATACTATTTAGGATTTTTAACAATAAAGCAAGGAGTAATAACATCGGTAAAGCTAGGTGTACCAAACTACGTAATAAAAGAGCTATACTTTGCCTTTTTCGAAGAAATACTAAAGGAAAAGGCAGAGTATGACATAGATGTAAGTAAAATCAGACAAAGCATAGAAGAATTAGCACTAGAAGGGAAAATAGAAAACTTTGTAGAAATAATAAAAACGGTACTAAACAAGCTGGCGAATAAAGATTTCATAAAGTTTGATGAAAAATATATAAAAATAATAATGGTAACATACTTCATGCTAAGCAAAGTATACTACGTAAAATCAGAATATGAAGTAGAAGACGGCTTTATAGACGTGGCACTATTACCAAGACCAGGGGCAAAAACCATATATAATGCAATATTTGAGTTGAAATATATAAAGAA
>MGOW01000049.1:9155-9378 GCA_001797255.1 Clostridiales bacterium GWE2_32_10
CTACAACGAGACGATGTTAAATAAGAAAGTAAAGGAAGCTAAAGATGAGATAGAAAGGTATAATAAATCAGAGGAGCTGATGAGCTTGCCGAATTTGAAGAAATGGGTGATAGTATTTTGCAAGGATGAGATTGTGTATTTGGAGGAGATAATTTTAAACTTGTCCCACAATATGTTGTAACAAAAATATAATATATCCAATATATAGCATTTGAAATACGAA
>MGOW01000050.1 GCA_001797255.1 Clostridiales bacterium GWE2_32_10
AATTCGCCAAACATAAGCAGTTTCCGATTTTTTTAAATAAAACTGGGTATCTTTTTGGGGATTGGGATTATTATTTAAAACAAAATGGTTGTCTTGTTTTAAGAGGCCTCTTTTAGAAATGATAAAATAATCCGGCTGAACAAGATTTAAATCAATTTTTCGACTTTTGAGGCACTTACCTTTAAAAAATCGACAAAATGTTTCTGTATTAGAATAAACAATTAAATCATCAGCTCTAGGCAATGAATTCAGATACTGAGCAGCCTCATAGGCACCGTGGCCCCAAGAATCATGAATGGTGTAGCTAGCGGGCAACAGAGAGTTTGTGTAGCTAAAATAAAAAGGTTTATTTTGCCAAAGAGAGGCTAGACCTAGAATAAAAATTATCAGAGCAATAATAATAAAATGTTTAAACTTTTTTAATTCAAAGAAGTGCATCGTTTCCGAGATAATTATTCCCCCTAAAATAGCTATTAGAGGATAAAGAATAATAGAATAGCGGACGTTGGTAATGATATGAGCCAAAAGAGTGGAAAAAATGTAAAATAGGATAAAAATAGAGCCGGCGAATAGTACAGGATAATTTTTTAGAGAGATTTTATTTTTTAAAGACAAAAATGTCGCAAAGAGCATGAGTATTATTAAAAGTGGAGAAATGGAAAAAATAAAAGGATAAGCTTCCATTAAATATAGCTGGGGACTATTAAAAATATCTCCATTTTTTCTATCCAGGAGTGGCTTAAAATTAAATTCTTTGGGCTCATTAATATAAGCCAAATCCCTCAGTTCACTCACCGGTGCTATTTTTTGACCAACCCAAACATTCAAGATAGAAATTATTATTAAAAGAGAGAGAAGACTTAGAGAGGCAGTTAGCAGGGCATTTTTTTGCTTGGATATTTTTTGGACTATTTGACCGATAATATCCTTTTTCCAAGTTAAAATGCTTGCAATAATTGAAATTATTATCAAAAAAGAAAGAATTATCTTTAGATTTAAAAATTGAGAGATGCCTTTAAAAAGATAATCAGGATTAGCAAATGTGGCTGGTAAGAAAATAGCAAAAATAATACAAGCAATAATAAAAATCAAGCCTATTTCGATAATGTATTTTAAAATAGTCTTCCAATTGGTTTTAAGAGCTTGATTTTCTTTTTGAAAAATTATCTTACCCAGAGCACTCAAAACAAAAAAAGCAAAAAGAATAAAGGCTGTGTATTTAGAGAGTAATGCGAAACCGGTAATTACTCCGCACCAGATCAAAAATATTTTCTTTTGAGTATTTAAATAAGCCAAATAAGCTACCACAGAAAGTCCACCAAAAATCCAAAAAAAGCTGTCGGGGTTTATGATCTGGGAAATGCCCAAAAGAATTGGGTTAGTAGCGATTAAGATTGTAGACAAAAGAGCAACGCGATAGGAGTTAAATGCTTTAAGGATAAGGTAAAAAAAAGCCAATAAAGAGAGACTGGAAAATATTAAAATTGGTAATCTGAATCTGAAATTGGTTATTTCTGTTTGTCGATAATCGTAGCGTTCAAAAAGTTTGCTTTCAATATCATTTTTAACAGGTAGATATTGGTTCGACTTAGGATCCGATTCAGAGATAAGTCCAATTCCTGAAATAAGCGCCACAGTTACCCCGGGTTTATCATTGATATAAGTTTTTCCCCAATCTTTTTCTTTCAAAGCTTTCCAATATTTCGGGATGCGGTCATATTTCCACAGATGTTCATCAGTAGTTTCAAATTTACCCAAATGATAAAAGCCAAAGGAAAAAAAAGATAGCACAGAAATGAATAGCAGTGCAAAAATAATTAGTTTTTCTTGTTTTGGTTGCATATTTTTTTAAGTATAGAATTTACACGCTTGGAATTAGTTTTAATCTACTTCACTCCCTCTTTAATTCTCCCCCTCAGAGAGAGGGAGAGGGTGGAACGGGCAAATATTGATTAATGTTATTATCTTTTAAAATTTTCAGCTTTCAAAACTTTGATGTAATTTTTTTCTCTGTTGCCGATATGGAGATAGAATTCAGTTTTCTGAGAATTATATATTTTTTTAAAATCATACGGAAGAGAATTTTTATTTTGGGTTACATTTAAAATTTTGCTTTGTCTGCCAGAGGAAATAATAAAATAATCTATTTTGGGACTAGTTTGAAAAGATAACGAATCATAAAAAGAATCGCATTTTCCGATAAAAAATGTACATACACCGCTTTTGTCAGTCCAAACAAAAAGTTTTTCGGCGTCAGGCAATGAATTCAAATATTGAGCCGCTTCATATGAACCGTCACCCATGTCTTTGACATCGACAATGTAATTTTCGGGTAATAAAAACGAAGCATAGCCCAAATAATGAGGTTTTATATTAAAAAGAGTAACTCCTCCTAAAATTAATAAGACAAAGGAGGCTGTTTCAAAAACATATTTGTATTCTATAAATCTAGTAAGTCTGTAAATTCCAAGGGCAGAAATTATTAAAAGCAATGGGTAAAGAATAACTTGGTAACGAATGGTAGAAACCACCTCATTAAAAGTAGAGGCGAAATAGTAAAGCAAAATAAAAGTAATGAAATAAAAAGTGATTTTTGTTTCCGGTTTATTTCTTAATCTGTCGTTTAAAGTTGTATAGATAGTGCTAAATAATCCAAAAATAACGATTGGCAGAGAGGCGAAAATAAGAGGATAAAAATTGGCGCTAAAAATAGTCAGAAATGAGTTAAGGCGGTGAGAAGTTTTGGGGGAGCTTAATATGTTTTCAAAATCCACCCATCTCATATCCAAATAAGTATTTAGAAAAGTAAAGACGATAAATAATAAAAACAATCCAGATAAAATAAATATTAAGTAGCGCTTATTTTTAAAGAAAAAATTTAAAATAGGTTGAGTAATTCTATTTTTTAACACAAAAGTATCAAATGTTAAAAATAAGGATAAAGCAATGAAAATTGGAGCAATTGTAATAAAAGCCTGGCTTAAAATAGTGCCAGTAAATAATTTTTTAAGGTTGACCCAGGTTTCTGGAAACAAGAGAAAGAAAGTGACTAGAGAGACGAGAATAACAGAAAAAAATTGGATAAAAGATTTTTTTAAATATTGAAAAACATTTTCTTGGGAGTTTTTGAATAAATATTCCAAAAATATTAAGCTAAAAAAGAAAATGTAGAGAATATTAGCCACGTATTTAGTTAAAAGAGAGAGTCCCAATAAAATTCCAGATGCATATAGCCAAAAGTGAGTTTCTTTTTTGAGAAAAATTAAATAAGCTAAGATAGTCAAGGGTGCAAAAACCCACAAAATAGCATCAGGGTTAACGATTCTACTCATGCCGATAAGCATTGGTGAGGTACTGATAAAAATTACAGACAAAATAGCGACTTTTTTGCCGAGTAATTCTTGGATAAAAATATAAAATAGTATTAAGGAAAATAAGCAAAACATGACTATAGGCAAACGAAAATCTTTGTTTATGGTAAAAATATCTTTTTGGGCGACAAAACTGCCAAGTTCTTTTTTGTCATCGTAATGATAACTCACGGGATGGTCTAGCAACCCTAATCCGGAAAGAATAACCACAGTAATTCCGGGCTTATCACTAATGGAGGTGTTTTCCCAGTCCATCTCAGAGACGTTTTTCCAAAAATAAGGAATTCTATCCAGTGTCCAAAGAGGTTCGTCTACTCCGGCGTAATTTTCAATTTTATTGATACCAAAGTAGCCAAAGACAGAAAGAGCTAAAAATAACAATAAAAGAGTTGATGCGCCTTGGTTTTTGAGCCATTTTGAGGGACTTATTTTTTCTGACTGGGTAAATTTATTTTTAGTTTCAATGAAAAATAAAGCCCAAATTACCAAATAAAAACCGGTTAAGAAATAAAACAAAAAATGCACCTTAGTTTCGGCGTGGATGATATATAATCCTAAGATAAAAATAATTTCAGTAGGGAGAGATATTAGAAGAATTTTTTTGATTAATTGTGTTATGCTTTCATTTTTAAAAAACTTCCAAGTGGTCCAAATAATCCCGCCAAGGCAAAGAATATAAATCAAGTAGTGAATATTAATATTATCAAAAATTAGCGGAAAAGCGTTGGTAGACTTACGCTCGATAAAAAAATATGAGTTTAAGGCTAAAATAGCGGAAATCGCAGTAAGTAGTTGATATTTAGTTTGTTTAAAAAAAATCATAAAGTAATAATTTAGTCATCAGCCAAAAGTCATTAGTCATCGAGGTTAAATGTATTTTAATGACTGATTGCGAATGATTGATGACTTTAAGCGTTTTAATGTCAAAATGTTGACGTGATAATCCGCCAGCTGGCGGAGCTAACGTGCTATCATGTTTTATGATTCATGTTCTATGTCATATGCTACATGTTTTATGCTCCATGACTCTAAGTATAGCTAAAAAGCAGGAAAAAATAAAGGAAATTGAATTTTGGGGTTTGGGTGAGGTGATGTATAATTAAAGCATAATTTTGAGATTATTTTTTTATGAAGGGATTTAAAGAAGATTTTTCTGGGGGTGAAATTTATCGTCAGCAAGAAGTCTCTGGGGAAGCAGGGCGAGCTTTTGAAAATGACGATTATGAAGGCATAGATTATGCGACTAATCCTAAGGAAATTGCTAAAGAAATAATTTATGGCGGTCATCTTGATGCGGATGATTATTCTTTTAATGCACTCATAAATGAGGCTGGAACGGAAAAAGCAGTTAGGATATTGGAAGAGATGTTTTTACATAAAGATATTTCAGCTAGTGAAAAAATAAATTACATAAACATAATAGCTGAAAATGTAGATGAAATAGCGGGCGGGATAGATAATAAATATGAAGAATTTTTTAATTGTTTTATAGACAAAATTGATTTACAAAATGAAGAAGTGCGAGATAAAACGAAGAATTTATTGGAGATATTGAGATTTCTTATTTATGTTATTTATCAATTTGAAATAATTACAAAAGATATTGAATACGGAGATAATAAAGCTTTAAATGAGTCAGCTTTTTTGATCAGATTAAAAAATATTATTGATAGAGATGAAAATAATTACTTTTTAAATCTGAGATTAAGGCAGATTTTAGAAACAGATATTGACTTTGAGTTGGGTGAGTTTTTTGTTACCGATAAAGATGTGATTCCCTTTCAAATTTCTCCTAATCAAACCGGCGCGTTTGATGAAAAAAATAATCTTCAGATAAGCGGCTTAGGAAAGCCCGTTCTTGAAGAAGAGCATTTGGGAGACTATGCATATATTATGTCAAAACCTCTTAGAGAAGCGTTGCATACCGAATTTGGTTTTGAAGTAAAAAATATTTCTATCTTAGAGCAAAATTATTTCCTCCAATTTATAAAATCAAAGACAGTTTTGGAAATAAAAGAGATAAAACAATTTTTAAACCAAAGTGGAGACGATGAAGATAGAATCAATAGAGTTCGCTCTTTCCTTTCTCTCGAGCATGGCGGACAAGAAATGGGAGATAAAATTTTAACTATCGGAGAAAAATTTGATCAAGAAACTGCTGATATGATTTTTGCTAAATATGCTGAATTGGCGGATGCATCCGACGGAGTGGAAAAATATATTATTCAACAGTTTGGAAATGAAGCTGTCGCAGATGCGAGAGAAATAGCTGAAAAACTTTTAATCCGGGGCAAAGAGCTTCTCGCCATTGTAGCTGATAATGCAGATGTGTCGGAAAAAGTTTTGCAAAAAATAATAGCTAAGATTGAGACTATCAGGATAGATGTGGAAACTTTTAAAGCCACTTTCAAAAATATGCGCGAAAATGGAGTAGAGATGCCTCTGGAAAAAATGAAAGACACTCGCATTAATACATTGACTGGCAAAGAAATTGTTACTAGCCAAGCAATGGTTGGAAAAATGAAAGCAGATATCGCTAAAAATTATGCCAGCTATCCAGAGGAATTCCAAAAAATGATTCAGGAATCTTTTGATAAAAAAGTTGGGGATTTAAATGTGAATTTTGAAATAGCGACTTATAAAAATAGCGCTGTCTCGCAAAAGGAATCAGAAAGAGAGTTGATGGCGTTTTTAACTATCGCGAGACAACCTGACGGGCGTTTGTATTTTGGTAGTTTTAATGCCAATAACGATATATTTAATGGAGCGGAAATTGGCCGAGCGCTTTTTGAAGAAGTAATGAAAAAATATACCGAGGATAAAATGTCCATTGATGCCAATTGCAATCCGGAAGAAAATATTTCCAAAACTTATATTGAAAGCGGATTTGTCGCCACTGACATTATGGATGTTTCTGGTGTGCCAAGTTTTGCTATAACGATGGATAAATCGAAAAAATATGAAACTCAAGAAATTTCAAGCGATGAATTAGCAAATAGAATTGGAGAAAAAACAGCACAAATTATCATCAGAAAAAAAGAGCAGAATGATTCTTTTAGTGAACTAAAAGAAGGGTTTGCTTTAACTAGATATTTTGATTATAAGGATGGTTCAATCGTGGTTTTTGAATCAGTTTGATCCAGCGACTTAGCAGTATTCCAAAGAGACTCAAACAAATAGCGGTGCATCGCATAAAGATTGGGGTCGGTAATAATAATAGATGTAGTAGAGCTATTTTCATTAAAAGATATATAGGAGATCTTTTTATCATAAATTTGCATGACGGAAGAAAACGGAATTTCAATTTTGGGAATTAGGCGGACATTATCTCGGTCAATCTTGGGATAATTTTTGAGAAATTCACGGGCAAAAGGCGTGTCTAAGGCAAGGCCTTTTTTTGTTATAAACTCAGAGTTTCTTTTTTTGCGGTACTGGGCATTGACTTGACTAATATTTTTTTCTATGGCTTCAAAATCAGCATAAGAATAAATAGTCTCTCTAGCCGTCAGAGAATCACTCAAAATCTTTTTAACTCCCTCAATTCCCTCATAAAATTCAATTCCTGGCTTGTTATTAGTCAAATTATACATTGATATCAAAGAGCCAATCTCGCTTTCCAAATGATTAAAAGTGTTTTGGGCTGTTCGGATCTTACTTTCGGCTAGACTTTTTAGAACGCTAGGATGAAGAGGAATAAAGAGAGCAATGGCATTTTCTTCTTCATTTTTTTCTATGATCTTCAATTCGATTAATTCGTCTAGTGTTTTATAAACCACTCCTCTTTGTAAAGGGGTGTTTTTGGCTATAACGCTGGCTTTTTGCGCGCCATTTGCAAGCAGATACTCATAAATAAGTATCTGATTATCGTTTAAGCCTAGCTGTTTTAGTATAATATTTTCCACAATTTTTAGTGTTAATTGTTTCTATTGTAGCAGATTATAAGTATTTTGTCAATAAAATTATGACAAAAATATATTATAAAATAAGGAAAGAATGCTTAAAATATATAAAAATACACTAAAATAAGATAAAGTTGTTACGAAACTATTGACAAATTTACTCAGACATGCTATACTATGTTGTTAAGATAAGAAGTTGCATAGACAACTAAAATCTTAGCTAGAACATTTAAAATTAAGACTTTGTAAAACAGATTCATGGAGTTTACTTTTGCGAGCTATAGCATTAGCCACATGGAGAGAGTAAAGCTAGAAGATAGGAATCTGAATTATATGTCCAAAATCGTTCGATTAGATTGGATGCGATGAAGAAAGTCGATATATGAACGATATATCCTTTCGGAATCACTTCTAAGTATTGAGTAAGCTGTTTTACTTAAAATTAAGTAAAACACTTCCAAGAAAAGACATCACAATCACCTGATTAAAATAACCTCTCCCTCTTGTAATCAAGGGGGAGACTGAGAGGGGGTTTAAATCCTTTTTTCGGAAAGAGATCAGTTGCACCCGATAGATTGAACACCTATTCGGATGCAAAAATCTCTTTAAAAATCACAGTCATCTGACGGGGTAAGAGAGAGTTGCCATCCCGAGTTTGTCGAGGGATCTCAAAGTTCTTTGATAAAAATTTCATAGTTTCTCTAAATTATTTTGGATTGCCTTTATGCGAGATACGTAATTTTCACAAAAAAATTATCATTTCACATGGGCAATTCAAAAAACACTCCGAGCAGGCATTTCGTCTGTGGCGGAGTAAAAATTTACTTTTCGTTCGAAAGAGCGGAGGGAGGAAATATGAAATTAGTAGACGCTCTGAAAAAATTTGAGGAGTGCCGAAAGGCACTTGGTCATTCCAACCTTTCTGGCGACATCATTGCCGGAAAAGATGACATGGAAACCCTGGTCGCCTATGCAATGGCTCTCAGGGAAAACCTCGAGGCCACTCCTTCGAATGAAATCCGGGGAGTGGTTCCAGTAATTGATCTTATCCGTATGCGGGTAGAGCATACTACTTGCACGGGTTCCACTCATATCTGGGTAGAGGTTGGTCAGTATGGAGATTGGTCCATTCTCGCTTCTCGCGTGGATGGTGATCATCCCTGGGACATTCTCAGAGAGGATCACCTGAAAATTATAGCCCTAGCGGGTTATACGGAACGTTCTCTTCATTCTAATTCCAGCCAGGCGTTGGAACTTGAGGGTTGTTTCACGGATTTTCTGAAACCATCCTCAACCCATGCTTGGTCTGGGCAGTTTGAGAACGATGTCACTCGCCTTAAGAACGAGTTGGCAATCAAGGCGGGAGAGCTCTTGCAAAACTCTCCTGATATTATCTGTCTCCCAGATTGTGTGGAGATGGACAAGGAACGGGATCCCACGGATTCCGAACCGGAGTTTTTCCTCAATTGTAAAGAAGAGGAGTTGTATGCCTTTCTCATGCAACATGGGTCAACCATTTTGGCCTATGCTGCCAAAAATAACGCTACTAAGGTAGGAATTTATTGGGCTTACTAGTAACCCCTACCGTTCACCCTGCGAGATTCACAAAGTTCTAGTGAATCTCGCCACTACAATTGAAATTTTGATCTTTGAATCAAAATTTCATAGTAGGAAAGTTCTTTGATAAAAATTTCATAGTTTCTCCATCCAACACTAAATTTAATAAAATTAGTGTTGGACAAGTTTTGGATCACTCTTTGTGAGACAATAAATATTTTATTGTTTTACATGGGTGATTCAAAATAAACGCTTCGCGCAGGCATATTGTCTGTGGCGGGGTAAAAAAATTTACTTTTCGTTCGAAAGGCGGAGAGGAGGAAATATGAAAAAGGTATACACATTTTTTGATGAATTAGAGAGAGAAAAAAATGTTGAGGTTTATTAGGGTCATACGCAATATATGGTTTTAAATAGAAATGAGATATAATTAAAATTGTTAACAAATTAACAATTTTAATTATATGGAAA
>MGOW01000051.1 GCA_001797255.1 Clostridiales bacterium GWE2_32_10
GACTATCTTTATTTCTGGCGGGATAAAAGGCGACACAGTAAAAGTGAAGATAACTAAGGTAAGTAAAAACTATGTGTTAGGGAGAATAATTAAACTGATAAAAGAGTCAGAGCTTAGACAAATAGCACCGTGCAAAGTAGTCAACAAATGTGGAGGATGCCAAATACAGCAAATAAAGTATGAAGAGCAACTAAAGATAAAACAAAAAATAGTAAAAGATGCCTTAGAGCGGATTGGAAAATTTCAGATAGAAAGTCAGGAGTCTAAAGATTGTCATTGCGAGGAACGAAGCAAGCTCTCTTTGCACATTAATCCCATTATCGGTATGGAAACCCCGTATAATTACCGAAACAAAGCAATTTTTCTTGTTGGAATATCAAATGGAGAGCTAGTTATCGGAGGCTATAAGCAGGGAAGCCACGACATAGTTGACACTGATAAATGTATTATTCAAGACAAGGCAACAGAAAAGATACTTAAAACAATAAGAAGCTTTCTACAAAGTAAATATCGCGTTCTAACTCAAAAAGAAGAGGGTATGAAGGATTATGAATCAATAATCTACGCCGAGCAAACCCACAAGGGTCTAATTCGTAACGTAATGATTAGAACCGGATACAAAACAGGTGAAATAATGGTTTGTCTTATAATAAACGGACAAAACATAATAGATAAAAACGAGCTAGTATACAAACTAAAAGCTATAAAAGAAATAAAAAGCATAGTCCTAAATATCAATACAAACAAAGGAAGTACTGTATTAGGTGACATTACGAGAGTACTAGACGGACAAGACTACATCACAGACTATATAGGTGATATAAAATACAAAATATCAGCTCAATCATTCTTTCAAGTAAACCCAATCCAAACAGAAAAGCTATACGCCAAAACATTAGAATACGCAGGGCTTACAGGCAATGAAATAGTATGGGATGCATACTGCGGTACAGGAAGCATCTCTCTTTTTCTTGCGAAGAAGGCAAAAAAGGTGTATGGAGTAGAGATAGTAGAGCAAGCGATAAAGGATGCGAGGGATAATGCGATAGAGAACGGAATAAACAACGTGGAATTCTTCACAGGTGCTGCCGAAGAAGTAATGCCGAACCATTTTGAGAGGACAGGGGTAAGGGCAGATGTGATAGTAGTAGACCCACCGAGAAAAGGATGCAACGAGAGGCTACTGCGGATGATAGCGGAGATGGGGCCGGATAGAGTGGTGTATGTTTCGTGCAATCCTGCGACGCTGGCGCGGGACTTGAGGTATTTGTGTGATGAGGGGTTTGCGGTGAGGGATGTGCAGCCGGTGGATATGTTTCCGCACACGATGCATGTGGAGTGTGTGGTGAGGTTGGTGAGGAAGTAAAAACAGGCAAATGAGGAATTATAAAGTTTATAAAATCGTTTTCATGAGGGAAATATAATTTTTTCAGATATAGAGATAAGAGAGGAGAGGTGGTAAGATGCAAAAGGTAAAAAATAAGAAAGTAGTACTAATCATTAAATTAGTAGTAATGATAGGAATATTGTTTATCGTATACCAATCTACATTATATCTAATGCAACATGGTGGAAATGCTTTAAGGGGTAATTTTGGAATTGGTATAGCTCCAGAGTCTATGAATACATATTTAACAGAACAAGAAGTACAACAATATTGTCATAACAATTTTAATCAAGGTATAAAATTAGTAAGAAGAGTTGATAATGATAAATTTTTGGTAGCATTAAAGAAAAACTCACAAGTAGAATTTGAGATTTTCTCACATCAATTTGTTACTATGGCAAAAACAATTAATGACTCTTTTTCGAAAGCAATATTTAATAAAGCTCTTGAAAGAAGTAATTTATTATATTGGAATAATGGTTATGACATTATTGCCATCAAAATAAAATCTATAGATGAACTAGAAACAGTATCAGAAAATATAAGTAAATTTGTGAAAAGTATAAATGGACTAACAGAAGAAGATACAAGTAAGGTAAAATATAAGGTAGCTTTAGATCATAATTATGCTGATTTTTACGAAGATAGACTTATAGAACTTAACTCAGAAGAGTTAAGTAAATTGGATATGAAAGCATTAAAATCAAGAATAATTGAAAGCTACTATTACAGAGAGCTAATTATAGGTTATGTAGGATATGAACATGAAATAGAATCTAAGTCAAATAGAATATATGAAGAAGTTGAATTTTATGAAAAAAATAATATCAAATTTAAAATGATAGTGAAACCACAATTTGATTCTAATAACAATTACGCAATAGAAATTACAAGTATTAATGATTTGCCTAGATTAAAAGTAGAAATGCAAGATACCCTTAAACAAACACATGAGAAATGGTATAATGAGGAAGGCGGAGGAAGTAAGAACTAAATGGGGTCAGGCTTGACAATTGGCAATTCGCGTGATAATATAAATTTAGGGTGGTGATATAAGATGGCAAGGAAGCAGAGGATACATTACGAAGGGGCGCTCTACCATGTAATGGCAAGAGGCAATAATGGAGAGTATGTGCTAAAAGAAGATGAGGATAAGTGGCACTACCTTGACATAGTAAAAAAATATAAAGAAAAATGTGGGTTTAAGTTATATGCATATTGCATAATGGATAATCATGTACATATGCTTATCGAAGTAAAAGAAACAGAGCTATCTAGAATAATGCAAGGGGTACAACAAGTATATACCCAACACTATAATAAAAAACGCAATAGAACAGGACATGTGTTTCAGCAGAGGTATAAAGCTATTGTGTGCAACAAAGAAGGTTATCTATTACACTTAATCAAATATATACATTATAATCCTGTAAAATCAAAATTAGAAGGGGAACTCAAATATAAATTTAGCAGTCATAAAGAATACCTTCAAAGTAAGGAAGGACTAGTAGATACAGAAGAAGTGTTAAAAATTATATCAAAAAGTAAAATACGGGCTTTAAAGGGATATCTTGAATATATGAAGGAAGAGATTGATGATATAGAGGAGCAGGAGTATAAAATAGAAGAAGCTCAAAGATGTAAGTTAGATAAAAAAGAAGCTCATATAAAACTAGAAGAATTGATAAGGAAAGTAACTGAGCAAGAGGAATTAAAGTTAGAAGATATAAGAAAAAAGACGAAGAAACGTGAAATAACAGACGTAAGAAAAGCAATAATAAAAATGAGCGAGAAAAAGTGCAAAGTAACGGCTAGAGAGTTGGCAAACAGCCTAAATTTGGATATATCTGTAGTTTCTAAAATAAAAAATGAAGATTCAAGAATGACGGATGGGGCGAAGAGAATAATGGACGATTATGAGAGAATTGCCAATTGGAAAGCCTGACCCTATTAGATTCTACACAGTATATAATAAAAATATATATTAGGAGATGATATTAATGTTAGAAGTCAAGACAATAGGAGAGGAAGTCTTGAAACAAAAGGCTAAGAGGATTTTTAAAAAAGATATTGTAGGTAAAAAAGAACTTATAAAAGAAATGACTGAACTAATGAGAGTAAGTAAAGGGATTGGTATAGCAGCCCCACAGGTAGGTGTATCAGAGCGGTTAGTAATTATAGAGATAGAGGAAAATGAGAATTACCCAGATTTAAAGAAACTACCACTTACAGTTATGATAAATCCCAAAGTAACACCGATTGGTAAGGAAAAGGTAGAAGGGTATGAGGGGTGTCTGAGTGTACCTGAAATAAGAGGAGTAGTAGCTAGATATAAAAAAATATTAGTTCAATATTTAGATGAAAATAGTGAATTACATAAAAAAGAATTTGAAGATCTCCAGGCAAGAGTGGTACAACATGAGGTTGATCATTTAGCGGGAATAGTCTTTATTGAAAGAGTACAGGATAAAAAAACATTTATAACGTATGAAAATTACAAAAAATATGTGCTAAGAAAATAGAAATAAAGAGGATAAATAAATAAAGATGGATATTAAACATAGACTAGATTGGAGGCAGCAAAATGAATTTACTACTAATTGGATTATTAGGGATAGCTATAATAGGAACTACAGTATTTCATATAGCAGAAAAAAGTATAAATAAAGAAATCAATTCTTTTTTTGCATTAGCAGTTGCATATTTCTTTGGATTTATTATGGTTACGAGTTTAATGTTTATAATATATCCTAACATAAACCTACAAGAAAACTTTGATAAAATAAATTTTGCAGTTGTTCTTTTAAGCATCAGTTCCATAGGGTTTGAGTTAAGCATTTTATTATCGTATCGACTAGGAGAAAAGATATCAAAACTGGTTAACATAATAACTCCAGGTGTTGCAATAATGCTAGTTTTAATAGGGATCTTTTCATATAATGAAAAGTTGAGTATGTATAATATTATAGGTTTAATTTTGGGAATGACAGGAATATATCTTATATCAGGTAATGAGGAAGAAGTATGAAAGGAGAATCCGAATAATGAAAGTTTTAGTATATTTGTCAATAATAGGTGCTATAATATCGGATGTTGTATATCACTTCTCAGAAATGAACATACCTAAAGATATTAATCCTCTATTTGCTATAAGTATGGTATATTTAATAGCATCAAGCACAGCATTTATAATTAGTTACATAGTTAATAAAAAACAGAACATAGTAAAAGAGTTAAAAAAGGTTAATTGGGCTATTATAGTATTAAGTATAAGTCTTGTAGTTATGGAAGTATCATTCTTGTTAATATATAGAGTAGGTGGAGAGTTATCAAAAATATACAATATAGTCTCTCTAGTTGAATCAATTGCACTAGTCGTAATAGGAATAGTTATGTACTCTGAAAAACTAAATACTAAGAATATTATTGGAATAATATTCGCTATGGTAGGAATAACTATGTTAGCTAGCTAAAAAAAACGGGGTCAGATTATTTAAAAAATACACCCAAAAAGGATGGTAAAATATTATGATAGAGTTAGGAAAAATACAAAGCTTAAAGATTAAAAAAATAGGACCTATCGGTGCACTGCTAAACTCAGAGGATGATAACTACGGGGATGTGCTACTAACAGCTGACCAACTGCCAGAAGGGCTTGATATTGGGGAGCATATAGAAGTATTTATATACAAAGATACTAATGATGAACTAACAGCAACGATACAAAAGCCTAAGCTTGAAGTAGGGGAAATAGGGTATCTCAAAGTAGTTGATATAACAAAAGTAGGGGCATTCCTAGATTGGGGTTTAAAAAAGGATTTGCTTTTACCGTATAGAGAACAAAAAGAGGAGCTAATGAAGGGTGAGAGCTATTTGGTAGGGGTATATATTGATAAAAGCGATAGGATATGTGCTACTATGCGGGTTTCTGATGTGCTAAGTAGTGACTCACCATATCAAAGGAATGATAAGGCTGAGGGAATGATATATGATATAAAAGATGCCATGGGGGTTTTTGTAGCGATAGATAAAAAGTATCATGGACTTATACCAAAAAGAGAATTGCATAAAGACTACTCGTTAGGTGATATAGTAGAAGTTAGGGTAATTAACGTAAGGGAAGATGGAAAGCTGGATTTGAGTCTAAGAGAGAAGGCATATTTGCAGATGGATATAGATGCGGAAATGATACTAGAAAAGCTGAAATACCTTGATGGAGTTTTATATTTGAACGATAATAGCTCTGCTGATGATATAAAATTGCAACTAAATATAAGTAAAAAGGCATTCAAGCGGGCAGTGGGAACGCTTTTAAAGAGTGGGAAGATTGAATTCACAGATGACGGAATAAAGCTGAAGGAGGAAAATGCATGAATGGGAAAAACCGCAGTGATATAAAAATAGGTATGAAGGTTCAAGTTGTACAAAAGCAAGATCAACGTTCAGGGAAATTGACAGAAGGAACGGTGGAGAGAATACTTACTAATAGCCCTAACCATCCACATGGGATAAAAGTGATGTTGGTTGGTGGGATAGTTGGTAGAGTGCAAGTTATTGAGGTGTGATTAAGTTTATATAATATTTTGTGCCTAAGTAATATAGAAAGGAATGTATATATATGAAAAATAGACTTATAGCACTACTAGTATTTTTACTTATAATATTAGGGTTATTTAGTTGTAAACATAATGATAAGTTAAAATATGTATTTAGAAACTCAAAGAATCTGGTTCCAATTATTATATATCATAACTTTGATAGAAACGCTAACAAAAAAGATACCAGTACATTTGATATAAATAAATTTGAAAGAAATTTGATATACTTGAAAAATAATGGCTATAATACAATCTTTGCAAAAGATTTAGATAAACCTTTACCTGAAAAGCCTATAGTAATAACTATGGATGATGGATATATGAGTAATTATAAATTGGCATTTCCACTATTAAAAAAATATGATATGAAAGCTACAATTTTTATTATTGGGTGGTCAGTAGGAGCACAAAATACACATTATAGCTTAAGTTTCTTTAACTGGAATCAAGCGAAAGAAATGGTTGATAGCAAGCTTATCGATATAGAAAGTCATTCATATGATTTACATAGTGAAAAAGGATACTCATATGGTGAAGGGAAAATCTGCGAAAAGGGTGTAGGGAAATTATTAAATGAGACAGATGAAGATTATATAAAAAGGGTAAAAGCTGATTACAAGAAAATATATAATTTAATAACTGAACATTTGAATTATGAACCAAAGGTATTTGCATATCCTTATGGAATCTACAATAAATTAGCTGAAAAGACAATCAAGGAAGAAGGGGCAAATATAACATTTATAACAGGTACGGAAATTGCAGATATATCAAATGGATTTTATTTATTACCGAGAATTACTATGGAAAGCTATACGGATTTACAAACAGTGATAAGCACGAGTATATTTAATTGAGATTAAAGGAGGATTTCAGAATATGTGTAATTCAGAAGAGAAAGATTTAAACTATATGCAGGTTACAGGGCTACTTGATAAATTTAATGAACTGCAGCTTGTTTATGGAGATGTTAGCCTAGACGCAATTTGTGGGTGTGGGGAAATAAACAGTCCGAAGGTATGCTTAGTTTTTATGAATCCGACTGGGAGAAATGTAGCTTCAAGTAAAGCTTGGACAGGACTTAAAGCACCGTGGATTGGAACTAAGAATGTATGGAATATGTTTTATCAGCTTGGGTTAATTGATAATATGATTATTGAAGAAATAAATACTAAAAAACCTATAGAATGGGATTACCAATTTTCAGAAGAGGTGTATAAAAAGGTTTGTAACAATTCTATGTACATAACTAACTTATCGAAGGCTACGCAAGTAGATGCAAGACCATTGCCAAATGAAGTTTTTAAAAAATATAAAGATTTGTTTAAAGAGGAAATACATTTTGTGAAACCTAAAATAATTATTACATTTGGAAATCAAGTAAGTTCGGTGCTGTTAAATAATGATATCAAGGTATCGCAGTATAGGAAAAAGTACGAAATGCTTGAGATAGAAGGAGAGTTATATAAAGTATTCCCGGTTTATTATCCTGTGGGACAGGGGATGAGGAATATTAATATGGCTAAGGAAGATATTGAATGGATATTGAATGAGTCGAAGGATGTGTAAAGATTATGGGAAAAGGGTTAAAAGTAATCATTCCTGTTTTAATCGGGATAATATTGTTTTTTATGTGGCAAGTTTATTATGACTGGTTACTAAACGATGTGTATAAATTTGAATATATCTTTGAAAACTATATAAATATCAGCGAATATATCTATATAGTTTTACTTTTTGTAATAAATTGTTTTATTCCTTCTATTTTGAATCTTATACGTAACGAAATGAAAAAATTTAATATTTCTAAAATAAATTATAACTTATCAATAATTATTTTTGGAATTGGTATAATCATTTATGGTATTAGTATAGCTATTAAAGATACTTTTCTTTCTTTTTTCTTTTTATACGTTATATCTTGTATTATAAATATTGGAGTTTATTTTATAGGTAATATTTTATATAAAAAAATTTTATTAGGTAGGATATTTAGTTTAATGATGGTGATTATGAATATAATACTAATATTATATTTGTTGTAAATATATTACTGCAAGGGGCAATGAATATGGATTATGTAAAGTACATAAAGGAAAGAGTTGGACATGATGCTATAAACTTAACTGATGTATTAATCTTATCAGCACATCGCACTGCAAAATAGGAAAAAGTTAATACTTCAGACTGTTGATTTTTATGTTGAAAAAGACGAAATTGCTTCGCCAAAAAACAGGCTCGCAATGACAGAACGAGGATATTCGCAAGTTCGATATCTGAACCAATGTCATTTAGTTAACGTAAATGTAATAGTATTCCTGATGTTTAATTTATATCGTATATGCGTAAAGTAGAGGTTTT
>MGOW01000052.1 GCA_001797255.1 Clostridiales bacterium GWE2_32_10
AGATCAATCTAGAAAGAATAGAATTGAGGTCAAAAGTAAACTTGTACTTTTCTGAAATATCATTGCAGAGCTTGTGGAGCTCAAGCTTGTAATAAATTTGTTGAAGAAAGAGATAACCACCATTAAAAGAATGTTGGTCATCCTTATCGATAATCTTAGTGGGAGAGTATTTGACTAATACGTCACAGGCTCCCTCTTTTTCTTTTTTGTTTAAATCTTCTATATATTTTTTAGCCCACTCAATAGGATCTTCACCGTTTAGTTTGTTTTTTAGCTCAGAATAACTACCAAGCTTTTCCATTGTTTTAGTTCTTTGTTTTCCATCAATATATATAGTTTTAATAACATAAAGCAGATCTACATTTTTTGATTTAATTACCTTCAATCTCATAGTAACGCCTCCAGTTAATATATACTATGCCACAGAACGTAACAGTTTTTGATAAAAAATTAACAAAATTTCAACAAAAAAAGCCTTGGCTTCAAGACTTTCATAAAATCAACATTTGGAGCAACTGTCAAAGACCCGACTTCCTAAGAATGGGTGTCTGTGGCAGACAGAAATAATGTGAGGGAAAATTTAGTCATAGAAAGGATTGACAAAAAAAATTAATGTGATATTATTGGGATATAAAATTGCAGAATATTTACAATTACATTATTATTTTATATAATATAACAACTAAATTAAATGGAGGAAAAAATGACAGAAATAGGATTGAGTAATATAAAAAAGAATTATGGATTTAAAAATGTATTAAATGGAGTAGAATTTGAGGTAAATACAGGGGATAAGATAGCTATAGTTGGAAAGAATGGTTCAGGAAAAACTACAGTATTTAAGATAATAACTGGAGTGGAAAAAGCAGAAAGTGGAACAGTAGCAGTAAGAAAGGGCGCAACGATTGGTTTTTTAGAGCAGTTACCTAAAAAAGTTGATGATTCGTTTACAGTTAGAGATGTATTGAATTTAGGCATAAGTGATTTAATTGAATTGGCCGATAAAATGGAAAGATTAGAAAATGAAATGGCAAATCCAGAAAATATAGATAACATAGATCCTATTATGAAAAATTACGAGAAAGTTCAAGATTCTTTTATAACAAAGGGCGGATACGAGTTAGCAGAAAAAATATCAAAAATTTGCTCAGTGTTTAAAATTTCAGAAGATAGATTAAATCAAAAGTATAATTCACAAAGTGGAGGGGAAAAAACTGTAGCAAATCTAGCATCGTTACTATTAAGTAATCCAGATATATTATTATTGGATGAGCCAACAAATCATTTGGATATTCAAATGACAGAATGGTTGGAAAAATTTTTAAAAAATTATAAAGGAACAGTAGTAATCAATTCTCATGATAGATATTTTTTGGATAAAGTTGTAAACAAAATAGTATTATTAGAAAATGGAAAGAGTGAGATATATCATGGTAACTATTCATATTTTATTGATGAAGAGGAGAAAAGAGCTTTATCTGAATTTGAAATATATAAGAATCAACAAAAAAAGGTAACAGCAATGAAAGGATCAATAAAAAAATTAAGAGAATTTGGAATGTTAGGAAATAATGAAGCGTTCTTTAGAAGGGCTAATAGCATAGAAAAAAGACTGGAAAAAATAGAGATGTTAGATAGACCTGGAGCGGATAAATTTAAATTGCAATTAGAATTTGAAATGAAAGATAGGTCCGGAAAAGATGTACTTAGAATAGAAGATTTAGGAATATTATTAGGAGATAGAGAAATTTTGGATGGAGTTAATATGGAACTGACTTATGGGGAAAAAGCTTGTTTGTTGGGAAAAAATGGTTCGGGAAAAAGTACATTGATAAGAACGATTTTAGGTGATATAGTACCAGATCAAGGCAAAGTAAAAATAGGAAGCAATGTAAAAATAGGATATATACCACAAGAAATTTATTTTGAGGATGAGGGAAATACAATATTAGATGAGTTTAGAAAAGAGTTTTCAGGTACAGAAACAGCATTAAGATCTATATTAGCAAAATTTATGTTTTGTAGTGAAGATGTATTTAAAAGAGTGGGGGGATTATCTGGAGGAGAAAAAGTAAGATTGAAATTAGCAGAATTAATGCAGAAGGATACTAATCTGCTAATATTAGATGAGCCAACGAACCACATAGATATTGAAACAAGGGAAACATTAGAGACTGCATTACAAAGTTTTAAAGGTACTCTTTTGTTTGTTTCACATGATAGATATTTTATAAATAGATTAGCAAATAGGACATTAGAAATAGACGAAAAACAAGTTACTAATTATGTTGGAAATTATGATTACTATAGAGAAACAAAGGAAGGGCAGGAAAGACAAAACCCAAGAATTTCTGGTACAGTAGAAGTTCTTGAACCAGTGTCTAGTCAAGCAAGAACACCAATAAAGGATGAAATTGAATTTGGAATGTATTATGACGAGCTTTTTTGAGAATACCCTCCTAAAATTTAAGTGACTGTTTAAGGCGGTGGTTGTGGAAAATACGCCCACTAGGACTGGGCACATACATTAACCATGTGGATGAAAAAAAATGTTGATAAAAAGTGGAGGTATGCTAATATTATATTGAATTATGAATAATATTAAGCCACATGAAGGAGGTAAAACTATGTACAATCGTATTTATTGTGTTCCTACTCATAGGAAAATGGACATAAAAAATTTAGAGGATTATTTTCAAGAAGTTGAATTTGCAAATGAATATAATAAAGAAGAGATGCCTTTTATTATATTTGAAGATAATCCAGAAGAAATAAATAAGGAAGATGTTGTAAATCTAAATCGAAAATACAAATCAGTAAAAACTTACTATGTTACAAGAACAACGATAAACAAACTCTATGATTGTTTATCAGAAAAAATGTCTCTGAAAAATTTGGAGGAGTTTATGAAAGTATATCCAGGTAAGAATGTTAACTATGGAAATACATTTAATAAAATATTTTTGATAGGAATGTTTTTACATGCTGAGTTTATTCATAGAAGAGATTCTGATGTTCTTATGGATACTAATGAAATAACAGGTAAAAAAGTGTTTCCAATAGAAGTTGAAATGGAATATTTAGCGAAAGAGGTAGAAGGTAAAACTCAATATATAGTAGGTGGGGGATATAAAGGAAAATACAATCTAGATATAGATTGTTTAATAAAAGAAAATGAAGATTATACATTACTAAGAAAATTATTTGATTGTATGTCTATTCCAAAAGAGCATCATGATGATATTATTAATGATGAGATGTTAGGAAACAATGAACCATTTATTTCAGACAAAATCGATGTTAATTCAGGTTCGTATCCAGATTGTGGGAATATAGCTTATTATAAAATATTTGAATGGTTCCCTTGCCCATCAGCGGATTTTGTTCTAGGGAGTGATTATTTTCCATTAGAAATTGCTATACATTCAGCTTTGGGGGTTGTTTATCATAACAGAGCAGTTATACATAAGCATACAAAAGAAAGATATTCAGAGTATTCCAAAATACTTAATTACTGGAAAGGTTTGTTGCTATTAGTGGATTCACAAATATATTATAGGAATTTGTATGTAAACTATATGAGTAAATCAATATTTAATCAATGTAGCTGCGATGCTAATATAAGTGACTTTTTGGATAACTTAACAGAAAGCATGACTAAATTTAATCAAACATTTATTCAGGATTACAAAGAAATTAGAACTGAAAAATTAACACAATTCTTGAGTTTATTAAATGAAACAGAAGATGAAAACCTTATGAATGTATCTAAAGATTTAGAGAAAGCTGAGGATGAAATATATAATTTCACAGAAGAATTAATTAAAAATCACATTAAATTAATTGACTCATGGAAATTAGTTAAAAAAGGAATATTTGATATTAGAGATAGTTACGACGTGCAGAATATTATTGAAAGTTCGCTTATAAAGAAATAAAATAAATATAATTAACAAATAAAAATTTGTGTCCCAAAGATGTAGACAGAATGTATATACAGGAGGCAGATATGAAATTTGATGAAAATGATTATATTCAATTAAAAAATAAGTCAATTAAAATGTTTGAAGATAACCAGTATTCAAAAAGCTTAAGAGGATTAATGGATGAAAAGTGGATAAACGTTAGAGATTTCAATAAAAACAGTAAAGAGGTAATAAGAGAATATCAACTTAATAGAATCAAAGGGATAGTAGATCATGCTTTTGTAAACATACCACTATATCATGAGAAATATAAAAAAGTTGGGTATGAGGCAGGAGATTTAAAAACATGGAAAGACTATGAAAACTTGCCAGTTTTGGTTAAAGAAGAGTTGGTAAGTGGTTTTCCAGATAAAATCGTGAAAAATACAAGAGATTTAAACATTACAACAAGAAGCTCGGGGTCTTCAGGTAGATTTGTTACATTAGCCCTTTCTATTGATGCTATATATGAAGATACTATTCAAGGTGTTAGACAATTTCATTTTCAAAGTGGGGGTAATTATTATGCAAATGATACGGCATTATTTATTTATACTTGCCCCTGGTGGTTTAATTCTATTGATGGGGATTATAAACAAGAATTTATTCCTTCAACATCAGATGTAAAAACGGCACTAGAAGCTATTAGAAAGATTAGACCTAAAGTAATTTCTACATATCCAACATATTTAAAAAAACTATGTGTGGAAAATAACAATCTAAAAGAAAATGGAGTAGAATTAATAGTTATACATTCAGAACAATCTACACTTAAGCTAAGAAAAGATTTTTCTAAATTTTTTGGAATACCTGTGTTAGATGAATTAAGTAGCGAGGAGCTTACTAGAATAGCATTAGAATGCCCTAATAGAAAATATCATATTGAAGAAGATGCATGTTATATTGATGTAGTCGATCCTAAGACATTAAAACCATTAAAAGATGGAAACTCAGGGCTAATAGTTGGTACAAATCTACTTAACAAGGCAACTCCAGTAATTAAGTACTCACAAGGAGATCTTGCAACAATACATGGAGATGAATCTTGCGAGTGTGGTAGCAATTTTAGAGTGCTTGGAGCGATACATGGGAGACAAATGGATTCAATTGTTACAAATCATGAAGAGCTTATACCGGCATCGGCTTTTATGGACTTAGCATATAATTGGTTTTTGACCGATAATATACCAATACATGGATTAAAGTATCAATTTGTTCAAAATTTGTGTGGAAAAGTAGATGTTTTTATAATTCCTGATAAATTTGATATAGATAAAAAAATAGTTAAAAATAGTTTGTATAAATTAATACCCAAGGATATGGAAGTTGATGTAAAAATAGTTAATGAGTTACCATATGCCAACACAATAAAATATAGACCAGTTATTTCTTTTAAAAAACAAATGATAGAAAAATCAAAAAAGGAGACTAACTTATATGTATGATGTTGCACTTAATAAAGTAGAAGAACGCATAAAGATGATTAGAAAATTGGTAAAAAGTAGAAGCTTTGACAAAGAATCGTTAGCAGAAGTAGAAATTAATAAGTTTTTTTATAACGGAGAAGCTATAAACAGAGTGATGGTTGTCCTAAGAGCGAATGGTTGCGAACATTATAAAGAATCAGGCGGATGTTCTATGTGTGCTCATTTTAATGGAACTCCAGATAGTCATGTTACCGATGAAGAATATAAAAAACAATGGGACAGTTTAATTAATGGAACGTTTATTGAAGATACAGAGTCAAAAGTTAAATTTAATTTAGATGACTATCCTGTTGTATGTGTATATAATTTAGGAAGCATGTTAAATGAAAAAGAAATTTCTTTGGATGCTGTTAGGTACATATTTAGTTCTTTGAATAACTATAAAAAAGTAAAAAAGGTAATAATTGAATCAAGAGCTGAATTTGTAAATGAACAAGTTCTTGAAAAGATAAAAGAGGTTTATGATGGAATTGTTGAAATCGGTATAGGTGTTGAATCGACAGTTAAGACTATAAGACAGCTATGCCATCATAAAAGGTTAGAGGATGAGAGTACTATATCTAATGCAGTAAATTTAATACATAAATACGGCTTTAAAGCACTTGCTTACATAAATTTGAAACCTGTATTTTTAACAGAACAAGAAGCAATAGATGATGGAGTTTCTTCTGCTATTGATTGCTTTAATATGAATTTTGATGCTGTGTCGATAGAACCAACTTCATTACAAGAATATTCATTAGCTAACTTTTTACATAACATAGGAGAGTATAGAGTATCATGGCTATGGAGTGTAAGGGAGGTTGTACGAGGAATATACAAATTGATAAATTGTAGTGAAAAAAAGGATATAAGACTGGGTGGATACTTCGATGAAAATGTATTGAGCGGAAGTCAAGGGGCGTCTTATTCAGAAAGAAATGAAATATTTCCACATATGACATCAAGTAATTGTTCTAAATGTACAGATGAGTTTGTACAGAGGATTAAATCATTTAATATGACATATGATATTAAGGTTTTGGATGAAATGGAGGAGTGTCCTGAATGCTATAGCCTGTGGGAAGGAAACATTAGAGTAAAAGACTCTCGTAGTATTGAACAAAGAATAATAGATACACTGAATTGAGGCGAATATATGAAAACAAGTATTAAATGCGAGGTTTGTGGAGAGGTTTATGAATATCCGTTTAACCTCGATAAGCATAGGCATATTGAGCAAGAAATAGGTGGCGTTCCAATAAACTATTGGAATGCAAAATATATTTTGGAGAAACAATCTAAATTAGATGTTGGTTTAGATAAGGGAATATATAAATACAAAAATTATTTACCAGATTATGATGAAAATTTTACACTAGAAGAAGGAAATACAGCACTAATCCCAATAAATTGTGATATAAATGGAACAGTTTATTTGAAAGATGAGAGTAGTAATCCTACTGGGAGCTTTAAAGATAGAGGGATGCCGCTTTTAATGTCTGAAATCAAGGCATATAAAAAAAACACAGTGGCTATACCTTCTACAGGGAACGCAGCTATTTCGCTGACTAAATATGCAAAACAAGCCAATATTAATTCAATAGTTTTTGTGCCGGAAACTATTACAGAGGAAAAGAAAGAATTGCTAAAGGATGCAACTAGCATCATGTATGATGAAGATTTGGTTGAGAGCTTTGAGCATTGTTTCTCGTACTGCAGAGATAATGAAAATGTGTTCAATGGATTTTTAAGCACAAATATTTCGTATTTAATGGGAATAAAGACTATAGCCTATGAAATATATGAACAGTTAAACAATTCCGCACCAGACTGGATAATAATTCCTTGTGCTAGTGGAGGAAGTTTTGTGGCTCAATATATAGGCTTTAGTGATTTATATAGAATGGGATTAATTAAAAAAATCCCCAGATTCGTTTCTGTGCAAATTGCTGGAGGAGATCCTATAACGGTGGGATATGAATCAAAAATGACTAAGGAAATAGTTCTACTAGATAACCCCGTTGATTCTGAAACTGTATTATCATCTGATACATGTTTTAATTATTTTAAAATATTAGATATATTAGAACTTACCAATGGTATTGCAGTATCAATTACAGATGAAGAAATAAAAAAATTGAAAAACAAAAAACAGTACCCTCAGCTGGAGATATCTTCTATGGGTGGTTATGTAGCAATGCAAAAAATTAAAGATATGATAAATGAAGACGATAAAGTAGTTATAGTAGGTACCGCTGGCGAAAAAAAGAAAATATGAAGTATGCGGGAGGAAGTATGGGAAAAAAATCAAATAAATACTCTATGAGTTGGTATTTTGATAGAGGTTTGGAGAAGAATGCTCTTTTGTTAGATGCATCAAATTTAGATTGGAATGAATTTCCATTATTTAAATGTTTTGAAAATGAAATCAATAGAATTTTAAATGCGAAGAAAGATATGGATTGGGGCTATTCTTACCCAGGAGGAAACAGGGAATTAAAAAAATTGATAGCACAACATGAATCTAATTTAGAGGGTGTTGAGATAAATGCTGAAGATATAACTATTAATGGTAGCGGAGTAACAGGAGTATTAAATTTCTTAGCACAAAGCTTTTCAAATGAAGCTAAAAAAGATGGAAAAGATGAAATAATTTATCCCATTCCATCTTATGAAGGTATTTATAAAAGTATAGAATACTACAGATTAAATGTAAAAAAAA
>MGOW01000053.1 GCA_001797255.1 Clostridiales bacterium GWE2_32_10
GTTTCGCCTGGAAGGCGAGGGATTTAACCCCATTATACAGACATTAAAGAGAAAAGCCCTAGAATACAAAAATAAACTTTCAAAATATAAATTTTTAATAACTTGTGAACACGGGCAACAGATAGAGATACGATTTGAAGCAAGATTCTTCCCACATATGATAGGATTGCATAAGATGGATGACATAGAACCATTTAAAAGTTTTGCTAATAAAAAAATATCTGCTAATACAATATTCAAAGAGATACTTGCAGGACAAATAACAATGAATAACGTAACTCAGAGTACCTATTATAATTATCCCCCAACAAACATCTCAAAGGGTGAGGAAACAAAATATATTAAAGAAAGGCTAGATTCGTTTAGTATTAAAAAAATGAATGATATATTTTCAAATAAAATAATTATAAATTTTAATCCTAAAACCGTATATACAACGATGGGAAATGTAGAAATTATTTTATATAATAATACCAGTAAAAGATATTATCACCTTATGCTTGGAAGAAACGTAGCGGGATACTACTTCCCTAGCAGTTTCATAGTTGAGCCCAGCGACAAATATGTAAAAAATCAAATAACAACAAATGCAAAAAAATTAGAAATTATGGACTATAAAACAAGGAAAATAATTTTGGAATATACATATAATATACCATTAAAAGGGAAAGAAATACATTAGAAAAGTCCCACCATGGTACGCTTTCATCGAAGAAGCTAGGTGGGTTCTGTTATTTATATTATATACTAGATATCTATTTTGTCAACTGCTTTTGAAAAGTTTATTATTTCATTATGGAATCATACAATAAACTAATAATTGACTTTTACTACTACTGTTATATCATCATCTCGAAATTGTGTTTCAAAATTGAGTTTTTCTATTGTTGCCTTATAGTTTTCAGCCTTTTTTAGTATTAATGTTAATTCACTTAAATAGTATCTAGGCACATATCCAAGTTTGTATCCTCTACCTTCATTATAAAATACCACTTTAATTGCGTTACTATCATATTTATTATCACTTTCCATTTCAAGCTTAAGTTCATCACCGATTTTTAAAATATTTATGCATTCACATCTAATCCGTATCTTTCTAAAATTTCCTTATAGTCTGGTCTATCTTTATTAGGTAATCTTGTACTAACATTTATAAATAAATTTCTACTCCTATATTCTTTATTTCTATCAGGAAATCCAGGGTAAAATGTAAAACCTTCATCCTCTGCTTCTGATAATTTCGAATTATACTTAAATATATATTCATTCTCCACGTACGTTAATTCACCAATTACATATCTCAATCTACTCTCCGCTCTTGGCGTAGACCATATAAGTAAAAGCTTCTCCATAGTAACACCCCCAATTCCGAACGTGCTCCTCTTCTATCTAACGATAGAGGAAATTTTACTAACCCTAATCTTTCATTTGGCATTACACACAAATATTTTCTCCTAGTACCCTTTGTAGTATATTTTTCTAAAACTTTGCAATTTGAAATGTCTATAACCTCATACTTTTCATCTATACCACTCACTTCTTCCAAATTCCTCTCCCTGTAAATCTCTAATATCTATATTCTACAATCTCACCCTTTTCTACCCACAGCTTCCCTGTTATACTTCGTGCTCTTCAGGCTCGCGTGCTCTTTTATCAGCTACACATGCTTCAAATCTACTTTCGCCTGAGTTTACTCTCTGTCCAGGTCCACATTCTAATACACTCACTGTACATCCACCAAAATCATATACTTCTTTATTTTCCTTACTAATATCTGGGTATTTATTATTTACCCAGCTTTCTAACCCAACTAATGTTCCCATAGTATTACAAATCACATCTCCAGCTTTTCTTAATTCAGCTCCGTTATCAATTCCTTCAAACTCCTCTGTATCTGTAGTTGCTTGAGTACATGATACAACTTCTCCATCTTTAAACATCATACTAGTATTACCACATACAGTTTTTATAATATTTCCCTCTATACATACTGTTGCTCCATTATTTGTTTTTAGAAATTTTGTTGTTTCCCCATTTTGCATATGTATCTCATCAGTTATTTTTGTTTGTTTCTTTCCATCTTCTTCTGATACATTTGCAATTAAGAATGACACCCTTTTTGAATCTTTTATATCCATTTCTGGGTTATGCAGACTTAAAACATCCTTTACCAAATCTTCTATTTCTGGCAGTTTTTCTGATCCTAACTCTAATAAATATTTTTCTACCTCACTTGAATTAGATGTACATAGTATTTGCGTTTTACCAGCTCTATTCGGCTCGTCGATTTGTATCTTTATAATTTTACCATTAGGTAATTTTAAAGTATTCCAGTAAGAATATTCTGAATAATAATTATGCAATGAATTTCCACCTAATTGCATGTCAGTAGAATGTAGTTCTGTTGTCCCTTCAGAAATATTAACTGCATACTTAGTTGATATTCCTTTGCGACTAATGTTAATATACGGGTCACAACACCACTCCTGATATTCAGATTTGAGTCCTATATAAAATCCACCTTTTTCATCTATAACCATTAACTCATCTTTGTCATTTACTCCACATATCTTAATGTCTCCTAAATTTAAGTTTTTAATTATCTTTTCAAATCGCTCCCCCCAATCTCTTTTAGATAAATTTTCTTCAAACCAACTTTCTATTAATCTTTTTGCATCTCCATCTGTAATTTCAATACCTGATAAATGCATATTCGTTTCAGCTTCTTTACCTAAACCTAAAAAACTTCCAATACTTTTTACAATTTTTGGAATACCGTCCTTCAACAAAATCCTCTCCTTTATATTTTTTACCTATTTTACACCATTTTTTTACATCTGTCAATACATTATTCTAAATTTTTACATTTCAACACCCCAACCCATACAAAAACCTCACAACAACCAACTTTGCCGTGAGGTTCCCCTACTAAATCCTATCCACAAGCTTCAGTAACCCATACACAATCGCCTGCGGCGATGGCGGGCACCCAGGTATATACAAATCCACAGGTATGATATCGCCTAGCTTGCCTACACTACCATACCCGTCTTTAAATATCCCTCCATCAAGTGAGCAAGCCCCTACCGCTATAACTAGCCTTGGTTCTGGCATTGCATTATAGGTTTTAATAAGTGCTTCTCTCATATTGATTGTAACTGGTCCTGTTACTACGATACCGTCTGAGTGTCTTGGGGATGCTGCGAATTTTACCCCAAATCTTGATATGTCGTAGTATGTGTTTTGAGTGGCAGCAAGCTCTAGCATGCAAGCGTTGCATGAGCCTGTGTCTACTGAGCGAAGTACTAGTGATCGTTTAAACTTTTTGTATATCTTTTGTTTTAGTTCATTGCCTGCTTGCTCTAGTGTGCAAAACTTGCAGTCGTGGACCATTTCTAACGCTGCTTTATCGCATATTTGTGTACAATTTCCACAGTAAATACATTTATCATGATCAATGATAGCTTTACCATCTTTGATAGAAATAGCACCTACAATGCATTCGCCTATACATTTCGAGCACCCATTGCATTTTTCGTTATTTATATTTACCTTTCCATATGAATATGGATTGTCAAATAATATATCTTTCTTTGTTTCCCTGCTGTATTTAATTCTATCTAATATAATTCTCATAATCAATCCCCTACCTATCGTTTTCTGCATAAGACATGTTAAAGCTTTTGTTACACAAAGGAAAGTCTGGCACTATCTCTCCTGAAACTGCATAGGTTAGACCATTCCAATTTGTAAATGATGGCGTCTTAAAATAAATTCTATTCCACATGTTATTTTTGCCTGCTTGACCGTATACAACTAGCTCACCTTTAACAGTTTCTACCGCTGCATACGCTTCGTTTCCTTCTTGTATCACTACTTCTTTTTTTGTTCTTGGAATATCAGCTTGGATAAGTGATAATGCCTTTCTTATAAACTCAAATGCATCTTTTATTTCAGTTATTTTTAAATTATATCTCTCACATACTCCACCTGAGAGCTCAGCGTTTGCTTTTGTTTTGATTTCTTTATATATCTCATACGGGAAGCTTTTTCTTACATCGTATCGTATGTCAGAAGCCCTTCCAACTACTCCAGTCAAGATTAGCTTGGTGGCTGTTTTATTGTAGAGAACTCCTGTGCTCTCAATCCTGTCTAGAAATGAAACTGAGCTTAATGTGGCTTGTATTATATTGTTTAGCCTTTTTTCTATACTGCCTAGTGTATGTAAAATGTCATCTTTGTGTTTTGAAGTAAAATTGATATTTATACCACCTGGTACAATAGCATTTCTCGAAAATCTGCTACCGGTCACACGTTCACATAGCTGGTGGATCATTTCTGAAAAGTAGTTAAATCTTTTAGCGGGATAGCTATATGCAACGTCAACACATATTCCAGCTATATCATCAAGGTAGTTATATATTCTTTCTAGTTCTAAAAGCACAACCCTTAATGCTTTAACCTCATTTGAAATTTCCCATTTCATAAGTTTTTCAACAAGCAGTGCGTAGCATTCAGCATATGCTGCTGAGCTTTCACCTGCAATTCTTTCAAATACAAGGTTTAGTTTGTTAGCATCAATATTCTCACATATTTTTTCTATCCCTTTATGCTTATACATAAGTCGTATCTCAAGGTTTTCTATAGGCTCCCCAATAGCACTAAACCTAAAGTGACCTGGTTCGATTATTCCTGCATGAACAGGTCCAACAGGAATCTGGTATCCTCCAGAACCCGATACCTTTTTAAACTGGTATTCGTCTGCTTCATTAGCAGGCTTGATTTTACTCCCAAAAGCATATTCTTTTCTTAGTGGAAAAACATCCTTTTGCCATACCTCATGCTTTACAATATTCCTTGTATCTTTTCCGCCTATAATCTTAATCCCATACAAGTCAGCAATCTCTCTCTCGAACAAATGTCCTTGATATGTGATATCTTGCAGTGATACAAGCTCATCAGTTGTATCATACCTCACGATTATAAAATAACCTTGGCTTCTATTTGATAATATTATATTTATAGTAAATATCTGTTTTTGACTGCAAAATTGTCCTACAAAGGTTATCTTAAATTTGCTTAACAATAATTCCACAACAGCTTTTACCTCGTTAGATGTTGTATTTATGTATAATTCATTATTGTTTTTTATCTGGATTTCTAATTTACTATTTAAAATATTTAATTCCTCTTTTAAAAGTTCTATCTCCATTTTCTCACGTCCTAACCGTTAATAATTAATGTTGCTCTATCAAGTATATCGTTTAAGTATCCTCCAAAAAAATACTTGTAAGTATCGTTTGTCCATTTGTCAAGCCTGACCCGATCTATTTTTAGCTATACCACAACCTCGTATATACTTCTATCACCTATCTTTATCCATTCATTTTTATAATTTTTCTCTTTACTAAAGTCAAATACCACCATATATCCCTCGTCTGCATCTTTTATTTTCATATATCCTGCTAGTTGGTTATATCCTTTGTCTTCGTATGATTTTCCATGCCATTTTTTTAGTTCTATTATATACATTTTTTTATTGTATGTTATTACTATATCCATCCTTTTATTTGTTCTTGTTTCTGCTTCTATAAAGTAGAAGCCTGTTCCGTTTATTATCGGTTTCATAAATGCTAAGAATATCATTCTGCCTTCTTTTTCTTTGAATTTTTCTGTCTCTTTCCTATATTCCTCTTTCATTAGCTCTTGAAATTTGTCTAAGATTTTTACCATGTTTAGTTCGCCTGCTTGGTCTATGAATTGGTTTCTACTTTCATAGTTTATCCTTATTTCTTGCTCTACTTTCCTTTTTGTTATCATGTAATTGTATATCCTTATTTCAAATATTCTATTATGTATTACTGCTGCTTCTTTTTTTCCTTTTTTTATTATTGAATACGTTATCGCTCTATCTGTGATTGGATCATCTACGTTATAATCCATTTCTTCTCCATATACTAGTATTTTTTCTATTAATGAGTACATCTTTTCATTATTTTCTAGATTCTTTATTATACTTTCAAATAATGTGCTTTTTTCTTTTAATATTACATTAACCGCCTGCTCTATCCCTTGGATAGTCCAACTATCGCTCTCAATCTGTAGTTTTTCATCTATTACTTTACATATCTTACTTACCAAGAACGGATATCCGCTTGTATATTTATATATTTCCTCTGATATTTTATTTATGTCCATTCCTGTATGGTTTTGTTTTTCATATTCCTCTAACATCGTTGCTATTTCTTCCGGATTAAATGTCATATCTACCTCAAAATCAGAGGCTATGTTCCATGGTGAGTTATATCTATCTGATGCTATTTCTTTTGCTTCGTCTGATGTTATCACTTTTTGCTCGCTGATTAGTAGCTTTAAACTTTTTATGTCATGTACTCCCGCTAGTATTACTGATTTAAATGTGGGAATTGTGTTTCTGTCCATATATTTACTTCTAAGTACTCCTAAAAATTTCAAGAATACTGCGTTATTACTTGCCTGGTCTACCTCGTCTATTAGTAGTACAATCGGCTTGTTAAAATCCATACTCATTTTTGTTATTTTTCTACTCAGTTCATCATAACTTTTTATTCCTTCCCCATAGCTTAAAATTTTATTGTAAAATTCTTCATTTACATATTCAAAATCTTTTGCTATTATTTTGAATATGTTGCTACAAAATGTTTCCTCATCTTTAAATAAACTTTCACCTGTCGGCTCAAAGCTTGTTTTTAGTATCACGTACTTATCTTTTAAATATTTAGCTAGTACAGATAATGTCGTCGTTTTTCCAAACTGTCGACTTCGGTTTATTGTGAAATAAGCCTCATCCTCTATCATCATTTCTATCTTTTTTATTTTATTACTTGTATCTACCATATAATGCTTCTCTTTTATACAGGCTCCTGCTATATTAAATTTTTTCATAAATTAACCACCCTTTCGCTTTTTTATACTGTATACTAGTATACAGTATTATGGCAGAGAATTCAAGCAGTATCTTTAAACTTTTGTAACTATTCAGAACTACCCCATAGCCTGTCATTGCGAGCATCTTTTCGCGAAGCAATCTCGTTGTTATATTTTTAGAAATTCAGACTTAAAGAGAGATTGCTTCGTACCTCGCAATGACAGGCTATAGTTTTAACTCCTAGGGGAACTTCACATAAGTCTTTACTGGTAATCCTAAAACGAGTCGCCGTCCTAACCATTAATAATTAATGTTGCTCTATCAAGTATATCGTTTAAGCATCCTCCGAAAAAAATACTTGTAAGTATTATAAACGTAAACGCTATAATAAGTGGTACAACATTTTCTTTGTCCTTGCTTGATTTTGTATATACTTCATCGTCCCTGTGCTCGAATACCATTTTTATAAAGAATTTTAAAAATCCTACAAAAACTATTAGTAAACAAACTGCCAAAATGATTACTGGAATATAGTAATCTGTTTGGATACCGCCAATCATTACTTTATATTCACTCAAAAACGATGCAAATGGTGGAGACCCTACAATAACTAGCATTCCTAATATTAAAAACACTGCGTTAATTGGCATGGTTTTTATCATATTATGTATTTTATTAATTCTTTTGGTTTTATACTCACTAAGAATATTTCCTGATACAAGGAATAGTAGCGTCTTCCCAAATGCATGGATTATTGAGTGTAATAGCGCACCGAACACTGCAATATATCCTCCAAACCCAATACCTAGCGTTATTATCCCCATGTTTTCTATAGATGAGAAGGCTAGAAGACGTTTATAATTATTCTGTTTTAGTATGCTAAATGAAGAAACTATTAGAGATATACATCCAAATACAATAAATAAATATTTTAGATTTTCAATCTCTGGTATTACCTTTATAATTATGTAAAATCGTATTACTACATATAATGCAAGATTGAGTAAAATTCCTGACATCATTGCACTAATTGGCGATGGTGCCTCACTATGTCCATCTGGTAGCCATGTGTGCATAGGTGCAATCCCTGCCTTTGTCCCAATTCCTATAAAAATAAATACAAATGCTATTTT
>MGOW01000054.1 GCA_001797255.1 Clostridiales bacterium GWE2_32_10
TTCTGTATACAATTTCATCTGCTTTTTCAGTTTTAATTTATACTTTTACTCGGTTTTTGTGTCGTTTTAGTCTGACTTTCCGAGATTACTCTTATGAATTAGTATTGCTATCATCATAAATATACCTAACTTTAGCTCTTGTATAGTAGAAAAAAACGTAAGTAGTCCCTCTGGAAAGTTATGTATAAATATTACTATTGCCGAGAATATCCCTATTTTATATAAACACTTATTTTTACCTTCTTCTATATCACATTTAAATTCATGAGGATTTTCATAATCTGGTATTAGATTATCTATAATACCTATTATTAATATCCCAACAAAAAAGAATACAATACACGTAATGTAACCATTTGTTTTACCTAATAGCTCCATCAATGTAATCTTAGAGCCTTGTAGCATCTCCATAAATGATATGTATATCATTACTCCAGCTGAAAAACCAAGCATAGTTGAGAATAGCTTTTTATTTACATCCTTTGCAAAAATTACTATAAGCCCACCAATTCCTGTCGATATGCCTGCAATTACAGTTAATAAAAACGGTACTAATATATTCTGCATTCAAACTCCCCCATTTTTAAACCACTATTTCATATATTCGTTTTCCTTCTACCTCTATCCACTCGTTTTTATATCTCTTTTTCTTATTAAAATCAAACATTACCATATACCCTTCGTCCATATTTTTTATTTCTATATATTCTGCTAATTGGTTATAGCCTTTTTCTTCTCTGGCTTTCCCATACCACTTTTTTAGCTCTATTATGTATCTTTTTTGGTTATAGGTTATTATTATATCTATCCTTTTGTTCGTCCTTGTTTCTACTTCTACATCATAAAATCCTGTTCCGTTTATTATTGGTTTTATGAATGCTAGAAATATCATTCGCCCTTCTTTTTCTTTGAATTTTTCTGTCTCTTTTCTATATTCTTCTCTCATTAACTCTTGAAATTTATCTAATATTGCTACCATGTCTATATTTCCTTCTTTGTTTATAAACTGGCTGGTGCTGTCATATCTTTTTATTCTTTTGTTTTCCCTTTCTTTTTTTATTGACATATGGTTATATAATAGTAGTTCAAATATTTTATTGTGTATCTGCACCTTTGCGTTTTCACTTTCTTTTATTATTCCATACATGGCTGCTTTGCTTATTACGTTATCTGTCTGTACATAGCTATATTCTATACCATCTATTAATATATCATATACCATTTCATTTAATTTGCTATCATTTTCTATATTTTTTATTAGGCTATCAAATAATGTGTTATTTTCTTTTAATATTATCTTAATAGCCCGCTCTATTCCTTGAATACCCCATTTTCCCACATTATCCAAATCCTCAGCTATTACCTTGCATACTTTACTCACTAAAAACGGATACCCGTTTGTATATCTATATATCTCATCAGCTATTTCCCCTATATTCATCCCTGTTTTATTTTCTTCTTCATATTCAATTAACATCGTCGCTATTTCCTGTGAGTTAAAGCTCATATCTATTTTAAAGTCTTCTGCTACGTTCCACGGTGAGTTGTATGTTGTTTTATCTACTAGCTTCGCTTCATCTTCTGTTAGTATCCTTCGTTCTTTTATGTGCATTTTTAAACTTTTTACATCATGCACTCCTGCTAGTATTACTGATTTAAATGTCTTATCTAGACCATTTTTTCTTGAGTTATATTTATCTCTAAGCATTGCAAGAAAATCTAAAAATATTATATTGCTACTCGCCTTATCTACTTCATCTATCATGAGTACTATTTCTTTTTTTGCTTTATTACATATTTTTGTTATCGAATTTGACAAATCATCCATGTCTTTTATTTCTTTAAAACTTCTTATATAATCTGATATTTCTTTATCTTGAGTTATAACCCTTTTTGCTATCATTTCTAGAAATGTCTTTGCAAATTTTTGCTCTGACTTATATGGCTCCTCTCCAAAGCCTTCAATGCTTCCTGGTATTATTATGTATTTATCTTGCAGTGTTAAAAACAATCTACTCATCGTCGTAGTCTTACCGTATTGTCTTGCTCTGTTTATTGTAAAATACATCCCTTTTGCTATCATTTGTTCTATTTTCGCTAGTTTTTTCCTCGTATCTACCATGTAATGTTCTTCTTTTATACAGGTTGTCGTTGTATTAAATTCTTTCATAAATTCAACTCCCCTTTACTCTATAATACTAGTATACATTATTACAACAAAAAATTCAAGTATTATTTTTCATACTTGAATTTTTTGTTATTTATAATACTCCTACGCTAAAATATCTTTCTGCCCTATCCGGAAGTACTGTTACTATATTTAAATCCTTGCCGTACTTATTTGCTACTTGCACTCCCGCCCAGACATTTGCACCTGATGATATTCCTACAAGTAAGCCCTTTTCTGTTATTAGTTTTTTTGTTGTATTTATCGCATCATCATCAGAAACTTCGATAACATCGTCTATAAGAGACACATCAACTATCTCAGGAATAAATCCATCCCCTATTCCCTGTATCTTGTGAAGCTTTAATTTATGACCTAGTAGTGCAGATGCACCTTTGGGCTCTACAGCTATAACTTTTATATTTGTGTCTTTTTCCTTTAAAAACTTCCCGATACCAGTTATCGTCCCCCCACTTCCGATCCCTGATATAAATACATCTATTTTGCCATTTGTCTGTTCCCATATTTCTTTTGCAGTTGTTTCGTAATGTGTGGCTACATTATCCATATTTTTAAATTGCTGTGGCACAAATATATTTTTATCTTTTTTGACATATTCATTTATAACATTTATTGCACCATCGAGGCTTTCCTCTGCCCTAGTCAATATTATTTCAGCTCCCAAGGCTTTTATTAATTTTACTCTTTCCTCACTCATGTTTTTAGGCATAACAATAATAACTTTATATCCTTTTTGTCGCCCTACCATAACGATACCAATACCTGTATTTCCCGATGTAGGCTCCATTATTGTCATTCCCTTGACTAATTCTCCTCTTTTTTCCGCTTCTTCAATCATGTATTTTGCTATACGGTCTTTTATACTTCCACCAGGATTTAAAAATTCGGCTTTAGCATAAATATTACAGCCATCCATAAACTTAATATTGACCATTGGAGTGTTTCCAATCATATCTATCACGTTATCGTAGATCATCTAATCCCCCCTATATTTATCTTCTAAATAAATTTATGTTGAGCTATTTAAATTATACCATATACTCTTGCCTAAAACTACAATTTTTTATTTTTTTAATTATTATTGACATTTTTTTAATTTTGCTATAATATAAAGTAAGAAATATATATTTTAAATGAAGGGTGGTGACAAAATGAATAAAGGTTATATCGCAATAATAATTTCTGTGATAATCTCTCTTGCTTTAATTATATCTACTTTTACTCTTAGTAGTGCAATAAAATCAATAAATAAGGATACTACTATAGGCGTTACAGGTTCCGCACAAGAGGATATTAAATCTGATTATGCAACTTGGAACGGTACATTCAGTACTACAGCTGTTGTTGCAAAAGGCGGTTATGCAAAGCTTGTCTCTGATAAGGTTTTAGTTTCCGATTACTTAAAATCTTTAGATGTGAAGGATGCTGAAATATCTTTTAGCTCTATAAATTCTTATCCGATTTATAAAAGAGATTACAACAATAATCCAAGTAACGAAATAGAAGGCTACACCCTTTCTCAAACTGTAACTGTTAAATCTATAAATGTAGATTTAGTTGACAAAGTTTCTAGAAATGCAACAGATCTTATAAATCAGGATGTTAATTTCAGCTCTGAGCCTGCAGCTTTCTACTGTAAAGATTTATCTAAGAGAAAAATCGAAATGATTGGAAAAGCAACAAAGGATTGCAAGGATAGAGCAGAAAACATAGTAAAAAATTCAGGTGGAAAGCTTGGAAGTATAATTTCTGCAAAAACAGGAGTATTTCAAATTACACCTCAAAACTCTACCGAAATCTCTGATTATGGGGTAAATGATACAACTTCAATAGATAAACAAATTACCGCTGTTGTAAAATGTACGTTTAGCGTTAATTAAAAATAAAAAGCTGACAATGTCATATTGTCAGCTTTTTATTTGTTTTATTGTCCCATTATAAATGGCATTACAAACTTTTGTATTGAAGGGCTCTTCTCTGATTTTGATGCTAAATTCATACCTATTTGTGTTGCAATATTTTGATACTCCTCATTTTTTAATTCTGCTAAATTCACTGCATCCTTCAAATCTGGTTTTACAATCTTTATGTTTTTATTTGGGCTAGCAATAGTTCCTGCCATAAGCATTTTAAGTGTAATGTCATCATCTTTTGTAGTCTGCTCTGCATTTACTTTCCTTATATTATAATCTTCATCTACTGCAAAATCATATTTCACATTTACATCCGTAGACATTTGATTTGTATCCGTCAATGAATTTTGAAGCTCTTCGTTAAAACCTTTTACAAAATCAGCATAATCTTTATCAAAATTTTTATTAAAATCTTCTTTTTGTTTTTTTATGTCTTCTTGTGTCATTCCCAATAATTTATAGTCGTTTGTTTTGATTAATATATCATATATTTCATCAATTTTACCTTTAGCAAACTCTTTTACCTTTTTATCAGAAGTAAGTTTATTTGCTAGTTCTTTAAATACTTCAAGCATTTGTTTCTGCTTTAATATTAACTCAAAATTATCACAATTATATACCTTCTCTTTTCCATTTTCTGTGATTTTAATATCTGCTTTCCCTTTACTTGCAAACCCATCTTTTAATTTAGATTTTATAAGTTTATAGTAACTCATACCATCTATTTCTTTAAGCTTACCTAGATTTTGATAATCAAAAAGTTTCTTATAATCCTCGATATTTATTTCCTCTGTCATTGTAGGATCTATTTTCTTAAGGATTTTATTTATATCTTCGTATTTTATGTACATTTTCTTTTCGTATACACCTGGCATATTTAGAACCAACATATCGTCATCAAGATACAAATCTAATTTTATAAATGATGTATTATCAATAAATACGTCAAGTATTATATCATACTTACCATCTATTGCTTTTGTTGTTTTTGCATTTACTTTAAATCCCTCAAAAAATTTCTTTACATCTTCATTTGATGGAGCATAAGACAAATCCGTTTCTGCTTGTTCTTTCATACTTACAATTTCATATTTAATATCTTGCTCTACTTCATACGACTTTAATAGCATACTCGAAATATAGGCATTCCCTAATTTATCAAAATCATCTTCAATTTTGATATAAGTTTTATTTTCTAAAAACATAGCATAACTACCATATATAGCTACCCCGAGTATTACAACTAACAATACTACTTTTAACCACTTTTTCTTATTCATAATTTCCTCTCCTTTTAAATTTTATTTACTTCACTTTATAATTATATAAATCTATAAGGAATTTGTCAATACATTTATTAATTTTTTATATAAAAAAAGATACCAATTGGGGGTATCTTAAGAAATAACTAAAATACTTTATCTATTTAATAATCCGCAGTTATTATCGGTGTCGATATATACAAGTATGTTTTGTCTTCATAATCATTATACCTCATAGCTATATTTACATTTACTTTATTCTTACCTTGTATGATAAAATCTTTTATATACCCTGTATATCCATATACACTATATATATTGTCTGTTTCAAAGCTATCAACTTTCTTTGCTTTCATACTTTTTAATATTTTATCTGAATATTCTGACTGCTGCTTTTTATCTATTTTTCCTTTATATCTACCTACAACAGTAATATTCATATCATAATCTAGTTCTAAACCTTTATATATATTGTCAAGTAACGTTTGTACATATCCTATATCCTCTATCTTTTCATATAAAATTGTATTTATACTCAAATAAGTTTCTTTTATTTCCTGATTTTCATTTTTTCTTGATTCAATTTTCACTATAGTTTCAGAATCTTTAGCACTTCTAGTCACCATATATTCTAGCTTAGCATCATTTTCATTTATATCAACTTGAACCTTATTCTTTATACCAAGCTTAAAGAGGATTCTTTCTACTTCTTTTTGCATATCATCTTGAGTATTAATAGTTTTGTTTAACCTTGCTATTGTATTTATATTCCCTTGTACAGTATCACAGGAATATTTATCAAAAACAGCTAATAAAACATTACTTTTTTTAATATCATATAAGTTGATAGCAAATAAAGCAATTAACAAGAATACTGAAAATACAACAATTATTAATCTTTTGTGTTTTATGACAATACCTCCCCCATAAACTTACAATTTATGTTTGAAATCTTAATCTACTACTAGACATTAATCTATATCTTCCTACTTTCATAAGTTTTTTCACTTATTTTTTCGAGTGTATTTCCTATAAATTCATTTGAGCATTCACTATCAGCTATATCACCTATAGAAATCATCCCCACTAAATCTCCATTGTCAGTTACAGGTAATCTTCTTATCTTATGCTCTGACATAAACTCTAGTGCACCATGTATATCCTCGTTCTTGTCTATACAAATTGCCGAATGTGACATCACATCCTCACACTTTACATTTGATATATTTTTTTCTGATGCGACAGCCCTAACAACTATATCCCTATCTGTAATCATTCCCACAATCTCATCATTTCTTTCCACTGGCAGACACCCTATATTTGCCTCTTGCATTATTCTAGCTGCCTTCACCAAGTTATCATCTGCATTTACAAGTATTATATTCTTAGACATATAGTCCTCTACTCTCATATTTTTGCCCCCTTATAAATTTTATATCTTTAGTATTCACATTCCTAATATAACTATACATATTTTTTCTGACCTCTGCCATACGACTTTCGACATAAAGAACTTACATCGCCTTTTTATCATCTGGTATTACAAATCTTATTATTTTACCATCATCATATTTATTTAAAAAATCTACCTTCTTCTTTATCATGCTTTGATACTCATCCTCTGTTATTCTTCCCTCCTCAACCATTTTTTTTGCTGTTTTCATGAAATCCTCTATAGTTTTTACTAGCTTCCGTGCCTTTAAACTTAAATTTTCATTCATATTACCCCTCCTAATTTTTAATTTTTACCAGTCAATCCCCTTAAGCTTGTATATATTTTAATCTTTTTGGAATTAATTTACAAACACCAAATAACGTTATTGTATATTATATAACTCTGTATATCTATATTTTAGTTTGCTCACTCGCCATTCCTAAACACCCATATTTTTTACTTCAAATACCTCCTTTTTTCTTCAGTTTCTATGTTTTATGACATAATAATTTTTATTTCTTAATCAAAACTTAACAAGCTTTTTTTACATTTTTTTGTGTTTTGTGAGTTTGTGGCATACAAAAAAAGCTATTTATTTGGTTTTTATTAGTACCAAATAAATAGCTCCTTTTGTATAATTAGTTTAATGCCCTACCTATATATATCTTTTTATACTCATATCTAGCTAAATCATCTTCTATATCTCTATATTTCTTCCCCGCAAGCATTCCACCAGCAATAAATTCTTCTTGCGAAACATCTACAAGGCAAAAATCTGGCATCATAAATGCATTCTTTTCTTCTGGAGTTTCAAATTCGATATCAACAAGAACAAGCCCCTCCAAATCACCTTGAAATATATCTATTTCGGCTGTTTTACCATTATATTTGTAATAATATCTTTCTTTAATAACCTTTTTTCCATCAATCACTTTTAAAGTATCAAACTCATCCTTAGTCAATTTTAGTGTAGCTTCCTCTTGGATAGACGCATCGTTCTCATCTACTCGCTTTTTCTTTGTTATTTCATATTTATTGCCATTTTTTCTAAGTCTAGTACTTGGATGTCTTTCTCCTTTTGGAAAATATACATCAAATACCTCCTTCTTCTCACAATCGCTTAATCCCTCTGGTATACTTTTTGCTAAGTATGTTGATTCTATTTCTAACATAAATCTGCCTCCTTATCTATATAAATTTCAAAACAATCAGCTTCAAAATGCTGATTGTTTTATCTCTTACTTCCCAAGCTTCCTATTTATCTCCCCTACATCCGCCCATATCTTATCCCATTCTTCCTCTATCAACCGAACAAAA
>MGOW01000055.1:0-1585 GCA_001797255.1 Clostridiales bacterium GWE2_32_10
AGATTGCTTCGTTCCTCGCAACGACAACATAAAGTGTTAACTTATGGGGGGTTCTGAATAGTTACAATAAATTTATAAATAAAAATCCTCCACATCAATACCTGGAGGATTTTTCTAAAATCACTATATTCATATCAACACGACAATCGTTCTGCTATCTCAGATATTCGCCTCAATCTATGGTTTATGCATGATTTCGATATACCTAACATCTCTGCAAGCTCTATTAAGCTTGCTTCGGCATTGTTTAGCCTTGCCTCTGCTACTTCCTTTAATCCATCATTTAGATTTGAGAATTGATGTTTTGTTATAATCTTTTTGATGTCATTTATTTGCTTTATAGCAGCTGAAACCGTTTTCTGCAAATTGGCAGTTTCACAGTTTACTACTCGGTTCACGTTATTTATCATTTCTTTTTTAATCCGTATATCTTCCATTTTAAGAAGTGAATTATGGGCGTGTATTACATTGAGAAGTAGTACTATTTGTTCTGATTCTTTTATATAGACTATATAGTCGTTTTTTCTTATTATTATTTTAGAATTTATATCATAGGTTTGTAGCATCTCTTGAATTAGTTTTGCGTTTTTTATATCACCATTTACAAACTCTAGATGATACTCTTTTTCTGGATTTGTTATATAACCTACTGATAAAAAACTGCCTCGCAAATATGCTCTACTGTCAGTTACACTTTTTTCCATGTCTATTAGCTTGCTGATTATATCGCAAACTATTCGTTTATCATTTACAATAGCTATATACAAATTTTTTTTATTATTTTTTCTTGATTTCTCAATATTTATTTCTAGTGACTCGTCATATAGCGTAGTTACAAGTTCATAAAACCTTCTACATATAAGTGCATTTTCTGTAACTATTCTAATTTCTATATTTTCTTCATTTGTACTTACCTTTCCTATATTATTTATTATTGCAGTGAGCTCGGATATGTTACTTTTTTTATTTTGCAGCGTATGTTTTACTGCCTCCTCCTTCACTGTTTGTGAGAAAGACAACTACTCCTCACCCCCTACCTTTTCATATAATTCTATGTTTCCATCTACATTAACTATTTCAAATATAGCATTTTCCCTTGAATACTCATCAGCATTTAATTTACCAAAATCTCCGTAGCTAATAGGATACTCTATATATCTAACCACTTTATTCTCGTTTGTGAAAAGTAGTAGATTTATACTGTCATCATATTTTATCCTCGTCTTATATATTTCTTCCCATTCAAATCCTATAACTTCAAATATTTCGCTATGACTTGTATACGGGATAAATACATACATATGCTTCCAATCCTCAGGTATAAGCTTGCTAAAATCAAGAGTAACCCTGTTATCTTTCTGCATTATGCTAACTATACTTTTTACCTTTACAACTATATTTTCCTCTTCTAGCTTCTTCTTTACAATCTTCGTAGCCTTATAACTTGCATATACAAGACTTCCTATACTAGCCGCAACACCCAAACCAGTAAAAAAACCTATCCTTTTTTTGTTTTTAAACATAATCATTCTCCTTTTTTATTTGAACTAATCTTTAAATAACTCCTTCAAAAACTTCCCTGTAT
>MGOW01000055.1:1694-12515 GCA_001797255.1 Clostridiales bacterium GWE2_32_10
TACGTCTAGGTTGTGCTCTATTACTAGTACTGTATTTCCAGCCTCTACAAGTCTTTTAAGTATAGCTATAAGCTTATTTACATCTTCAAAGTGAAGTCCTGTAGTTGGTTCATCTAGTATATACATAGTTCTTCCTGTGCTTCTTTTGCTTAGTTCTGTGGCTAGCTTGACACGTTGTGCCTCTCCTCCTGATAGCGTGGTTGATGGTTGCCCTAGCTTTATATATGAAAGACCTACATCATATAAGGTTTGAAGCTTCTTTTCTACCTGCGGCACGTTCTCAAAAAATTTCAGTGCTTCTTCAACATTCATATTTAGAATATCTGATATTGATTTTCCTTTATATTTTACCTCTAGTGTCTCTCTATTATACCTCTTACCAGAACAAACTTCGCATGGTACGTATACATCTGGCAAAAAATGCATTTCTATCTTTATTATTCCATCACCATGGCAAGCTTCACATCTGCCACCTGCTACATTAAAACTGAACCTACCTTTGCTATATCCTCTCATCTTTGACTCAATTGTTTCTGCGAACAAATCACGTATAAAATCAAACATTCCTGTATATGTAGACGGGTTAGACCTTGGTGTCCTTCCTATCGGTGATTGGTCTATATCTATTACCTTATCTAAATGCTCAATTCCTTTTATTTCTTTGTGCTTACCTGGTTTTTGTTTTGCACCATTAAGCTGTTTTGCCAAAGCTTTATATAATATTTCATTTATAAGTGTACTCTTTCCTGAGCCTGATAGTCCGGTAACAGATGTAAGGACTCCTAATGGAATATCAACATCTATATTCTTTAGATTATTTTCTGTTGCACCAACTATGGTTAAAAATCTACCGTCCGCTTTTCTCCTTTGTTTCGGAACCTGAATTTTCTTTTTGCCGCTTAGGTATAATCCTGTTTCGGAATGCGTACATTTTTTTATCTCATCTATGGTGCCCTCACATACAACCTCTCCGCCGTGTACTCCTGCCCCAGGTCCTATATCTATTATATGATCAGCCTCTCGCATAGTATCCTCGTCGTGCTCAACAACTATTAGTGTATTTCCCATATTTCTAAGGTTTATTAGAGTTTGTATCAGTTTTTGATTGTCTCTTTGGTGTAAACCTATACTCGGCTCATCAAGTATATAAATAACTCCCATAAGTCCAGAACCTATCTGAGTTGCAAGCCGTATCCTTTGAAACTCTCCACCTGAAAGAGTTCCTGCTGCTCGTGATAAAGTGAGATAGTCAAGTCCTACATTTATCAAAAACCCAATCCTTGCTTTTATCTCTTTTAATATCATATCAGCTATTATAGATTCTTTATTTGTAAGCTTTATATTCTCAAAAAATTCTTTCGTTCTTCTTATAGACATATTTGTAACTTCTGCAATGTTTTTGTCATTTACGGTTATTGCTAGCACTTCTTTTTTTAGCCTTTCACCATTACAAGTTTCACAAACTCTATTACTCATATATTTTTCATATTCTTCTTTCATATAGTTTGATGTTGTTTCTTTATATCTTTTATGTAAAGTTGGTATAATCCCTGGATAATCTCCTTTATAACCAAATCCAAATTTTATTTTTTCACCTTTTGTTCCGTAAAGAATTTTATTCTTTATATCTTCTGGCAAATCTTTATATGAAATATCTAAATCAAAATTCAAATATTTTGCAAGATGCTTCATTAAAGACCTATTAGAACTTTTTTCTGCTACTATGTTATTAAACCCTGGTGCGTGTATTGCTCCCTCTAATATACTTAGATTAGGGTTTGGTACTATAAGCTCTGGGTCTATCTCAATCTTATGCCCTAACCCCAAACAGTCTGGACATGCACCAAACGGGCTATTGAACGAAAATATTTTTGGTTCTATATCATCAATGCTTATATTACAATCAGAACAAGCAAAGTTCTTGCTAAACTGAATCTCTTCCTTATCTACAACATCAATTAATATCAGTCCACCTGAGATCTTCATAGCTGTTTCTATCGAATCTGCAAGCCTTTTTTGCATATCTAATTTTATTATTAGTCTATCAATAACTATTTCTATATTATGCTTTTTATTTTTATCTAATGCTATTTCTTCTGATAGATCTATTAATTCTCCATTTATTCTTGCCCTCACATATCCATCACGTCTTGCAGTGTCTAAAAGCTTTTGGTGCTCCCCTTTTTTACCTCGTATAATAGGTGCAAGTACCTGTATCTTAGTTCCTTCTTCCAGTGTCAGAATATTATCTACCATTTGATCTACTGTCTGGCTTTTTATCTCTTGTCCACACTCTGGGCAGTGGGGTATGCCTATTCTTGCAAAAAGTAGCCTAAAATAATCGTATATCTCAGTTACTGTACCAACTGTAGAACGTGGATTTTTACTTGTAGTTTTTTGCTCAATAGAAATAGCTGGTGACAATCCTTCTATATAATCAACATCCGGCTTGTCCATCAAACCCAAAAACTGCCTAGCATAAGAAGACAGAGACTCAACATACCGCCTCTGTCCCTCTGCATATATTGTATCAAAAGCAAGTGTAGATTTTCCCGACCCACTAAGCCCAGTAATTACAGTTAGCTTTTCTCTCGGTATTTCTACATTTATATTTTTTAAATTATGCTCTCGTGCACCTTTTATAATTATTTTATCATGATTCATATAAAACTCTCCTCTACAAAATCCGACCTCCTACCCTCCGACTTCCGACCTCCAATCAGTACACCCTCTCCCAATCACATACATCAACATATTTCCCCGTACCTATAGCAACACAAGACGTAGGATCATCCGCTACCATTGTAGATATACCAGTTTTTTCTTCTATTAGCTTATCAAGACCATATAGGAGACTTCCTCCTCCTGTCATTACTATACCTCTATTTGAAATATCCGATGCAAGCTCTGGTGGAGTTTTTTCAAGTACTGTATGCACCGCATCTACTATACTCATAACTGGTTCCCTAAGTGCTTCTAATATTTCTGATGATTTAACAGGCATAGTTTTTGGTAAACCTGTAATGAGATTTCTACCTCTAATAGAAATTTCTTCGTCAACCTCTCTTTTATAAGCAGCTCCTATATTTATTTTTAACTCCTCAGCAGTTCTTTCACCAATTAGTAAATTATACTTTTTACGCATATATTTTATTATTGCCTCATCGAAGTTATCACCAGCTACCTTAATAGAAGTGCTAACAACATTGCCCCCTAATGAAATAACGGCGATATCTGTGGTCCCCCCACCTATATCTACAACCATACTTCCGCATGCTTTTGTTATGTCAATGCCTGCACCTATTGCAGCAGCTATCGGTTCTTCTATTGTAGTCACCTTCCTAGCACCTGCTTGCTTTGCAGCATCCTTTACAGCTCTTTTTTCCACCTCAGTAACTCCACTTGGAATACATACCGCAATTCTAGGTTTTATAAACATTCTTTTACCTATTACTTTTGCTATAAAATCTTTTAGCATCTTCTCTGTCGAGTCATAGTCTGATATAACCCCTTCTTTAAGTGGTCTTATAGCTACAATATTCCCTGGTGTTCTACCTATCATTTGTCTTGCATCTTCTCCAACTGCTAGAACCTCTCCCGTATCCCTATTTTTTGCAACAACTGATGGTTCACGTAATACAATACCTTCCCCTTTTACATAAACTAAAACCGTTGCTGTTCCTAAGTCAATACCAATGTCAACACCCCAAAAGTTAAACATACAAAAATCCCCTTTCGTTTTAGTTAGCAGTTAGTAGATTTTACTAATCCCTAATACCAAATTTATTTTTATAAAAAACCTTGAAAAATTTTATAAAATATACTAAAATATATTATATAATCTTTTTTACAAAATGTAAAGAAAAATTTTTATAATATTGAGGTGTTACGATGAAAATATTAGGAATAATTGTTGAATATAATCCGTTTCACAACGGTCATCTATATCACCTAGAAAAATCTAAAGAAATTACAGGTGCTGATTTTTGTGTAGGAGTAATGAGCGGAAACTATGTACAACGCGGTGAACCTGCATGTATAGACAAATTTACTCGGGCAAAAATGGCACTTTCTTGTGGCGTTGATGTCATTATTGAGCTTCCTACGCCTTTTGCCTCTAGCAGTGCAGAGTTTTTTGCACAGGGTGCTATAAAAATATTAGATTCTATAAATATTGTTACCGATATTTGTTTTGGGGCTGAGACTAACAATCTAGACTTTTTATCAAAAATAGCTGATGTTTTAGTTAATGAGTCACAAAGCTTTTCATATAATTTACAAAACGCTCTTTGCGAGGGTAATTCGTACCCTAGGGCTAGAAATATAGCTTTAGAAAAGCACTTTAAGTTAGATAAATTTAAAGACTTGTTAAATTCATCTAATAATATTTTGGCTATAGAATATTTGAAGGCGTTAAAAAAGATGCAAAGCAGTATAACTCCACATTTGATTCAAAGACTACACGTAGATTATAATTCGGATAATATAATAGAAAACATTACTTCTGCTACAAATATTAGAAATTTGACAAAGTTAGGTGATTTTGAAGTATTAAAGACTATCATGCCTAAAGCTTCGTATGATCTTTTTATAGATGAACTTAGTAAAAATAATGGGCTAAGAGAGTTAAATGACTTTTCTGATTTTTTGCAATATAAATTAAAAACGATTAGTAAATCAGAGTTAGTAAATATTTCAGGGATGAATGAGGGGATAGAAAATCGGTTATTAAGGTGTGCTAATGAAAGCTACTATATTACTGACATTTTAACCAAGATGAAAACTAAAAGATACACTCATACTGCGCTTCAGAGGCTTATTTTACATACTGTTATTGGGATAGGCAAAGATTGTTTAGATAATAAACTTTATGCAAGAATTTTGGGCTTTAGAAGTGAAAGTAAACATTTACTTAAGCTAATTACTGAGAATTCTAAAATACCTGTGATAACTAGTGTGAATGATTTCTTAAAACAGAATGACTTCTCTTCTAATTTGCAGGATGAAATAGTTTGGACAGATATTTATAATTTGGTGAGTAGGAACTTAAGTTTACGATACTCTGGTCAGGAGTTGACTCATGGGATGATTGTGATGTAAAAAAAGAGAAGATAGTCGTTTCATCTTCTCTTTTAACTAAGGATTAGTTGGTAAGGCGGCTAAACCACACCCATCTTAACTTCCTTTCCTTTAAATCCCACCGCGATACATACTACATTCTCATATCCTTGTACCTGCACACCTTCTTTATATTTCTTCTCCCTTATTTGAGTCATTGCAATGTCTGTTAGTGTCTCTAGTGTTTTTGTTCCTTGGGTGCTTTCCCATTTGAATTCGAATATGTATGCTGGCTTTTGTTTGTCTTTTGGTAGGATCACTATGTCTGGTCTTCCTAGTCCATATTCTTTGTTGCTTTCTACTGTGTAGTTTGTTCCTATTAGCATAAATAATCCTAGCATAAACCCGTGGTGAAAGTTTTCGTATCTCATGTCTTGTTCCGTTTCTGGTAGGTCTTCTATATTTTTTACTTTTACGTCATTGTAGCTTACTTGTTTTAGATATAGCTCTTTTAATAGCCTTTCAAATTTTTCTATATCGCCTTTTAAGAGGCTTGTTATTATCCCCTCTATATTAGGTGATATGTTTGTATCTTCTTTGAAAAAGTTTATTATCATGTCTTTATATATTGTTTTTACTTCGATGTTTGGTATGGCTATTTTGTAAGTATAATCTTCTTCATAACCTTCTTTTTCTTTATCATATGCTTTTAGGTATCCTGCATGCAGCAGAAAGCTCCATGCTACGTTTGGTTTGTCTTTTATGTTTTGATATACTACATTTTCTTCAAGCACCTTTTTTACTTCTTCCCCTTTTATCAGCTTTTCTACTACTAGCTTTCCTTCTAGTTTGTCTAGCTGCATTACTTCTTTTATTATTCTGTTGTCACTTGTGTTTATCCAATATGGTTTTAGCCCTTCTTGTGGTGAACTCATATATTTTATTATACTCCATGGGTTATATATTACAGTGTCAAGTCCAAATATATACCCATTGTACCATCTTTTTATATCTTCTAGATTACTTGTTAATCCTAAATATTCTGCCATTTTTTCTACTTCGTCTTCTGTAAATCCAAATTTATCGTTATATCTTTCTGATAATACGGTACATACTAGAGGATTGTTAAAGTCGCTAAATATACTTTCTTGGGCTATTTTCATTATTCCTGTTAGTACTCCTTGTTTTAGTGCTTTATTGTCTTTAAATCCTTTTACAAGCATGCTTTTCATAAATTCTGTTACTTCTTTAAAATATCCGTTTATATAGCCTGATTGTATTGGTGTGTCGTATTCGTCTATTATTACCATACAATCTGTGCCAAAATATGCTTTTAGATATTCTGTTAAATTCATTATTGCATCTGTGTATTCCTCTATATTTGCTTCTAATACAATCACTTTTTCATATATTCTCTTTTCTGCTTCACTTAATACATCCCCATCTAGTAAATATCTATGCCTTTTATATTCGCTTGATATTACTTTTTTTAGGTTATATAGCGTCGATTCCCAATTATCCTGTTTAGCATTTTTTAATGTTAGGTATATTACCGGATATTTCCCTTGTTCTTTTATATATTTTTCTCCGTGTTTAAATATTTCTAAGCCTGAGAATAAATAGCTAACATTCACTTCTTCTAAGTCATATTTTCTACATTTAGGGTGTTCAAAAAAATATTCTAACATGCTCATATTTAAGGTTTTCCCAAATCTTCTTGGTCTTGTTATTAGTGTTATTTGATTAGGCGTATCTATTAATTCTTTAGCCAATGACGTCTTATCGACATAATATCCATTATTGTCGATAAGCCTTTTGAAGTTATCTATGCCTTGTAATATTTGTTTTCTTTGCATTCTATACCACCTCTTTCTCCTTTTTCTTTTCTAAGTCTAATTCCGCTATCATTACCCTTTCAATATTCGCAACATCTGTAAATACTACTTTTTTATTCCTTTTTATCATTTCCCGTATCTTTTTCATATTACTACTTATAATTTCTCCAATTGTTGTATGTACTTTTATAGGATTTCCTTTTTTTATATGAACATGATCTAAATAATATTCTGTAATAGGAAACATGTTTTGTAATAAAAATGCTGCCTTTTTATCATCATATTCACCAATTACGATAGTTAAGCACTCCCCATATTTTTCTTTTTGTTTGCTATATATTACTTCAAATTTTTCTGTTTTAGTGCTCATAGGAACTACCCAAATTAAATTCGTCTTTTCGTCCTTCATACAATAATATGTTGGTCTGTAATTACCATTTTCCTTGTTTTGCATAAGATTTTCATCACTAATTTTTGTAAAAAACTCATCTTTTATATGATATACATATCCTTCTTGATATTTCATAATCTTATCCACCTTAAAATTTAACCCTATCTGCAGTAGATAGGGTTAATTATTTTCGAGCCGGACATTTGTTAGTCGCAGCCGGTGAGCGAACAATATTTTCGAGCCGGACATTTGTTAGTCGCAGCCGGTGAGCGAACAATATTTTCTCATTTCTAAATTCATTATACAACTACTCATCTATTTTGTCAAGTAGTTTTTAAAATTGTATATTTCTATACAATAATATTATATGCCTATCAATATTACTTGATACAGTCATTATAGCTTTATTAATCAACTAACATCCAAAAATTAAATACCCAACCTACTACGCCATCTTTATTCTGAATTTTTATACTTTCCCAATACGAATTCATTGATTCATCTATAGTAATATCCAATACTTTCACTATTTCTCCTTCCAAAACTTCAATTTCATTTATTTTCGAATCCTTCCAATCAGGATTCATAGTATATGTCCTTGCTAAATCCTTACCTTCTTCGTTTAATATATAATCCGCATCAATAAATCTATCTTTTTCCGTTATTGGTTTATCAGTATAAAAAATAAACCCAGAAGAAATATATTCTTTTCCTATTACATCATTTTTATCAGTATTTCTATCTACCAGTTGATGTTTTTCATTAAGCTCTTGAAATCCTAAAATTATAGCTGGTTTGAAAATATTAATATTCTTTTCATCATTATATATTTTACTATCACCCTTAATATCATAATAATCATAAGCTTTTCCTACATCTACAAGATTTTTGTTATCCCAACAGTATATATTAATTATATTATCATCGCTTGGTCCGTAATATTCGTCACTACCTTTTGCTAAAACTGTTGTTGTTAACAATAACAACATAAATATACCTGCTAATATTTTTTTCATTCTAATCTTCTCTTTTATAATATTTTTATTACTATCATCTTAACCTACAATCAATAAAAACAACTCCCCCCAATAAATTCCCTTACTAATGAGTTCGCTGGTACTTTATCACTACTTATACCGAGTACATAGTCTAAAAACTTCAGCAATCGTTTAGCTTCAACGTACTCTGGCATTGACGAATCTATATTATATAATAACGGTGCCGCATATTGTTTTAACACTGCTATTTCGTACACCATGGCCGAGTTAAACATTACATCAGCTTGTTCTTGATAAGGAAAAATATTCTTCTCCTCTCCTTTTCTAACCTGAGACCACATATCAATAGTTTTTTCTGCTCCATATCCTCTGAAATTGTTATCTCGTACTATTCTTCTAAGTAAGCGGTTATCGGTTGTCGGTATTCTATTATGCTCATCTAGATTTATTTGAGTAAGTGCACTTACATAAATTTTAAACTTTTTATCATCTGGAATATTTTTCGTTAGCTCTGGGTTTAATCCGTGGATCCCTTCTATTATTAATATATCATTCTCCTTTAGCTTCATTATATTACCTATATACTCTCTCTGCCCTTTTTTAAAGTTAAATACCGGGAGGTCTACTTCTTTACCTGCTAATAAGTCATTCATATTTTGATTAAATAGATTTATGTCAAGTGCTAAAAGTGCTTCATAATCTGGCTTTCCATCTTCATTGATCGGTGTATGTTCTCTATCAACAAAGTAATCATCTAATGATATTGCATGTGGGTTATAGCCATCTGCTTTTAGTTGTATAGAAAGCCTTTTTGAAAATGTTGTCTTTCCAGATGAAGAAGGTCCTGCTATGAGTATAACTCCAACATTTGATTCCCTTTTCTGTATCATATCAGCTATAAGTCCTATCTTCTTCTCTTGTAGGGCTTCTGAAATAAGTATTAAATCCCCTACGTCTCCCCTAGCAATTGTATCATTTAAATCGACAACTGTATTTACATCCAATATTTCTGCCCACTTTGCTGATTCCATAAATACATTAAACAATTTATAAGAATTTGAATTCTTAACACCCTCATCTGCTGAAATATTTAATGGATAATTTAATATAAAGCCTGGATATTTATGCGTTAACTTAAATTTTTGAAGGTATCCTGTATTAGGAACCATATAACCATAATAATAATCATAAAACCAATCTAATTTGTACATATTTACTTGAGTTGAATTTCTATATTTAAATAGTTGCACTTTCTTAGATGCCTTATTCCCTGTAAATTTGGCTATCGCTTCTTTTTTATTCAAAGCAACTTTTTCAAATGCTAAATCTCGATCGACAATTTCCCTCATTTTTTCTTCAATTTTATATAATTCGTCTTCTGCAACGAAAGCACCTTCTCCATTTTTCATTTCACAATATAACCCATTATCAATAGAATGGTAAACCATAAGCCTATAGTCTTTATATAACTCAAGCATTGCCATGTTAAGTACGAAAGTCAAGCTTCTTATATACATTCTTATTCCATCCGAATTTGTCAAGTCGTAAAAAATTATATTGCAATCTTCATCTATACTATTATGTAATTCATATAACTCATTATTTATCCTAGCTAAAACAATTGGAGTCCTATACTTCTCTTTAAAATCTTTACTTATTTCAAGTAAAGTTACACCCTTTTCATAATATCTTTGTTCTTCTTCATTTATATAAACCTTCACCATATCTTCCATAATTTACACATCCCCCTATTTTATTACTAACCATTAACATTAATCCCTCACAGCTATTTACTAACTTCTTCTCTTTCGACCAGTGCTTTCTTCTTTTTTAGCATCAACATATTAAATATTATTAGAATAGCACCGATAATTATAAATCCAGTAGCTCTCTCTAATACTCCTGCTTCGTTATCAAAGAACCATCTTAGCGAAAGAATGATTGTAATTAACCAACCACTATTAAGCTTTGAAAGACTTCCTACAATTGTAGATCTATATATTAAAATTACAGCTACAATTATTAAGTAAATATTCACTACATAAAATGGTGCTTGATCTATATGTTGATATTTATTTGCAAATTCGCTAAAAATCAATAAAACGGGTGTAATAGCATATAGAATTTTTCCTGATTTATTATTCTTAACGAAATAATAAAATCCTAACATAGCTACTAATAACATTAACATAGAAACTACAATATTAAATACATCAATATATGTATACATAATACCATCTTCTATATAGTATGGATATCCGCTTATTACGACAAGCAACATTTGAGTAACTATAGTTATTTTTGCTAGTAGTTTAGTCATGTTTAGATTTAATTTTTTCATAATACTACTTATAAATAAAATAACTACAACAATCATGTTAAACATAACAAAAGGATTTACAACAGGGTTTTGAGTGGTACTCGTAAGAATCATAAGTCCATTCACTATTACTACAAATAATACGAGTTCGACTAGACGTTCACGTACTGTAAATTTATTATGAGAAATAAATTTAAGTGCAAACGGTATTATAGGTAA
>MGOW01000055.1:12573-15428 GCA_001797255.1 Clostridiales bacterium GWE2_32_10
ATCCATACCGTTATACCTATCATATATATTATTCCAGTTAACGCCGAACCATAAATATATGGTATGGGTAATATTAATATCATCCAAATAAGCAAAAGTCCCCAAGATGTTATTGGCAAATTATAGGCTTTCCCTATTAAAAAAGTTGCTGCACCAACCATAAGTGCTAAAAGAACTGAACTTCCTTCTACTGCTAGTAACGAAGTTTTCTTTTTAGAGATATTACGTATAAATATAATTAGAGATATAATTACTAATTCTGAACCAACTCCCAATTTTGACATTTTAGGTAATTCATGCCAATTATGTACAAATACTAATACAATTCCTAGCCCTACTAATATAGCTCCAACAATAGATAATATGCCCGCGGCTAATTTACTATTTGCTTTCTTACTTTGATAATAAAATTTTATCTTTTCCGCCTGCCCTGAATCAATAACTTGATTTTCAGTCAACTCTTTAACATTAGCTAATACTCCCCCAGCCTTCCCCCACATTACTACAAATGTTACAACTGCACATGTTATTATAAATAAAATTAAAAATAAACCAAAATATGACATCATCACTTTTCCTCCTTATACAGTGCTAAGTGCACATTAATAAATAAATTTTAGAATCTCATCTGCTACACTATTAATGTCTAGTCCGTAAAGCTTTAGTACCTCTTCTGCTTTACCTGATTTACCAAACTGATCAGCTACACCTATCACCTTTACCTTTGCTGGATGGTTCTGTGAAATTACTTCACATATTGCACTACCAAAACCAGCTAATATGTTGTGTTCCTCAAGTGTAACGATCTTACCTATTTCTTTTGCTGCTTTTATAATTATATCTTTATCAATAGGTTTTATTGTATGAATATTTATAACCCTTGCACCTATACCTTTTGACTTTAGGATTTCCCTTGCTTTCATCGCTATTTGTGTCATCATTCCAGTAGCAAATATTGCAACTTCACCCCCATCTGATAACTGGGTACCTTTACCAAACTCAAATTTATAATTTTCTGGGGTAAATATATCATCAACCTTTAGTCGTCCTAATCTAATATACATAGGTCCATAGTTTTCTGAGCAATACTTAATTATAGCTCTAGTCTCTGTAGCATCTGCTGGAGAGAAAACCGTCATATTAGGTATGACTCTCATAAGTGCTATATCCTCTATACATTGATGTGATGCTCCATCCTCACCAACTGATAATCCTGCATGAGTTGCTGCAATCTTCACATTCAGCTTTGGGTAGCATATTGAGTTTCTAATCTGCTCATATGCACGTCCTGCTGCAAACATCGCAAATGTACTAGCAAAGACAGTTTTGCCACACGTGGCAAGTCCCGCCGCAGTTGACATCATATCACTTTCTGATATACCCATATTTATAAATCTATCCTTGCAAGCTTTTTTAAAATCTTCTGTTTTAGTTGACTTAGACAAATCTGCATCAAGCACAACTATATTCTCGTTTTCTTTGCCTATTTCTGCAAGTGCAAGTCCATAGGCTTCTCTAGTTGCTAATCCCATTTAGATACCCTCCTCTAACTCGGCCATCGCCTTATCATATTCTTCCTTATTTGGTGCTTTTCCATGCCAACCTGCTTGGTTTTCCATGAATGATACACCTTTTCCTTTTATAGTCTTAGCCAAAATCAGAGTAGGCTTTTCTTTTAGACGCTTAGCTTCATCTAAAGCATTTATTATACATTTTACGTCATGACCATCTATCTTTATTACATTCCAACCAAATGCTTCAAACTTTTTATCTAATGGCTCTACATTTTTTACTTCACTGGTTTTACCGTCTATTTGGAGTCCATTGTCATCAAGAAACGCACAAATATTGTCTAGTTTATAGTGGGCTGCTGTAAGAGTTGCCTCCCATATTTGACCTTCACCCATTTCACCATCACCCATAATAACATATACACGATAATCTTTTTTATCCATCTTCCCGGCTAATGCCATACCGCTCGCAACTGATAACCCCTGCCCTAGCGAACCTGTAGACATATCTACTCCTGGTATCTTTCCCAATGCTGGATGCCCTTCTAGGTTTGATTCTATATTTCTAAGTTTATACAACTCTTTTGCATCAAAAAAACCTTTCATAGCAAGTGCCGCATAAAGTGCTGGACAGGTATGCCCTTTTGAAAGAACAAATCTATCTCGATCTACCCATGTAGGATTTTTACTATTGATACTCATTTCCTTGAAATAAAGTACCGAAACTATATCGGCTATAGATAATGCACCACCTATATGACCCGAACCTGCAGTATATACTTCAGTGAGAATCCACTTTCTTATTTCATTAGCCTTAGCTTCTAAATATTTTATATCTGTCATGTTTTCCTCTCCTCTCCATCTTATTGTACCAAAAAAACAAAAAAATTCAAGCACTTTGCATAAATTTTTTTGTTTTTTGTAAATACAATAATTTTTTTACCTTACTATTCTTTTTGGGTCTATATATTTCCCGTCTTTTTTAACTCCGAATTTTATAAAATTATATTTTCCATCTATTTCATTTACTTTACCTAGCACTTCATTTTTTTCTACAAGTTCGCTTTCTTCTACTTTCAATTCACATACATTACTGTATGTAGTAATATATCCATTTTCATGCTCTATCTCAATAGATTTACCTATTACTCCGTCATATATTGCTAGTACCTTACCTTTTTCAGATGCTACCACATCATCATCTCTATCAGCTTTTATACTAACTTCTTCTTCCCCTGTATATTGATCTAAAAAATTATCATAAACTATCTTGTCAGGGCTAAAATCTGTTTCTACTTCACCATTTAGCGGCCAAATAAACCCTTGTTTTATTTCCTCGGTTTT
>MGOW01000055.1:15434-17195 GCA_001797255.1 Clostridiales bacterium GWE2_32_10
CTTGATAGATGACTCATCATTAATTTTAGCTTTGTCGTTATCATTCTTATCCGTTTCTTTTTGTGCTTCTGCAACCTCTATTGTCTTATCATCTCCAGTTGAAGTTTGAATAGATTCAAAATTTTTATCTACAAAATTCTTGTCTAAATCAACATATCCATCTTTAGATTTCACCTGATTTTGAGTACTTATACCATTATCAAAAACTAATATAGAAGCTATTATTACTACGACAAAACAAGCCATAAGAGCTGCATAAAAATTATTTTTCATATACAACACCTCCCTATCAATATTATTGACGAGGTGTTACAAAAATATTCTTATGAAAGAATATTTTTGTATGATGTAATTAATAGATTTCCAAATATGTCATCTAATATCACTTATCTTGCTTATCTCAACCCCTGTATAGTAATATTTTACTATTTCGTCGTACTTCATTCCTTCTTTGGCTAAAAAATTTGCACCGTATTGGCTCATCCCGACTCCATGACCGTAGCCTTTTGTTTTAAATATGTAGTCACTTCTTTTCTTTTCTATATCAAAATTATTAGAACGTAAATTTAAGATTTTTCTTAATTCCGTACCTTTAACCTCTATTTCGTTTATTAGTACCGTTTTCACATAGCCTGTTTTATATCTTTCCTTTACTTTTATGGTCAACTTTTTGTCATTTATTTTTAATACTTTTTTAAATATTTCAAGTAGCCCTTTATCAGAAATCTTATACTGCGAATTATATGATGGAGCTTGCTCATCTACTCTGCTCATAACGCTTTTTAAATATGGATGTTCATATTTCCAAACATCTTCTGCATTTTGTGTTTTTCCTGCACTAGTTGAATGGTATACAGCATCAATGAGCTCTCCCTCATATACTATAACCTGACCTTTAGTTTCTTTAACTGCTTGCTTTATTTTATCATAATTTTTTTCAAAATTTTTACCCCATCGCTTTTTCATTTCACCTTCACCCACAAAAGCTTGGTCAGAATTTATATCATTTGTAATAAAACTTTTATTCTTGAGTGCGTATGTCCGTGCCGCAAGCGTCTGAGCTTTTAAAGCCTCAAACTCAAAGCTTGCTGGCATCTCTGCTGCTACAACATTTACAACATAATCCTCCAAATCTATTTTCTGTATTTCATTTTTATTCATGTCTTTGTAATTAATTATTGTACTATTGTCCTTATTAACTTTTTCCTGTACCTCTACAGGATTTGTTTTTTTTGTCTTTAATGTAAATGCTAATATAAATATACTTAGAAATACTATAAATAAAATAACCTTCTTAATATTTATCACATCCTGTTTTTTAGTTATTATTACTTAGTATATTTATATTAAAAAAAGCTTTAGTTTATGACCAAAGCTTTTTATGTATATTAATTATTTGTATTATCTGTGTTATTTGTAGTTTCATCAGTTGTTGTGGTAGTGTCAGTAGTCGTAGCATCATCAGTTGTTTCTTCAGTTGTTACAGGAGTGCCCTCTAAAACATCTGTCGCCGTTGTTTCTTCCTCAGTTACATCATTAACCAAATCCTCTACCTCACTCAATTCCTCATCTAGCGTAGCAGCGTCTTCTGCTACCACATCTTCATCAGTAGCTGTTGTTTCATCTTGTGTATCATCTATATCTATTGTTTGAGTGTCAGCGTCCCAGTTAACATCTAAGCCCATAGTTTCTACTATAAATCTTAAAGGAACTACTGTTCTTGCATTATCGCTATTTACATTATACATAGTTGGTGGTACA
>MGOW01000056.1 GCA_001797255.1 Clostridiales bacterium GWE2_32_10
CAAAAACACCCATTTCTCCATTTTCGAATTCAATTTCTAAAGTATAATTATTTTCATTAGCTTTTACCTTTTTCACTCTTGGATTCATTCTTACCACCTGCCTTATTTTATTCGATACTAAAAAGCCTTCCTACCAGCAAACTTATTAAAATGCCCCTCAATAACAAGCGAAACCACAATAACCACAACCGTCCAAGCCAGCATCTCATCCGTCTTAATGTATAGCTTAGAGTCATATATTTGTTTTCCTATACCATAATCTGGTTGAGCTAATATTTCTGTTGCTATTATTAGTTTGAAGCTTATTCCTATTATCGTGTTTACTCCCGAAATAAAGTAGGGCTTTAGTAGGCTAGTATATAAATATCTGTACACATTTTTCTTTTTTATATTATACACCTTCACAAAATTTAAATACACCTTATCAATGTCAAGTATACCATACACTATATTAGAAAACATGATAGGTAAGCACATAGCAATGCAAATAATGACTGGCAGGTTTTCGGCGTCAAACCATATAAGAGCAATCAATATCATAACAATACTTGGCGTAGTTTTTAATATAGCCATGGCTGGTTTTATAAACTCGAATATATAGGACTTACTAGCACATATTATTGCTATAATTACTCCTGCTAGTATTGATATAGAGCTACCTATAAGCATTCTATATAGTGTATATAGTATATCTATCAGCTTTTCTTTATCCGTAAATATACTTGCAATTGCTTTTAATATAGCAAGTATATTAGGGATATAAATGTCATTATTTATGTATATGTATAACATATGATAAAGTAATAACCAAAATAGTGCAACCAATATTATTTTGGTTACATTATTTCTTATAGTAAATATTTTCATCAGGAACCTTGCCCCCTATTGAATCCTTATCAATCCCTTCTAAAATTCCATAAAATTTATCTAGTGAAGCCTTCATGTCCTTACCGTCAATATAAACTATACTACAATAAGGTATTGCAGCCTTTGCTATACTTTCATCTGTAAGGATTCCTAAATCTTTTATTATGATACTTGCTTCATCGATATTTTTATTTACCCATTTTGATGATTCTTTTGTTTTGCTCATGAAATCGTTTATAAACTTTTTGTGGTTTTCTATTAGCTCTGTTTTTGCTACTATACACCCCATAGGTAAATCAGTGTTAGTAAGCTTTGTCCACTCATCACCTAGGTTTATTTTTACTTCCAAATCTTTATTTTTCATAGTTACCAAAGTCGCAAAAGGTTGTGGCAGTATTGCTATTTTCGACTTACCTGTAATCAGCTTCTGTGCCGATGTTGTATGGTCAATAGAGTAGTCGAGCTTAATATTTTCTCCGTCCTTAAGTGCATTTTTGTCTAATACATAATTAAACACATACTCAGGAACTGTTTTTTTACCACTAACTTCTATAGTACTATCCTTAAGATCTATAATGCTCTTAATATTCATGCTTTTTGGTGCAACTACATACAGTACATTTAGTGTATTTACATCTAATATTTTATACTTACCCTCTGTTTTATTATATATATTGGCAGCCACATTTGTAGGTACTGCCGCAATGTCTATTTCATTATTCAGTAACTTAGACACTACCAAATCTGGCGTTGCATATATTTCATAATTAATATCTAAACCATCAACCTTTTCCTTATCGAAAATCATCTTAGAAATCCCCATAGATGTAGGTCCTTTTAGCGTCGCCACACTTATACTTTCTAGCTTTGCCTCTTTTACCTGTGAGCAAGCTGTTATTACAAATATTAATGTTAATATGGCTAATAAAATTTTAATTTTATTCATGTTATTTCTCCTTTATCACTACTTCAAATTTTCTTTTAAACAACATTCCCTCGTTTAGTTTATCAGCTACTTCTTTTCCTTTTAATATACTAACAAGCTTCAACCCAAATTCATGTGCAGTACCTGGTCCGCGTGATGTTATGATGTTGCTATCTTGTACTACTTTACCTTCTGATAACTTTGCACCTTTAAGTAATGCTGTTTCACTTGGATAGCAAGTAGCTGATTTGCCAGCAAGTATTCCCATCTGTCCAAGTATTATAGGTGCAGCACAGATTGCTGCTATATACTTATTTTTCTCATTCTTATCAGTTAATAAACTTATTAGTCCTCCATGTCTAGAAAGATTTTCTGTTCCCTTTCCTCCTCCTGGAAGTATTAACATATCTGCATCACTAAAATCAGCTTCATCAAAAATTTTGTCTGCCAAAACAGTTATACCATGTCCGCCTTTTACTTCTACGCTATCGTTCATAGATACTATTGTTACCTCTACTCCACCTCTTCTAAGTATATCAACAGGCGTTATAGCCTCAATCTCCTCAAATCCTTCTGCTAAAAAAATGTATACCATTAAAACTCCTCCTTTTTATTTTCAACTCACAACCACCCTAATATCCCCCAAAGCTTCCTTCTCCCTTAATTTATCAAGCGTATATGTCACAAAATTTCTTAGCTTCTCTTCATCTTTTCCTTTGACTAAAATTTGCCATCTGTAGTTGCCATTTATTTTGTGTATGATTGAAGGGGATGGTCCTAGTATTTTGTAGTTACCTTTAATATTATAATATTCTAGATATTTTTTCAAGCGATTTATGAAAATAATTATATTTTTTTCATTTTTTTCTATAAACATAATCGTATAGATTTTTGAAAATGGTGGATTATCTAAGGTTTCCCTAAGAAGTATTTCTTTTTTATAAAAACCTTGGTAATCGTAATTTTTTACACACTCTAAGACGTAGTTTTTTTCTTCATATGTTTGAATATATACTTCCGATTTTGTACCTGTTCTACCTGCTCTGCCTGCTAATTGGGTAAATAGTTGAAAGCTACGTTCGTAAGCCCTAAAGTTTTGAATATTTAGGCTCATGTCAGCTGCAAGTACTACTACTAGGGTTACATTTTTAAAGTCGTGCCCTTTTGCAATCATTTGCGTGCCGATAAGAATATCCGCATTCCCTTCGTTGAAATTCGTAAGTATATTATCATGTGAGTTTTTCTTTGTTGTAGTGTCGGCATCCATTCTAAGAATTCTAGCCCAGCTAAACATGCTTTTTATCTCATCCTCTACCTTCTCTGTACCTATACCAAAAAATTTTATATATTTTGAGTTACAAGCTGGGCATATATTTACATTTTTTATCAACTTACCACAGTGATGGCATGATAAAGTATCGGTGTTATAGTGATATACATAGGGCATTTCACAGTTATCGCATTTCATCACGTGACCACATTTTCGACATGATACAAAGGTAGAAAATCCCCTTCTATTTATAAAAATCAGTACCTGTTCACCTAGCTTTAGTTTTTGTTGTATTTTTTTATGTACTTCTCTACTTATTATTGTCATGTTTCCTTCTTTTAGCTCTTTTTTCATGTCGACAATATGTATTACTGGTTGCTCAGCCTCATTAACCCGTTTAGTTAGGTTTATAATATCTACCTCTCCCATTTCTGCCCTATAATAGGTTTCTACTGCTGGTGTCGCAGAGCCATATATGAGAACTGCATTGTTATTTCTACATATAAATCTTGCAACCTCCTTTGCATCATATTTAGGAGTGCTTTCCGATTTATATGTAAGCTCGTGCTCCTCATCTATAATTATAAGCCCTATATCATTAAAAGGTGCAAATATGGCAGATCGTGGTCCAATCATTACACTTACATCTTTTCTCTTTACCCTACTCCATTGATTGTATTTTTCGGTATCCGAAAGTCTACTATGCATTACAACCACATCTTCATTAAAATGCTCTCTAAATCTTCGCACAATCTGAGGTGTGAGTGCAATCTCGGGTACTAATACGATAGCCTGCTTACCGTTTTTTATTACTTCCTTTATTACTTCAATATATACCTCAGTCTTTCCACTACCTGTTACGCCATATAAAAGTATTTCGTAAAATGCTCTTTCATAAAATTTTTGTTTAATTATGTTTATAGCATCTATTTGTTCATTGTTTAAAACAATATTTTTCTCTATATAGTGTGTGTCCGTGTAAATATCTATATTCTTTTCTTTCTTTAGTTCCTCTATTATTCCGTTTTTTAGTAAAGTTTTTATAGCTGAATCTGTAATGCCTAGATTATCTTTTATATCAGATAATTTAGCTTCCAAGTTTTGTATTAAATAATTTAAAACCCGTACCTGTGCTTTATATTTATCTTGATTTATCTTGATAAATTCTTCTGCTTCCTCTTTTGAGATTTTTATACGAAAATATTTCTCCATATTGTTATCTATATCAGTATTCCTAACTCCTGCAGGTAATATAGTATTTATAGTATCTATCATATTGCACATATATTTCTGTTTTATAAAGTTTGCTAGATTTAAAACATTATAATCAAACAAAGGGAAATCATCGATAATATCTGTGATTTCCTTTATTTGATTTTTTATATTAATATGTGATAATTTTTCGATAATATAACCATTTTCTTGATTATTCTTTGGACCAAACGGAATCAAAACCCTCTTACCTATTTGTACCTTATCTATCATATTTTTAGGTGCTTTATATGTAAAAGCTTTATCTAGTTTCGAGTTTGAGCGATCAATTAGCACGTTCACATACATATTTTGGTTCATGTTACTTCCTCCAAGTATGCCTGCCATTACAAGATTGCTTTGCTCCTCACAATGACAGGCTGAAGATTTAATATTACTCTAATTATCTTCCAAAATTTTATTTGCTGTAGAAGTTATTGCTTCTGTACTGCTTGTTATATTTTCAGATTGGGCAAGTATATTTTGCATGTTCTCGTTAACTCGACCCATTTCCTCAAGCAATATATTTGAAACCTCTATTATAGACTTTATCATAGGTAATGTTTGCTCATTATTAACCCTTGTTGTTGCGGCTGAGTGTTTAGTTTGTTCTGCAAGCTTTCTAACCTCATCTGCGACTACTGCAAAGCCTTTTCCACTTTCACCTGCACGGGCTGCTTCTATTGAGGCATTTAGTGCCAATAAATTTGTCTTGTCAGATATATCGACTATTATTTCTGAGGTTTCCGAATATTTCTTTATATTAGACTCTACGGTATCTACTATACCCTTTAAATTTGAAGCAATGTCTGTAACGTGCATTACCTTTTTTGATATATCATCTATATTTGTGCTTACCTGCTCATTGCTTTCGCTAACTTCATTTAGAGATTTAATTATGACTTTAACCTTTTCTTCGAGCTTTTTAGCTGACACTATTCTTTCTTCATTAAGTACTTTTGACTGAGTTAGTAGCTCTTCTATTGCATCTTTATCTTTATTTACCATTTGCCTTTCTATTTTATTGTAATTTATACAGTTGGATTCGTTATTTAATCCCCTACACATAGCTATTACCATATTTTCGCAACCACTATAGCCACATGCCCTACAATCTATGGTTTTGTCCTCTTTTGTAAATTTTTGTAATTTCCTATAAGCTTCTTCTATTTCTTGTGACGTAGGATCATATAGCTTTATTTTCTTGTTTGAATACTTTCTATAAAAATCCTCTAACCTTAATGTTTTATCAAAATACTCAAACAAATCGTATTTTTTCTTAAACATTCCCTTTTCATGTTCCTTTACCTTTGCTTTTTCTTTAAACATCACTGCTTCAACATCATCATAATCCTTTTGCTCCTCTTTTATTGTACCAGTCCCCCAGTTACAACCTTTAGGGCAGTTTAATATATCTACTAAAAGGGGTAATTCTTTATTACCTGATCTCACTCTATTTTCATAGCCTTGTAAATATTCACAGAACTCTTCATGCCCTTCTACTTGACGTACCCACGCTCCAGGAACATGATATTCAACGTTTTGTTTTAAGCCTCCTGGCATAGGAAATATAGACCCCAAACCATATCCTATATCGTCAAAATTAGCTTCTTGATAACTTGATAAATTTATACGTTTACTATCTATATACTCTTTCAACTTATTATATGTAACATTATAGCTTGCGTAGCTACCTGTATCTGAGTCATCAACTTCGTCCTTCTTAGCTATACATGGTGATATAAATGCTATTTTCTCGTTAATATTTGCATATTTTTTCATAAAAACAGCGGTACACATCATAGGACTTTGGACCGCAGAAAGCTTTTCTAATAGCTCTGGCTGGTATTTTTCTATGTAGTTTACTACAACAGGACATGGCTGAGATATAGTACCTGATATGTTATTCTCCGTTATATGCTTTATGTATGCCCACGTCGTTATTTCAGCACCAAATGACGTATCATATATTTTATTTACTCCAAGACTTTTTAAATGTCCAAATAGCCTTTTATAATTATTTTTAAAGTTCGTTCTTATCGAAGGAGCCACCACCAACGATATCTTTTCGCCTCTTGACAAATCTTTAAAAAATCTTTCTACATCATCTTCATAGTATCTTGCACCATGAGTACATGCTTTTATACATGCTCCACAGTTTATACAGTTTTCCTGATTCATGCTTATTTTATTACCTTGCTCTGTTGAAATACTTTTATTTACAACCTCGACTGGACATACCCTAATACAGTTATTGCAACCAACGCATTTTTCATTTATTGTCTGTACTAATCCCATGACTCTTCCCCCTATTATTATGTTTGTTTTTTATTCAGCCTTCTGTCTTTTTATTGATACATTTTGTGATACAATGTCATCTATAGATTTAGATACTGATTTAACTACTTTACTCGAATCAGCATCACCTTCTAATACTATTTCCCTTGCTCGTTTTGCTATGGCAATAACAACTGAATACTTGCTATCAAACTTCTCTTCACCCACTGTTTCATTTACTTTTTCTAAAATATCTTCATATGATGGTCTTAACATTTTCTAACTCCTCCTTTATTCTACCTATTAGCTCTTTATTTTTTACTACCTTCTGTTTAGAAGTTTTTACTATGTTTTTTATCTCCTGTATTGCTACGTTTAATTTATCATTAATAATTATATAATCATAATAATCAACTAGACCAACCTGCTGTTTTGCTTTGGCAATCCTTGTATTTATATATTTTTCTGTTTCCCCCCTCTTTTTTAGTCTAAATATAAGTTCTTCTAAACTAGGTGGCATCACATAAATTAATGCAACGTCTTTATATGTTTCTTTTATTTTTATTGCCCCTACTTCCTCTATGTCAAGTAATACATTTTTATTGTCATTCATCTGCTGTTCAATATATCCTTTAGGTGTTCCATAGTAATTGCCACAAAATTCTACCCATTCTAGCAGTTCATTCCTTCTAATCATATTTTCAAACTCTTCCCTAGTTTTAAAGAAATATGTCTTGCCCTCGATGTCTTCCTTTCTCATTTTTCTACTAGTTGCAGAAATAGAAAATACATATTCCTCATCTTTTACTAGTTCATTTATAATAGCCCCCTTTCCTACTCCACCAAATGCAGAAATAACGACAGGTACGCCTTTTAAATTTTCCAATTTTAGATCACCTCCCTAACTTCGTAATTTTCTACTCTACTTCTTCTAAATATACTACCTCATCCTTACAAAACACTACTATCCATTTTTTCAATTTATTTTCTATTTCTAGATCAAGCAGCTCTTGTGATTTTGTGTATTTTTGTATTTGCTCTTTTGCTTCTTTTATTTTTTCATTTAATATTTCTTCACTGTAGCCTTCTTTCTTTATATATTTTACCTCAAATATTGCATTATATTTTGTTTTTGCTCCTATTCTTGGGAGTAGTGCTATATCTACATATCCACCACCTTGTTCATCCTCTGATTTTACGTAGTATATTTTGCTCATCATCATGTATGTTATCATTATTACTTTTACGTATTTTTCATCAAATTTTATGAAGTCTCTGTTTGAGAGCTTGTTTAGTGTGATTTGCACTATTTCAAG
>MGOW01000057.1 GCA_001797255.1 Clostridiales bacterium GWE2_32_10
GCAAAGTGTCGTATACTCAGACGGTTCAAGAGAAGACTACACATACTACAAAAACAATCTAAATAAAACCTTGACTAATAAAAAAGCAAATGGTACAATAATAGACACATACACGTATACATACGACGGAGCCCACAATCAAACGAGTAAGGTTGATGCAAAAGGGACTACGGTGTATACCTATGACAGCTTAAACAGACTAGAAACAGTAACAGAGCCAAGTGGAACAGTCACGAAATACACATACGACAAAGCAGGCAACAGAAGTACGCAGACCGTATCAAACAATGGAAATACAGCGGTCACAGTCTATACTTATAACGAACAAAACAGGCTACTTGCAGTAACAACAGTAAATGTAGGAGATGTAGACAAAACAGTATACACTTATGACAACAACGGAAACCAACTAAGCAGTGCTCACAGTGAAGTAAAAGCAGCAACAGGTGCAAATGCAGGATTATCAATAACAACTGCCGGAAGCAATACAGGCACAGAAGTTACATTAAATCAATACGATGTATGGAACCAGCTTGTAAAAACAATCATTGGAGATAAGATTGTAACAAATATTTACAACGGTGAGGGCTACAGAGTTGGTAAAGTAGTAAATGGAACTACAACAAACTATCTATACGAAGGAGATAAGGTAATCCTTGAGTTAGATGGTAGCGGAACAGAAAAAGCCAGAAACGTATATGGAACGAATCTTGTATCAAGAACAGTAGACGGGCAAACTTTAAATTATATGTATAACGGTCATGCTGATGTTACTGCATTACTTGATAGTACAGGTGCTATCGTGGCGATTTATTACTATGATGCATTTGGAAATATTGTAGAACAGACAGGAAATGTGAATAATAGTATAACATATGCTGGATATCAATATGATAAAGAGACAGGTCTGTATTACTTGAATGCGAGAATGTATGACCCAGTGACTGCAAGATTCTTGCAGGAGGATACATATAGAGGTAATAAGAATGATCCACTTTCATTAAACATATACACTTACTGCCATAATGAGCCTATGATGTATACTGACCCAACAGGGCACAGAGAAACTATCGATAGTAAATTATCGAAGAAAGATCAACAAAGGATAGACAAATTAACAAAAGACTATAACACTGCAAAAGCTAAAGGAAATACAAAAGCAGCAGAAGATGCACGAAGGGCAGCGGTAGCAATAAGACAAGCAACAGACTCAGGAATAAAAAACTATGCAGATAATTATAATTATACTACAAAAGCAACAGTAGGGAATAATACAACAAGTTACAGTAAAGGTTCATCTGGTAGCGGGGTAAAAGCGGTTCAGCAGGTACTAAGAATAGTTGGGTATAGCGTTGGCTCATCTGGTGCAGACTCATATTTTGGTAATGATACGAAGGCAGCAGTAGTAAGATATCAAATAGATAAGGAACTTTATTATGATGCAGTAGTAGGACCAACAACAAAGAGTTACCTAGTACAAGATTTGATAAATCTATCAAAAAACAAGCGTTCGACTAGTAATATAGCGAGAAATACCACAATTGCTCCTGCAACCAATTTAGTTGGTGCTAATGCAAATAACAACCTAGGAACGCAAATACTAGATGGAACACAAACGGTTCTTGACGTTGGAGGATTAGTGCCAGGTTATGGAGAACCTCTTGATGGACTAAATGCACTCATATATGAATTAAGAGGAGACCATGTAAATGCAGCACTTTCAGGAGCATCTATGGTACCAGTTGCAGGTTGGCTTGGAACAGGAGGAAAATTTGTAAACAAAGGAATTAAAACAGCAGAAACAGTGGATGATGTAGTCGATACAGTAAAAGTTGGGGAGAGAGTGGTTGAGGGAGCAGAGGGAATTACTAAAATTACAGGAAGAAATTTGAGCATTACAGGAAAGCCTAATTCAATTGTTGATTTATATAATGAAGAAGGTGTGCTACTGCAAAGGCGTTTCTACAATAAAGAAGGTAAAGCTTTCAAGGATATTGATTATTCACATGGTGATGCTCACAATAATCATACATTTCCTCATGAGCATACATGGAATTGGAAAGATAATAATCCAAGTAGAAAATAAGCAGAAAGGGGTATAAAACAATGAAGGAATTATATGATATTATAATTAATGAATTATATGAAGATAAATCTATTTCAGCATTGTTATATTTATTAGAAGGTGGACGTGAATTGAGCTTTAGATACGAAAACGAGGAATTTTCAGTAACTCGAGATAAAGAAAGATTTTATTTAAATAGTCAAGACAGTAAAAAAAGTCAGATTTATGTAGATGCTTGGCAACTAATAGAAAAAGGACAAGTGCATGGGAAAAAATTTATGGATATATGGAAAGACATTGAGTTACTGACACTATACTAAGAAACTTAATATTGAATATATTAATGTAGATAATGGGGACGGTTTTTTGACAACTTTTAATTAAAGCAAATAAGATGTTGACATAAAATGAACGTTCCCACTTGCTACAGGGGTTGTAGATAAAACAGTTTATACTTACGACAACAATGGAAATACAATAAGTAGTGCACACAGTATAATCAAGGCAGCAATTGGTGCTAATGCAGGTTTATCTATAACATCAGCTGGAAGCAGCACAGGTACATAGATACTTTAAACCAATACGATGTATGGAACCAGCTTGTAAAGACGATAGTTGGGGATAAGACTGCAATCAATACATACAATGGAGAGGGCTACAGAGTAGCTAAGACAGTTAACGGAACTACAACAAATTATCTATACGAAGGAGACAAAATAATCCTAGAGCTAGATGGTAGTGGAATAGAAAAGGCAAGAAATGTATATGGAACAAACCTTGTATCAAGAACAGTAGACGGGCAGACTTTAAGCTATATGTATAACAGTCATGCTGATGTGACAGCATTACTTGATAGTACAGGTGCTATTGTAGCTACATACTACTATGATGCATTTGGAAATATTGTAGAACAAACAGGAAATGTGAATAATAATATAACATATGCAGGATATCAGTATGATAAAGAGACTGGGCTATACTACTTGAATGCAAGAATGTATGACCCAGTAACTGCAAGGTTCTTGCAGGAGGATACATATAGAGGAAATTCTAATGATCCATTGAGCTTGAATTTGTATACTTATTGTCATAATGAACCGATAATGTATATTGACCCGACGGGGCATATTGATGAGAATTTTGACAGTAAACTATCTAGCAGTGATAAAGCAAGAATAACAACACTAACAAGTGCATACAATTTTGCAAAAAAGGCAGGACTCACAAAAATCGCAGAAGATGCCCATAGAGCAGCAGTCACAATAAGAAAAGCATATGACAAAGACTATGCAGACACATACAAATATACAACAACTAAAAACGTAGGAAATAACAGTACAAGTTATAGCAACGGTGCAAAAGGAAGCACGGTAAAAACAATACAAAATGCTCTTGTAAACAACGGATATAGTGTAGGAGCATATGGCAGTGATTCAGACTTTGGAAATGCAACAGCAGCAGCCGTAGTAAGATATCAAGTAGATACGTTGAGAAATAATATTTCAGGTGATGAACTATACTATAATGGAGTAGTAGATGCAAAAACAATGGCAAGCTTAGGAATAACAATCCCAACACAACAGAAAAAATCAACAAGTAATCAGCAATCGAATGCTACTGTACTAACAAATAATAATAAAACAGAAATAAATAATACTAGCAATTGGGTAGACAGCACGTTAAGTTACGTAAAAGACTCTGGAGAGCAAGTAGTAATGGGGAATTATACAAAAAAGGTAACTGTACTAGGAACAGCAGGACAGGTTGCAACAGGTGTAATAGGGGTGGATTTACCAGCAGACATCAGAGATTTAAGTGATTGGAAATGGACATGGGGGCATGCTGGACAGACAACCATGGATGGAATAGGGTTGTTACCTGTGATAGGTGTGTTGAAAAATGCAGATGATGAGTAAAAAAGGAGGTTTTTGAAATGAAGACTGATGTATATTATTTTACAGGAACAGGTAACTCATTGGCAGTTGCAAAGGACATTGCAAAGGAAATTAAAGGAGAGTTTATTTCCATCCCTTCAGTAATAGGTGAAAATAATATTAGAATAGATGCAAAGGCGATTGGAATTGTTTTTCCTGTATATATGTGGGGGGTACCTCTTATTGTTGAAAGGTTTATAAAGAAAATAGAAAATCTAAATGAAAAATATATTTTTGCTATTGTAACCTATGGTGGTATGCCTGGAAGTGCAATAAATATCCTTGAGAAAATAATAGAAAGATGTGGCGGAAAGCTTTCGGCAGGTTTTAAGGTACATATGCCAGGTAATTATACACCGATGTACGGTGCGATTGCAAAAGAAAAGCAACAAAAGTTGTTCGATAATTGGGATAAAAAGGTTAAGATTATTGCTGAATATGTAAAATTTAATAAGCAAGGTAAAAAAGAAAATAATAATATGCTTATTAACTTTATTTTTTCAGGCATCATTTATAAAATTTTGGCTAAGAATATTCCTAAAATGGATAAGCAGTTTTGGTCTGATGAAAAATGTAATGAATGTGGAATTTGTCAAAAGGTCTGTCCTGTAAATAATATTGAAATGATTGACAGTAAACCTTCATGGAAAGGTAATTGTGAACAGTGCTTTGCTTGTTTGCAGTGGTGCCCAGAAAAGGCTATTCAGTATGGAAAGAACACATCAACACGTGAAAGGTATCATCATCCAAATGCCAATATTTCAGATATTATTAAGCGAGTTAGAAACGACTGAAAAAGTAGGATTTAGGGGGAGATACTGTGATAAATGTAAGCTTAATGAATATGTGCATGATAGAGGACAAAGAAGGAAATGTATTGGTTCAGGAAAGAGTAAATAAAAAATGGAATGGCGTTGCTTTTCCTGGTGGCAAAATAGAAAATAAAGAATCAATTTATGCTTCTGTAATAAGAGAAGTTAAAGAAGAGACAGGACTTGACATAAGTAGTATAAATTTTTGTGGCATAAAAGATTGGTACGAAGAAAAAGATGATAAGAAATTTCTTATATTCTTATTTAAGACGAATATATATAAAGGAACTTTGATAGATGAAACGTACGAAGGTAAAAATTTTTGGGTTAAAAAAGATGATTTGAAAAATTTAAAGTTAGCGGAGGGATTTTTGGGAGATATGGAGTTGTTTTTAAACAATGAAACTTTCGAAATATTCTGGGAATATGATGAGGTAAAAGGATGGAAGAAAAATTTGTACTAATTTGTTTTAGTGAATAGATGTGTAAATGTCAATAGTTTTTTGTAGGAAAAGAATCGGCTTAAGCTGATTCTCCCAAATCCATTCATTACTATATCTCTGCCTTACCACCGTTTTAGCCTTGATAATTTCATTAGCTTCTAGTTTGTCATTAATTCCCTTTGCGTACAGGGCTACGTTACTATCATCAAAATCTATTAAAATAGCACCTAAATTCATACCTGTCTCTTTTAGAGCAGGTGTGTTTTCGTTTAATACGAGCAAATTACCTGTACTTGCAGCCTATAGTACTACAAGCCCAAAGGATTAGGTTTGAGAATTGAATAAATTAAGTTTGGTATATTTTCCTATATGCTCACAGCAAGCTTATTTTTTGAAATCAATTTATCGTATGATTAGTATCAATACAATATGTATTTAATATACCCACGTAAAATTCAACAGGAAAATTAGAACTAACAGTCCCAGGCGTGTCAGTTCAAGTTCATGAAGCAATATAAATTTCTATTCTGTAAATGAAAAAATATTAGGGAAATGTGTTGAAAAAAAATAGATATTGGTATATAATACAAATTAAGGGTTAATATAGGAAAACGTGTGGGTACGCGAAAAGTATAAAAATTAAAGCAAGTAGGGATTAATTGATATTTTGGGGGTCTTTTTATTTGAAAATAGTATTAGTTAATTTTAGAGAGAAAAATTATAATAAAAAAATTATAATAATTAGAATGTTTCTTCAACGAACCTAAAATATAAAAGATTTTTAGTAGTAAGAGTTTCACAAATGATAGATGATAGTATCACATTTATGCTATTTATATATATAAGAAAATAATGATTATTTTGATATAAGAGGAGATGATTGAGTGGTTGGAAGGAAAGAATTAATGTATGAGTTGGAAGATTACAAAACAGAATATAAAAAAGAGATGATTTGCGTAAAAGAGACCATAAAATTTATAAATAGTAATGAAAATTTAATAAGAGATAACAATGAAAATGAGCATATAACTGCATCAGTGTGGATTATTAATGAAGATATGAATAAATGCTTATTAGTGCATCATAAAAAGTTGAATAAATGGATACAAATAGGTGGACATGTAGATGACAGTGAGAGTGCATATGATGCTGCAGTTAGAGAAACAAAAGAGGAAACAGGATTAGTGGATATTAAGTTAATGGGCAATGGAATATTTGACATATCAATATTTGAGGGAATGAAGAAAGGCAGGAAGCATAAACATTATGATGTTATATATTTATTCCAAGCTAATGAAAATGATAAACTTATAATAAGTGATGAGTCAAATGAGTTAAAGTGGATTAACATTAATGATATTAACAGATATACGAATGAGGAAGAAATCTTAAGGTTAGCGGAAAAAACTAAAAAATTAAGGTAGCTCAATAGGTGAAATTAAGTGGCAATATAATTCAATAATGAAAGGTGGTAGAGTAATGCAAGAAAAAGTAATAATCCTTTTATCTGGTGGACAAGATAGTACTACATGCCTACTACAGGCAATTAAAGAATATTCTAAGGAGAATGTTGAAGCAATTTCATTTATTTTTAATTCTGAAATTAGTAAAGCGGTTTCATGTGCAAAAGAAATATGTGATACTTTGAAAATTAAACATAGTGTTTTTGATGCAGGAGTAATGTGGAATGTGGCAGGCGATAAGATTGTCGAAGGACGTAATATAATATTTTTAACATTAGCTGGTATGTACGCAGAAAGCAAGAACATAAAGATTATAATTACTGGACTTCAAGGTGATAATTCACATCCGGAATCTAGTCATCCTGATTGCACTGAAGAATTCGTAATTAATATGAACAAGACATTGAATATTGCGATAGGATATGATTTTAAAATAAAAACACCATTGATGGGCCTGAGAAAAAGTGAAATATGGAAGATATCAGATGACTTGGGGTGCATGAAATTCATAGCTGATAAAACATTCTCTTGTTACAAGGGTAAAGATGAACACTGTATGGAGTGCTCGTCGTGTAAAGAAAGATTTGAAGGTTACGATGAGTATATAGAAACAAAAATAGATGATGGAGGACTTCTTGTATGAAGGACGAGAACATCAGTGTAATTAAATTCTCATGGGATGATATAGATAATATAATTGATGGTATTACAACTATTTTAGAATCTGATGGGTTACCAGAAATAATAATTGCAATAGCAAGAGGGGGAATGATACCAGCTGTTATTTTATCACATAAAACTGGTATAAGAAATATTCAGATTTTTAGCATACAAGAAACGGTAGATGATACAGTAAACTCACAAAAGTTACCTCCAACGATTGGTGAAAACATTGATTTTAAAACATTTGAAGGTAAAAGAATATTGATAGTAGATGATATTATTGGAAGTGGAAGTACATTAAAAGCTGTTATTAATGTGATAGTGACTTATTCACCAAAAGAAGTAAAAACAATGGCGTGTTGCGTTAATCTTTTAAATTGGGAAAAAGATAACTATGGTAGATGTGAAGACCTAGTAGATTATATTGGAAAGAAAGTAGAAGGTTGGGTAGTTTTCCCATGGGAAAATAATTAAAAATCGAAAGGTGGTAGCAATATGAAAGGAAGTTTAATAACCTTAGAAGGAATAAGTGGAACAGGTAAAACTTTTTATAAGAAAAAGCTACAGGAAGAGTTTAAGGATAATGAAAGTGTTGTATTTATAAAAGAAATTTTTGATGAAGTTCACGAAGGGTTGAGTAAAAAGATTTTCTCAGCATTACGTCATACAGGGGATAGATTTTTTAATATGGGAGTGCCATTAACTGAGACTTTCCTACTTTTAGCAGGCTCCATGTATAAATATGAAAGTGTTGTAAGAAAGATGCTTGAGGAAGGTAAAATTGTTATTGAAGATAGAGGTATCGATACTGTTGCAGTTTATCAAGCACTTTTAATCTCCGCCCAAACAGGTGAAGATCCTTTAAAATGTTCTAGTGATATACTTAATTTTATTTCAAAGTTTAGAGCATTGCCAGACACAACATTTCTACTAGAAAGAGATGTAGAGACTTCGATTAGAAGAGCTGAGATACGTGACGATAATCCTTATACAGAAGAACAGGTAGAGTACTTAAAAACTGTGGATAGTCTATATTCGGCTTATGCAGATAGACATCAAGATAGAATTGTAAGATTAGATTTGGAGAAAGAAACTGAAGTAGATATTTTTGATAAAATGAAAGAAGTAATTGATGAAAAACTACAAGAAGAAATAATTGAGGTTGAATAGTTATGGATAAAGGGATTTCTTTGTTATGGGCATTACGTTCAAAATGCAATTTTAATTGTAAATATTGTTATCTTAGCTTTCCAAAAGAAGAAAACCCAGTAAAAGATAGGGTTGAATTAGTGGAGAAAGAGGATTTAACACTAGATGAAATGCTAGAATTTGTTTCTAAGTTTAGAGAAAATGATATTAATAGGGTTTTTATTGCAGGGGCAGAACCCTTGTCATGGAATAAAACTCTACAGGTTGTCCAGAGAATTAAAGAAGTTGGATGTGAAGTTGTATTATGCACAAACGGGTATGCATTAAAAGATAAAACACTATGTGAAAAGGTAATTAGACTAAATATAGATGCAATTTCAATATCTCTTGATTCGTATGATTATAAGTATAATGATGAGTATAGAGAGTATCCGGGAGGAAATGGCTGGCAAATAGTTGTAGATGCAATAAAAAATTTAATAAGAGAAAGAGATCAGAAAAAAGGTAAAACTCAAATAGGAATATATTCTGTGATAACAAAACTTAACATATCTCATTTGAAAAGTACATATGATTTTGTTTCTAAAGTAGGTGCTGACTATTACGTATTTCAACCTATATTCCTTAATCAAAGTAGTGATTTATATGATAAATTATTTATAAAAGATGAATATGTAGATATGTTCAAAAAACAAGTAGAAGAGTTGTATAAATGTGATAAAGGTGTGCTGTTACCTGATAAGAACTATGTTAAATTGTTATTTGAAAATAAAGAAAATAAAGTTATTAAAGAATGTTTTGCAGGAAATGATTTGTTTTTTATAAGACCTAATGGTATAATTAATGCATGCCCTTCGGGTAAATGTATAAAAGGGGCTAAAAAAATAAATACTGTGAAGGATAATTTAGTAGAAATATTTAAAGAAAAGAAGTTGCATCAAAAGAATTGTCCATATTTTTCTAGTGATTGTGTGAATATGTGGCAGTTGATGGCCTTTGATAATATTATAAACAAATGTTAAAAGGGGGACTCAGAGTGATTGGTGAAATTGATTTAAAAGAGTTAAATTCTTTGATGAACGGCTCATTTAACCCATATATAAGCGAGAGTCATATTGTTAAATTTGAAGATAAACTAGCTAAGTTTTTTAAAACTAAACATGCAATAGCGGTGTCTTCTGGCACTGCAGCGATACATTGTGCTCTAGCAGCCTTAGATATTGGTAAGGGTGATGAAGTTTTGGTGCCATCGGCTTCTTTAATTATGTCTGTGTTACCAGTTTTATATCAAAATGCTACTCCGATTTTTGTAGATTGCAAGAAAAATGGTATAGACTTTGATTATGAAGATTTAGAAAGAAAAATATCTCCAAGAGTTAAAGTTATCATCCCAGTATATTTATGGGGATGTTCATATGATATGGATAAATTAATGAAATTTGCATCAAAACACAAAATTGATATTGTTGAAGATGCATGCCAAGCTCATGGAACAAAATGGGGTGGTAAATATCTAGGTACATACGGAAGGCTCGGTTGCTTTAGTTTAAAGGATGGGAAACTATTATCAACAGGTGAAGGTGGATTTTTATTAACAGATGATTCTGATATTGCAGATAGATGTAGATTGCTTAGAAATCATTGCATTAATACATTAAATCCAGAGTCATCATTTTCAGAAGTAGGATGGAATTATAGAATAACTGAATTCCAAGGTTTGATTGGTAATACCAAAATTGAAAGTTTAGATAAAATTATTGCAAGAAGACAGCATCAAACTAAGTATCTATATGAAAGACTTGTGAGTAATGAACATATAGACATATATGAGTATTTTAGCAATGAGGATCCTAACTATTTTTCAGCATTAATATTTATAAAAGACGGGAAGAAAGGCATTGAAGTGGCTAAAGAATTAAATAGATATAAAATAATAAATAGTACAGGTACCTTTGGGTTAATACCAATATATGAGAGAAATTCAATAATTAAGTATTTATCTAATCTACAAATTAAGTTTGATTTTAATAAAAAGTCAAACTGTCATACCCTATTTCAAAATATAGTAGCAATATCTGTTATGGATGATTTTACAGATGAGAAGTTAGATGAAATTGCAGATAGGATAGAGATCATTTTAAATGAGGGTAAATAAAGGGAGGCAAAAAATGGATAATTCAACTAAAAGACTGTTAGAAGAAACATCATTTTTAGTAATAGATTTTGAAACTGTGACTCCAAAAGGAAGACCTCCTGAACCGATTGAATTAGGTCTTATTAGAATTAGTAATGCTTATAACATTGATGATAAAACGGCTCGTAGCGTTTTTATAAAACCACCAGAAGGAGTAAAACTAACTAGCTTTGATACTTATCAAACTGGAATCACTGAAAGTGATATATCAAATGCAGAAAGTTCACAGGAAGTAATGAGAAGGTTAGATAATGTATGTGCACAAAAAGACTATGTTTTTATTGCACAAAATGCTAAATACGAAGCCAATATACTTTCTGCACATGTCGATAATAATCCCAACATTAAAAAGACTAGATTCATTGATACAATCTTACTTGCAAAGAAAATAATACCGGGATTGCCAAACTATAAACTAGATACAATAGCAGATATTTTATCAATAAAAATTCCTAAAGATCGTCACAGGGCACTGCCCGATTGTATATTAACAGCACAGATATTTATCGAAATGTTAGAACTCTGCAAAGGAAAAGAAAATGTTAAATATCTAAATGATTTAATGAAAATTGCAGAAATTAAAACTAAGTATAATCAGTCAAAACAAATATCATTTTTTGATTTATAATTTAAAAAGCATCTTACTTGCTTACTATGTCAAGCCTGACCCAAAGAGCGAAGAATCGGCTTAAGCTGATTCTCCCAAATCCATTCATTACTATATCTCTGCCTTACCACCGTTTTAGCCTTGATAATTTCATTAGCTTCTAGTTTGTCATTAATTCCCTTTGCGTACAGGGCTACGTTACTATCATCAAAATCTATTAAAATAGCACCTAAATTCATACCTGTCTCTTTTAGAGCAGGTGTGTTTTCGTTTAAGACGAGCAAATTACCTGTACTTGCAGCCTCTAAAACCACAAGCCCAAAGGACTCGGAGATGGAGGGCATTATAAATAGATTGGATAAGGTAAGCAGGTTGATTACAGTTTCATGGGACACACCTCGCGTGAAGCCTATATCGCTTGTAAATAATATATCTGATATGTTTAGTCCGTATTCTACTCCAGTGTTATATACAAAGGATTTATATACTGCGGTGTTAACACTGTATTCTTCTACATCACAAAATATAACCTTAACGCTTTTGCTAAATTGTCTTTTTAGTGCACCAGCTATCATGGCTATTTTTTCGAGTTTTTTATTTACATTTAATCTAGTAGGATACACGATAAGTATATCGGGTGATAATATATCTAACTTTCTATGTACCAGTCTGACCTCTTCTGTCATATAGTTAAAGTAGTCGAAGGAGTTATTTACTACTCTACATTTATCTATGTCTACTTTGTATTCCCTTGCTAGTTTTTCTATACCGGCTGATGTTGGATAAGCAAATATAGTATTATCCATAGGCTCATACATAGCTGATATGGGCCACCTAAGGCTACCTTTAGTAGGTGGCTCTAATGGCTCAGAGTGGGTAAAGGCTATAAATTTCAAATTAAGTAAATTTTTTTGAGCTTTCCTTATAGCAACATTATGTATCAAATACCAGCTTTGCCTAAGTATATCATGTAACATGCATACATCTACGTCATTCAAATATTTTTCAAAGTCCTTTGCTACTAAATTTACTTCTTTATAGAAAGACTTATGCACGGTACTATTTAGCTCTAAATAATTGTACCATTTAAAATTTTCACCATTTATTTTATTACATATTTCCACCCATTCAATATTGGGGTTGAGTAGAATACCTTTTTGAGCGTCTCTATTACATGTTTCAGGTATTAATACTTTTATGTCTATACCATTTGCTAACAGCATTTTCAAATGCTCTTTTAAAATTGAGACTATAGAATAGCTTTCCCGAAAGCTATTTATCATAGCGACTATAGCAATCTTCACAGCTTCCCGACCTCCTGATCTCCTGTGTCTTTTGTATCCACCTTTATATCTATATTAATAGTTGACTTAGGCAAGTCAAGCTTGAATCCATTTTCAGGATCTTTTATTTCTTTGCCATCTACAATTAGTTTTTTTATTTTATAAGATTTATCATTATTCCCTAAATTGTTAGTTTCCATCAATATCATCTCCCACTATAAATTATGCATTATAGTGCTGAAATATGATACACATATGGTATGGACATGCATATTATATTATATGGAGGTGATAATTTGAAAATGATATATGAGATAAAAAACATCGCGATAGATATGAGTCTTTATGGATCAGGAGTAATATTACCTGATGCAGATATTACGGTAGGTAGAAGTAGGGGGACAATATTTAGTGGAAGGATAATTTCTGAGGTAACTTCTGATCCTATAGCAGGAGCTCCAGTTATGCTGATAAAACGAATAGATTGTGTTGACACACCTATAGCGTATACTCTTACAGATGCGGAGGGATTCTTTATGATAGGAGTAGAGGTGGTTGATACATCAGCCGTGTATATAATAAAAACGACTTATTATGATGGTGATATATAGGATACTTAGGAATAACTAAAATATAAAACACTAGTAAATATTAAGAACTACCCCCTTATAATGTCATTGCGAGCATCTTTCCGCGAAGCAATCTCGTTTTTATATTTCTCTAAATCTTATATAAAATCAGGCTTAAAGAGAGATTGCTTCGTACCTCGCAACGACAACATAAAGTGTCAACTTATGGGGGAGGCTTAATAGTTATAATATTACATATTAGTCTTTTAAACCTCTTCATCACAACCTTCGTAGTATATTTTTTTTCTAAATCTTCCCGAGCATTTTTTCTAATATTATCAAAGATATCTTTATTATTCAATAAGTAATAAATTCTCTCTTTCCATTCATCCTCTGTATTAGTGTGGACTAATATTCCGTTGTAGTTATCTTTTATCACCTCAGAGTATGGATATAGGTCACTATATACTCCGACGGAATTCGCGGCAGTGATTTCTAGATACTTATTTGCACATTTTGACATAGAAGCTATAGAGTTATCAAGTGGGGCAACAAGTATATGTGGGCTTATTTTTGATATTTCTTCACAATAATTAATATAAGACATGTACGGCAATCTAATTATATCAATACCTTCAAAATATTTCATATCGTCTTCTTTTAATATTCCGAAAAGGAGGATTCTAATATTTTTATTCTCCCTGCCTATTTCAGAAAGTGCACGAAAGGCCTCCTCGTTAAAACGAGGGGTTCCGGCATACCCTATGATGATATCAGTATTATCTTGTTTGTAATTAGGAAAAAAATCAAGGTTTATATTTATTGGTAATGTATATACTTTATTGGCATATGGCTCTATATCTTTTTTTAGATATTTATTGTACACTAATACAGCTGTACAGGCTTTCAATGCTTGTAGGAAAACGTCATATTCATCACCACGGGGGATAAACATATTTGCGTATAGCTTGGGCCATTCCTTGGCTATGCGTATCCAGTTATCGTCTATCATATATAGAGATTTTATATTGTGATTGTTACAATAAGAGATTATGTTCAAAATATTGCAGTGGCTGCAACGCACAAATATAACTAGGTCGGAGTCTTCTATATCTAATATACTTGCATCAAAGCTAAATAAAACCTTATATGTTGCAAACCCTGTGCCATACAACATGTCAAGAAAGTTTAAGAAACAGAGCTGGCTATGAACATACCCCCAACCTTCTTGCAGTATAGCTATTTTATAGCATGGTTTATTATTGACCGACAAATCTAACATAAAAATTTTTTCTCTATTTTCACTATCTTTTCTAAGTAAATATCTGTGAGAAATATCTTTTGATATTTTATAATCTACGGTGTATGGGTAATTTATAAAATTATATACACTGTCATTAGGTGGGATAGGAATGCCTTCAAAATCATAGTTTCTACAAATTTTAATATAAAAATCCCAATCAAAGTATTTTTGCAAGATTTTTGATTTATCAAAGTACCCGATTTTTTTAAATATATCTATACTAATAATTAGGTCGGTTAATTCGAATATTTTATGACATAACAACCAGCCATAGCATAAGGCACTATAAGGATAGGAATACACAACATCTAAGATAGCTCTTTCGAAATAAAATACTTTACATTCATTTGTAGCGTAGATGCTTAGGAAGCTTTGTATTTGTTGAATACTTAGTACATTGCCTATGATTCCCAAATACACATAATCGGTCGTTACCTTACCTAAAGCTTTATTATATAACGTGCTAAATAAATTAGTCTCATTATCAGATGCAATAATGTTCACATCACTAAAACACGATTTTAATAAATTTATAAAATCGTGTTTTTCGTTATTTTTATTATCAATAACCACAATCAAGTGGATATAATTTTTAATATCAGTTAACATTTCTAGTGTAGTAGCCAATTCTTCCTTGAGTATTTCTAAATCACCTATCAAAGGAAGAATGTAAGTAATATTTTTTTTCATAACCTCACCATATTGTTTTTAATAATATTCATTTTTAATACCTCTTTATATTTATGGATGTACTTGCAGATAACCTTAAAGCCTACTTTCTCATATGTTTTGATGGCAGCATAATTATCTGCAAGTACAGTTAAGTACACTTCGCTCATGCCTAACCTTGAAAATGCAAAATCACATATTAGTTTTGTAGCTTCATAACCTATATATCTCCCACGTGCTATTTCCTCACCAATCATTAGCCTCCCAAACTCTGCCATGTCGTTTTTTCTGTCAATATTATATAATGCGACGGCACCTACAGGAACATTGAATTTGGAGTATTCTATTATAAACATTATATCATCACTATTAGCTATATATTTTTCAAACCACTTAATCTGTTCTTCTTTGGTAATCACTTTATTATTTAAAAACCATTCTCGTATTTCGTCTTTGTTTCTCCAATCCATCAAAGTTTTCAAATCGTTTTCATCAAGAGGTCTAAGCTGAATATTATTGCCCTTTATAATATATTCGTGTTTCATTATTTTGCATACCTTAAACAAATTTCTGCTACGTAATCTACATCGGCTTTGGTGAGTCTCATATGCATAGGTAGTGATAGTATTTTGTGTGATATTCTATCTGTATTAGGGCAGGTATCTTTAGCGTAATCATATAAACTATATTCGATATTATTTTTGTAGTGAACTCCTGGATATATCTCGTGTTCATTTAATTTTTCTAACAGCTCATCTCTATTGCCCACCTCGATAATATATAAATGGTTGGATGTTTCACATTTATCAGGTACAGGTATAGTCTTTATTTTATCAGTATATTCTTTAAAGTTATTATTATACCATGTAGCAAGCTGCCTTCTATATGCATTATCTTGGTCTAGGTATTTCAGTCCAACTAGCCCCATGGCAGCCATTATTGAATTCCCGTTATATTTATATCCTAGATGATCTACGTTATACTCCCATTTATAAGTACCTGCACTGCCAGAACGAGAGTAAGTATCCTTGTTAATACCCATCCAGCTGTATTTGCGGACTATATCATCGTAGCTCTTATCTTTAAAACATATCATACCTGAATCACCAGTAGGCAAATTTTTAACTGCTTGGAAGGAGTAGACTGTGACGTCGGCCTCCTTGCCTACGGTATCTCCAGCATATTTTGTGCCACTCATATGTGCGGCATCAAGTATAAGCTTCAAATCGTACTCCTTGCAAAGCTCTACAATATCATAGTATCTTCCGATATTGCCTCCCATTCCAACAAATACTATAGCCTTAGTATTGGCAGTTATTTTACTTTTGACATCTGCAGGGTCTAAGCATAGGTATTCATCTACATCAGCAAAAACAGGATTTAGGTTTTCATATAAAATAGCATGATTTGTAGATACAAACGTCAAAGGTGTAGTGATGATTTCATCATCATCTGTCCAGCCTAACTGCTCCTTTAAAACCTTTACTGCTAGATGTAGTCCCGCAGTTGCAGAGTTTAGAAAATGTGCATTTTCATATCCAGTATATTCTTTCCATTTATTCTCGAATTCTACAGTTTTAAAGCCCATTCCAGTCCAACCTTTTTCTAAACATTCACGTATTTCGCTTAAACACTCTTCTACTCTAAAAGTAGGAACAAATAATTGTATAGCCATTACATCACTCCTTTATTTTTCCACCAATCTATATTTTTTAAATACCAATCCACAGTTTCTCTGAGTCCACTATCAAAATCGTGTTTAGACACAAAGCCTAGGTCGTTCTTTATTTTTGTACTATCTATTGCATATCTAAAGTCATGCCCTTTTCTATCTTCTACATAAGTTATTAGACTTTCACTTTTGTCTAAAATATTTAGTATTAACTTTACGATACCTATATTTGTCATCTCACTATTTGCACCAATGTTATAGACTTCACCGTTTTTTCCGTTATGTAATGCTAAATCTATTCCAAGACAATGGTCTTCTACATGGATCCAGTCGCGTACATTGGTACCCTGACCATAAACAGGGAGTAGCTTATCTTGATAAGCATTACATATCATACGGGGGATAAGCTTTTCTGGTAATTGATAGGGTCCATAATTATTAGAACACCTAGTTATAGTAACAGGAAGATTATAAGTTTTATAATATGCCAAAGCTAATAAATCCGCGGAGGTTTTGCTTGCGGAATACGGGCTACTCGGGGATAAGGTACTGCTTTCAGTGAAATAACCAGTATTAAGAAGGCTACCGTAAACCTCGTCAGTACTAATTTGAACAAACTTATTAACACCATATTTTCTAGCACTCTCTAACAACACCTGAGTTCCAGCAATATTTGTCATTACAAAAATTTGTGGATCAGTTATACTTCTATCTACATGAGATTCAGCGGCAAAATTAACGATATAATCTATTCCGCCTTTTACGATTTTATCTACTAGCTTATTATTTGCTATATCACCCTTTATAAAATTGTAATTAGGATTATTTGCGACGGAAGAAAGATTTTTTTTATCACCAGCATATGTTAAGCAATCAAGATTAATTATTTTATAATCAGGGTATTTACCTAACATATATTTTATGAAATTACTACCAATAAATCCAGCTCCGCCAGTTACTAAAATTGTTTTCACGGTTTATCACCATCCTTTCATTTTTATTTTCATAACTCCACTTTAAAATCCCTGAGCAAAGGCCAGCTGCTGTCTCGTTCGTTTAACGTAACTTTATCCGCATTACCCATAGACCAGTCGATACCTATATCAGGGTCGTTCCATAATACTCCGCCTTGATCATCTTTGTAGTAAAAATCAGTGCATTTATAAGAAAAAATAGTTTCGTCAGATAACACAAGAAAGCCATGTGCAAAGCCCTCGGGGATATAAAATTGTGTTTTGTTTTCTTCTGATAAAATTATACCGTAGTATTTTCCGTACGTAAGTGAGTTTTTTCTTAGATCAACTGCTACATCATATACTGCGCCCTTTATTACCCTGATTAATTTCCCTTGCGGATGTTCTTTTTGAAAATGTAATCCCCTTAAAACACCTTTTCTAGAATATGATTCATTGTCTTGTTTGAAATCTACATCTACATCTATACCATTATCATGGAAATCTTTTAGACTATATGATTCGAAAAAATAGCCACGTTCATCTTTAAATATAGATGGCTCTATTACATATAGGTCTTTTATGTAGGTTTCAGTGAATTTACTCATAGTTTCAACCCCTTTCTGCTATAGATTTTAGGTATGCTCCATATCCAGACTTGGACATTGATTCAGCTAAATCAAGTAATTGCTTTTTGTTTATATATCCCTTTTCGTAGGCTATCTGTTCGACAGCTCCTATGCATGATGACTTCTCTTTTTGAATTGACCTTATTAAACTGCTAGCGTCAAGCAGACTATCATATGTACCAGTATCTATCCACAGAATATTGTCGCTCAATATCTTAACCTGTAGCTGTCCTAACTCTAAGTAGGCTTTGTTCACTTCGGTTATCTCAATTTCACCTCGTGCAGATGGTTTCACATTCTTGGCGATTTTTATGACTTTATTATCATAAAAATATAAACCAGGTACTGCATAGTTAGATTTAGGAATTTTTGGTTTTTCTTCTAAAGATATTGCATTGCCGTATTTATCAAACTCTACTACTCCATATGCGATAGGATTGTCCACGTAATAGCCAAAGATAGTAGCACCTTCTTTTAAACCTGCAGCTTCACATAATATACTAGGAAACGCTTCCCCATAGATAATATTGTCGCCCAAAATAAGTGCAACACTATCATTTCCTATAAAATCCTCGCCTACAATAAATGCATCAGCAAGACCACGTGGTGACTTCTGAATTTTATATACAAAATGTATGCCTAATTGACTCCCATCCCCTAGCAGCCTTTGATATGATAAAATATCATAAGGGGTAGAAATAATAAGCATATCTTTAATACCTGCAAGCATTAATATAGATATAGTATAGTAGACAGTAGGTTTATCATATATAGGTAATATATTCTTAGAAATAGATTTAGTAATAGGATACAGACGAGTGCCATACCCACCAGCTAAAATAATACCTTTCATACTTCACCTCCTCAATGAAAAAATAAGTAGCCTTAATGTTATAATATGTATAGGTAGAGAAATGTGTGTTAATGTCTATATAAAGCATAGGATAAAGGTAACTATTCAGAACCCCCTAGGAGTTGAAACTATAGTCTGTCATTGCGAGGTACGAAGCAATCTCTCTTTAAGCCTGAATTTATATAGGATTTCTAAAAATATAACAACGAGATTGCTTCGCGAAAAGATGCTCGAGAGTGACATTCTGAGGGGGTAGTTCTGAATAGTTACAAAATAATCAGAATAAAACAAATAAAAACCTTACATAAGGTTTTTATTTGTTTTATTCTGATTTAGTAAATGATATTGTAAACTACGCTTCCCATCTCCCATAAATCCCACAGGGAAGTACCAAATTCGAGTTTGCTACCGGTATACCTACTTCGCCTGCGGATACACTCCCTTTAAATCGTTCAGTTATAGTCATATTCAAAATATTACTCAAAACAGTAGGAGAAAAGCCTGTTGTATATGAGTTT
>MGOW01000058.1:0-22316 GCA_001797255.1 Clostridiales bacterium GWE2_32_10
TGAAAACATAAATTTATACCTCCAATTTAGATGTCAAATGTATAGAAAAAATCTACATTTAGACATTTTTCTATTATATACCATAAAAATTCATTTGTATACAAATCCTAAACAAACGGTATTTTTTCGTAAATGATTAGCAGGGAAAAATATTTTGGGAACAGTTCATGGTATCAAGTGTACATTTGGTTTGGTATTGGTATTATTCTGCCATTTTTCTACAAAAAACTATTGATATTTATATATAGTAGAGCTAATAAATAAAAAAGGTATTTGTGATTCTAAATTCTACAAATCCTTTTTTATATTACAATAATATTTCAAAAGTTGATATTATGTTTAAAAAAAATTTATATTATGATATAATTCAAGTATGTATATTATTATATAAATTATAAACAGGGGTTGATAATGGATGCAGGGATTTTTTATGGTAACAACAAAGGTTGTATTGATATTACTTATGATGATATGGTTTAATAATATAAATACTTTTGCGATGACATTGGAGTATGATGGTAAGAAGTATGAGTATAGAGCAAAGTCGATAAAACTTCAAATAGATGGTAAATCTATTGAGACAGAAATGCCACCAATAATACTTGAGGGTCGAACATTAGTACCTGCAAGAGATGTATTCGAAAAGCTAGAGGCGAAGGTTGATTGGAATGAAAAATCTAGACAGGTCTATGTTACTTATAAAGACAAAGTTATAATACTCACGATAAATAATAAAACTGCATACATAAATCAGGTGGCAGAAGAGCTTGACGTCCCAGCTAAATTAATAAACGGAAAAACTATGATACCTGCAGCATTCGTAGCAAGGGGATTAGGATTTAAAGTAGATTGGGATGAAGCGACTCGTGTTGTGGCTATAACTGAAGGTGGTAATAATGCTACGGAACCTGTTATAAAGGTGCCAGCGGCGGATACTTATGATATAACGAAAGCTTCTTTAAAATGGGAAAGTTCTGAGGAAGTAAAAGCGTATAAAATTTCAAAGATTAAGTCTAGAGAATATGAGGATGTAAATATAGAGGATTTAGAAATTGATGATAGTAATCAAAGTGTAATTATATCAGCAAGTGACAAAATAAGTGATGTGACATATAGTTATGCCGATAATAAATTAACCTTGAACATAGAAAAATCAATCATGGAATTTGACTCTAATAAATATACTATAAAAGAAAACGCTTTTGTAAGCGGTGTAACTTCCACGCAAGTAAGTAAAGATCCAAATAAATCGAAAATAGTATTAAGCTTAAAGAAAGCTTTTAATTATGATATTGCTTTGAGTAGTGATAGAAAAAGTATAGTAATTGAATTTCTTAAAAATGAAATATATAAAATGGATATATCAGAAAAAAATGAAAAAGAAACATTACTTATCTATGGAAATCTTAAAACAACTGTAAGTGCATTTAGATTAACAAATCCAGACAGGATAGTTTTTGATGTACCTTATAGTAGCTCAAAGCTTAAATATATGCAAGCAAATATAAAAAGTAGGTATATAAAGGCAGTTAGAACTAGTCAATTTTCAGATGATGTAACTAGATTTGTTGTAGAGACAGTAGGTCAACCAGAGTATGATATTATATCTAACGATGATTTTGCCAAAATTACGATAACAGCACCAGAATATAAAAATATAACTTATGATAATGAAAAGGATGAAATTACTAAAATAGTTCTAAATAAACCACAAGATAAGAGTATAGATATATCTAAAATAAAAATTAACGATAATTACTTACAAAAAAATTTACAAATAGTATTTTCAGGAGATTTTACAAGTGAGTTTGGAAATGGTGAAATAAAAATAAATGATGCTAGAGTAGAAGATGTGAAGGTTTCAAAAAATGCCGGAAATACTATGATAAATATATATTCTAATACAATTTTGACATGTAATATTAGTGAAGATGAAAAGAATATTTATATAGAATTATTGAAACCTAGACAAAAATATAATAAAATAGTATTATTAGATGCAGGACATGGTGGGACTGATCCTGGAGCACAAGTATCAGGTGTACAGGAGAAGAGTATAAACTTGAATATTACAACTAAACTAAAAAAATTACTTGATGAGGATGGCAGTATAAGAGTTTATATAACAAGAGATAAGGATGTTTATCCAACTCTTCAAGATAGAGTGAAGCTAGCTGAAGATGTCCAGGCAGATATTTTTGTATGTGTTCATAATAATGCAGCGTTTAGTGAAGGTGCAGTAGGGACTGAAACACTATATTTCCCATCAAGTACTAAAAATGCTTCTGGGCTAGACGGAAAAACTTTGGCTGAAATAATTCAAAATACGGTATCAAAGGAAATAGGTTCAAAAAACAGGGGAATATTGCAAAGACCAGATTTATATGTACTAAAAACTACAACAATGCCAGCAGCACTTGTTGAGGTAGGGTACATGACAAACCCAGCAGAACTTGTGAAATTACAAGATGACGTATATATAACTGATGTAGCAAATGGTATATATAAAGGAATAAAGCAAGTAATGAAGGAGTATGAGCCAAAAAGAAATTAGAATAAGACGGAGGTGTGATATGGAAAATTTTAATGAACTATTGCTACAGATAAGAGGAATAATTATAGAAATGCCGAGGATAACCCCGATAGATGTAATAGATATTACGGTTGTATCGTTTTTGATATATAAAGTTATGATTTGGATAAAGACAACTAGGGCGTGGACATTATTTAAGGGAATATTGATTATATTTTCGATGGCTATAGTGTCATATTTTCTACAACTCAATACTGTATGGTGGATATTTACAAATACCATATCAGTGGGTATTATGGCCATTATAGTTGTTTTTCAGCCAGAGTTAAGGAGAGCACTTGAGAAACTAGGTACTAGCTATTCTGTTGTAAATATGTTTTCAGTAGAAAATGAAGAGTCTCAGCATAACGCTTTAACTATTGAAGTTGTCGATGAGATAGTTGATGCAGCAAAACAAATGTCACAAAAAAAGACAGGCGCATTGATTGTATTAGAAGAGAAGGTTAAGCTAGGTGAGTATGAAGAAACTGGTATACCAATAGATTCAAAAGTAAAAAGTGAACTACTAATAAATATATTTGAAAAGAATACACCTTTGCATGATGGAGCTGTAATTATAAAGAATAACAGAATTTCATCTGCAACGTGTTACCTTCCACTATCAACAGATGATAATATAAGCAAAAAACTAGGAACAAGACACAGGGCGGCGATAGGGATTACTGAGGTATCTGATTGTGTAGTTATTATAATATCTGAGGAAACAGGCGCTATTTCTTTGGTAAAAGATAATGAGATGACTTATGATATAAAAAGAGAAAACTTAAGGAACCAGTTAATAAATGAGCTTAAGAAGGTATCATTTAATCCGTTTAGAAAATTTGGATTATGGAGGGGGAAGAAAAAGAATGAAAAAAAGGTTGACTAATAATTTAGGGCTGAAAATCTTTTCTGTTTTTTTTGCTACTGTCCTATGGTTTATAGTAATAAATATACAAAACCCGATAGAGACAATGACTTTAAATAATATGCCCATAAAATTTCTAAATACGGATATTATAGATGAAAACAACTTGATTATAACTAATAAAGATGTTACAAGTGTTAACTTGAGATTTCGAGGAAACAGATTGGCATTAGAGAAATTAAATAAAGATATATCAACTGTAAAAATTTGGGTGGATATGAAATATTATACAAAGGTTGGAGGAAATAATCCTAATAATATGCCTATTACGATAGAGATACCAACTTATTTAAAAGAGTATGTTAGAGTAGAGGAAAATCCTAAATATGTCCAAGTTACACTTGAAGAAAATAAAGAGATTAAGAAAAATATAGAAATAGATTTTAAAAATAATGTGAAAGATGGTTATGAAATATTAACGGATAAGATAAAGATTATCCCATCTGAGATTATAGTAGATGGTTCAGCTACTAATGTAAATCAGATTGATAAAGTAAAGGTGAAAATAGATATTGGAAATTTAACTAAGGATTTCAAGTCAAATGTACCTATAAAATTTTATAATGTAAATGGAAATGAAATTACAGGGTTGCGTGCAAATGCTAATGTAACAAATGTTCAAATACCAGTAAATAAGATTAAAACAATTAATTTTAAAGTAGAAACAATTAATAGCTTAAAAGCTCCTCTTCAGTTAACGGATATTTCTATAACACCGTCACAAATTACAATATCAGGAGACGAAGATGTTATTAATAGGCTTGACGATGTAGTTACTATACCTATAGACTTGAGTACTATAACTGAAAGTAAAGCCATAAAACATGAGGTTGTTTTACCAGAAAGAGTTATAAACAAACAAGAAATAGATTTTCTTACGATAAATATTAATGTAAGATAGTATAAAAAATTTCCCCCTCTCATCTCTAACAATATGAGAGGGTAATACAGTATTTTGTTTTTCTAACTAAAATGGTGAGGTGATAATTATATGTGTGGTATTGTAGGATATGTAGGAAAAAAGCAAGCTGATAGTATATTAATAGAAGGTTTGAAAAAACTGGAGTACAGGGGATATGATTCTTCAGGTATTGCAATACATAATTTGAGTGGTATAAAAATAATAAAAACAAATGGGAGGATAAAAAACTTAGAACAAAGGATTTCAGAAAAGCGGATTGAAGGTTGTTTGGGGATAGCTCATACTAGATGGGCGACTCATGGTAAGCCATCAGATGAGAATTCGCATCCGCATTCAAACAAGAGTTCTACTATTGCAGTAGTGCATAATGGTATAATAGAAAATTATATGGAACTAAAAGAAAAATTAAAAGAACAGGGGTATGAATTTATTTCTGAGACAGATACTGAGGTGGTGGCTCATTTATTAGACTTGCACTATAAAGGTAATATTGTTGATGCGCTTATAGGTACTATAAAAGAATTAAAAGGTTCGTATGCATTAGGTGTTTTATGTAAAGATGAACCAGATAAGCTTATTAGTGTAAGAAAAGACAGTCCTCTTATAATCGGAATTGGAAAAGAGGGAAATTTTATAGCATCTGATATACCAGCTGTTTTAGAACATACAAAAGATTTGTATCTCCTAAGTGATAATGAGATAGCTATTATTACTGAGCAAAATATTGAGATAATTGATATTAATAAAAATAAAGTTGATAAGGAAATATTTAAAGTTACGTGGGATTTGGTATCAGCTGAAAAAGCTGGATACGAGCATTTTATGTTAAAAGAAATAGAGGAACAACCAAAGGTTGTAAAAGATACTCTATATCAAAGATTAAAGCCTGATAGCAATAAAATAAATCTAGATGAAATTAATTTAGATAAAGAAGTTTTAGATAAAATTAATAAAATATATATGGTTGCTTGTGGTACTGCGTATAATGTAGTTGTTGTAGGTAAGTATTTGATAGAAAGGCTAGCGCGTATTCCTGTAGTTGCCGAGGTAGCATCGGAGTTTAGATATAGAGATCCTATTATAGATAGTGATACCCTAGTTATTGTAATATCTCAATCGGGAGAAACAGCAGATACATTAGCGGCACTTAGACTTGCTAAGGAACATGGTGCAAGGACTATAGGTATAGTGAATGTAGTAGGTAGCACTATTGCAAGGGAATGTGATGATATATTTTATACACTTGCAGGACCGGAAATAGCTGTGGCATCAACTAAGGCTTATTCTGCACAACTTATAGCGATGTATCTGGTATCTTGTTATATCGCTATGCAAAAAGGATATATTTCGGATGAAGAATTTACTATGTTTAGGAACTCATTACTCAACATAAGTGATAATATAAAGCAGATACTAAAAGATGAGAATAAAATTAAAGAAATATCAAATAAATACAAAGAATGTTCCAATGTATTTTACATAGGAAGAGGACTTGATTATGCAGTTGCCAAGGAAGGCTCGTTAAAGCTAAAGGAGATTACATATATTCATAGCGAGGCTTATGAGGCAGGGGAGCTAAAACACGGTCCTATTGCACTTATACATGATAATACTCTAGTAGTTGGTATAGCTACTGACGAAAATTTATTCGAAAAAACAATGAATAACTTAAAAGAAGTAAAGGCAAGAGGAGCAAAAATACTTGCGATCACTATTCTAGGAAAGGAGGAAATAATGGATGTTGCAGATGACGTGATTTATCTCCCAAAAACAGAGTGGATATTCACATCAATACTTGCTAATATACCACAACAATTGATTGCATATTATATGTCAGTACTTCTAGGTCACGATGTAGACAAACCAAGGAACTTGGCAAAGTCTGTGACAGTGGAGTAAAAATACAAAACCTTTCTCTGAACAGAGTGGGCACGAAAAATAATAGGAGGATAAGAAAATGAAAAAAAGAATTATGGGTTTAATGTTAGTATTAAGTATGGTAGTGACTTTATTTACAGGTTGTACGAATGAAGAGGTAGGGTATTATAATTTAGCAAAAGAGGCTAGTACTATTGACATTATGGAATGTAATGCTACACTAGAAATAAATACTGACGAATTATTAGCTTATATAGAGGAGCAAGTAGGAAAAGATAATGTAGAACAAATAGCAGTACTACAAAAAGTAAGAACGTTATTAAAAGAAAAGCAAATTCAATTTTACATAAAATATGATGAAAATAATTTTGAATGTTACATACAAGCTTTTATAATGGATAAGACAACTAAAGAAAAAGAGCCTATTACTACTGTAATATATAAGAACGAAAAATTGTATTATAATGTAGAAGAGTTAATTGGATTTTTAGAAAAATATAATATAGTAAATCTAGATGAAATATTTAATGATAACGCAAAAAATATTAAATATGTTTGTATTGACCTAAATGAAGAGGAAGTCCCATCAATAACGGACATGTATTTAGAAACAAATATTCAAGACTCAGCTCAAAAGTATAAGATATACTATAAGCTTATTGATGAGATGATTAAAGAAGCTATGGCAGATTTTACAACTGGGAAGGTAACAAAATTAGGAAATGATAAATATCAGGTTGCATTTACAGGTGAAGATGTTGTAAATACAGGAATTAGTTTTTTAAAGCATGTTATAACTAATGTAGATAAATATAATGAAGCATTAAATACTTTTTTTGATAATATAACAGCTAAAGATTTAGAAAATCTCTTTGGTTCATATACAACATATAAAGATATTAAAGAAAGGCAAGAAGATACTCTAAACTATATAAAAGAACATAAACAAGAAACTTTAAATCAATTAGACGATATGAAAGCACAGTTGAAATTAGGAGACTATAAACAGATGATTAACAGTTTTAAGATTACTGAGACATTAGAGAAGGTAAGTAGTACATCATATGCAGGAAATGTTGAATTAAGTTTTGATGTACCAACGACTTTTATAGATAGATCCAATGAATCGAAAATGATAGCTGATAAAGCAAATCTAAGAGAGATTACTAATGCCGTACAAAGATATCTGTGGAATAATGGTACACCCGAAATAGGAGCAGATGAGAGATTGAATATAACACAATTTTTGGTGGATGAAGGTTATTTAACTTGGTTACCAATAAGCCCGTATGGAAATGGAAACTATAAAGTAGAATTAGTAGGTACGGAAGCGAAAACTGTAATAACACCTGATAACACTGCATTGTATAAAATAGAAATTGAAGATGATAAATCGTATAATATAAGTTTAAAATTATCTTCTAATATAAATTCACTGTCATCGGCTAATATAGTTGAGCCAACTGAAGGGGTAGTTGATGTAAAGGATATGGGGAAGTATGCGATACATCAATTAAAAGTAAATATAGATGATGGAAGCTATGAAAATTATCTAGCGAAAATGTATGATAATGATTATGAAGCAAAAAAATATGCACATAACGCTAATGTAAGAGCATTAACAAATGCAATTCAAAGATATGAATGGGAAAATAATGATAAAATTGATTCTATACAAACATTAATAGATGAAGGATACTTGAAAGAACTTCCTGTAAATCCTTTTGGAACAGAGGAATATAAAATAGTAAAGGATGAATTAGGTAACTCTAAAGTAACTCCAGAAGCGATTTCATATGACGATACTCTAGATATAAAAGTAATAGATGATTATTCATACCTACCAGCAAGAAAAGTAGTAGAAATATTAGGTGACGAAATAAATTGGGATGTTATTCAAAAGAAAGCTTATGTAGTAGTGAATGGACAAAATATATATCTAGATGGGGTAATAATAAATGACCATACATATATAAAAGTTAGGGAACTTGAGAAACTAGGGTATAAAGTAAATTGGAATGAAGCAACTAGGGAAGTTGAGATACAAAAATAAATGTGCGTTCTGCACTGAAAATAATAGGAGGATAAGAAAATGAAAAGAAGAATGATGGCTTTAATGCTAGTATTAAGTATGGTAGTAACTTTATTTACGGGTTGTACGAGTGATGAAATGGGGCTTTGGAATTTGGCTAAGGAAACGAATGATATTGCTATTTATGAAAGTAATGTTAATATTGATATTGATGTAGAAAAGCTATTTGAATTAATTGATAAAGAAAGTGAAAAATTAGGTAACGAATTAACGACTGAGCAAAAAGAAGTATTAGGCAAAGTAAGAATGTTTTTAAAAGAGAACAGTATACAATTTGTTGTGAAATATGATAAAAATGAAGTTCAAAGCACTATAGAAGTAAATCTTATTTCTAAAGCAACAGGTCAAAAAGAAGCATTTACGACAGTTATTGTAAAAGATGAGAAGATTTATATAAATGTTGAACAAATGATAGGATATTTAACTAATAAAGGGTTCTATAACTCTGATGAATTATTGAATAATTCAGGGGAAAGTATGAAATATATTATGATAGACTTAAATAGTATAGCTGCTGAAGGATTTACTGAGTTTAGTTTAAAAAATGAAATTAGTAAAAGTCAAGCACTACAAGAAAAGTATATAGATTTTGCTGATGAATTAGTTAAAACTGTATTTAAGGATTTTTCAACTGGCAAAGTAGAAAAGTTAGGTACAAATAGTTATAGTATGAGTATGAATGGTGAAGAAATGATAAATACATTGTTTGACGGAATTATTTATGTAATAAATAATTATGATGGTTTTGCAGATGCAGTTGTAAAATTTATAAATTCACTTACAGATGAAGAACTTAACCAATTAAATTTTGGGTCATCGAAAGAAGAGATTGCTCAAGGATTTACTGAATCTAAGCAATATGTAAACGAAAACAAAGCAATGACAATTGCACAGATAGAACAATCTAAAGAGATAATAAAAAATGAAGAGTATAAACCTATTCTTGAGAGTATAAAGATGGTATATCTATTAAACAAGCAAAACGCAACATATTCAGATAATCTTAATATCCAAATGAATTTGGTACCAATAATTAATATGCAAATAAAACAAACAAATGCTATGTTAGAAGCAGGATATGAAGGAAGAAAAACTATGAGAGATTTTAATATGTTAGGAAATAATGAAGAAAATGTAAATGAAGAGGTAGAAGAGCCTGTATATCAAGAATTATTAACAGGTGACTATAATATAGGAATTACAGTGACATCAACGACTAAAGCTATGTCTAACTTAGAGGTTACAGCACCTACGGAGGGTGTAGTTGATATAAAAGATGTTAAAAATCATGTGAAACAAAAAATGAATGTAAAAATTGATAATGGTGAATTTGATCAAATAGTAGCAGGAATGCCATTACCTAATGACGGTGAAACACTAGATATAAAAGTAGTAGATGATTATTCATATCTTCCAATGCGACAATTAGCAGAAAATCTAGGTGAAAAAGTAGGTTGGGATAACGATATGAAAAAAGCATATATAACTAGAGAAAATAATAATTTAATATATGTAGATGGTATAATAATTGATGACCATACTTATATAAAAGTACGAGAGCTTGAAAAATTAGGTTATAAAGTAAATTGGAATGAAACAACAAGAGAAGTAGGTATTGAGAAGTGATATACAAGGAGTGAGAAAAATATGTTGGATGTATGTTTGCTTGGCACGGGGGGGATGATGCCCTTACCTAATAGGTGGTTGTCATCTATGCTGATTAGATTTAATGGAAAGATGATACTAGTTGACTGTGGGGAAGGTACGCAGATTACCTTAAAGATGTTAGGATGGGGATTTAAAAATATAAATACTATATGTTTTACTCATTATCATGCAGATCATATTAGCGGGCTTCCGGGGATGCTGCTTACGCTTGGAAATGCGGAAAGAACTGAGCCTCTTACACTTGTAGGTCCAGTAGGGCTAGAGAAAGTAGTAAATGCCCTACGGACTATAGCAAATGAGCTGCCATATGAAATATACTATAAAGAAATAGATAATGAGAATGTACACGAGTTGATATTAGATGGGTATACACTTAAGACATGTGGTGCCAAACATGGAGTATCATGTTTGGCTTATAGTATTGAAACAGAAAGAACAGGTAAATTTGATTTGGATAAAGCATTAGAACTTAAGCTACCAAGAAACTTTTGGGGGTTACTTCAGCATGGGCAAGAAGTAGTCTATGACGATAAAGTTTATTTGCCTAGTATGGTTATGGGAGAAAGAAGAAAAGGATTTAAGATTACATATTGTACTGATAGTAGACCAACAAATGATATAACTTTATTTGCAAAAAATGCTGACTTATTTATATGTGAAGGAATGTACGCAGAAAAAGACAAAGAAGATAAGGCAAAAGAAAGAAAACATATGATGTTTTATGAAGCTGCAAATATGGCAAAAGAGGCTTCTGTAAAAGAGTTATGGTTAACACATTACAGCCCATCACTCACTAATCCAAAAGAATATTTGCATGTAGCAAAAGAAATTTTCGAAAATACAAAAGCAGGATATGATAGAATAGTTAAGTCATTTGTATATGATGATAAAGATTAAAATTTAATGAAAATATAGTGAAAAGTCAAACATTTAGTTGAAAAAGTTTGACTTTTATTGTTTTTAAGACGATAATATCTATAGTAAGGGTTAACGAGGGGGGCTGTCTATGGCTAAGTTTAATTTTAAACTGCAAAATTTACTAAATATAAAAGAAAAGCTTGAAAAGCAAAAGAAAAATGAGCTTGGACAAGCTATAGAAAAGCTAAATAGATATAAAAAGCAAAAGTCAGATGTAGAAGATGCTAAAAAAGATATTTTTAATGATATGAAAAAAGAGATAAATATTAAAATATCGGCTAGTATGATTAAAAGTAGTAATGACTATGTGGCTTTTCTAAAAAAAGTTTTGATTCAGTTGCAAAAAAACATTAATATTTGTGAGAAAGAAGTCGATAAAAAAAGAGAAGAATTACTTAAAATAGTTACAGAAAGAAAAATGTACGAGAAATTACGAGAAAAAGATTTAGAAGAATATACAAAAACTGAAAATCAAAAAGAACAAAAGAATCTAGACGAAGTAGCTTTAAGAAAGTACAAATAAAAGAATCTTGGGGTGATAGATTATGGCTGAAAAAAAGAAGAAAAAAGGTAATATTATAATGATTTTAGTTGGGTTGCTTATATTTGCTGGGGGAGGGCTTGCACTAATTATAGCATATAACCCAGGGGATGTGAATGGAAAGTTTTTTAAAAATATACCTGTTTTAAATAGTTTTCTGCCAACTGAAAAAAAAGCGGAAAGTCAAACATTAGAGGAAAAGTATTATAATTATACAAAGCCAAAGTTAAAAGAAACTGTTTTTGATTTAGAAAAAGAAAAGTTATTGTTGAATGAAAAAATCAAAACTTTAACAGACCAGAACACCGAAAAGGATAAAGAGATTACTAAGATAAAAGAATTTGAAAAAATGTATTCGAGTTTAAAAAAGGAAAACGAAACCTTTAGTACTATAGTGGCAAATCAAGATAAAAAAGCGTTTGCAGCTTATTATGAAAAGGTTAACCCACAGCTTGCAAAGGAGATTTATACTGAAATAACAAAAACTCAAGTTTCTGATGCACAGACTAAGAAATATTTAGCGATGCTTGAGTCTATGGATGTATCGCTTGTAGCAAAAATGTTAGATGATATGATAAAAACTGATTTTGATCAAGTAATAAAAATACTTCAAAATATGGATGAAGATAAAAGTGTGAAAATTTTAGAAACTATGGATTCTAAAAACACAACAAAAATAACAAAGAAGTTAACAGGGGGGCTGAAATAATGGAAGCAATAGCACTAAAAACGGATACTAACTTTCTAAATTTAAAGATACAAACGAGTTTTGAAAACAAAAATAAACAGGGGGGCTTTGAAGAAATTTTTAAAACAAGTAAAGCTGATTTGGAGCCGAATAAAAGTATTGATAAGAAAACAAAGGTTGATAATAAAAAAGAAAAAGATGTAAATAATGAAGATACAGAAAATAAAATAGATAAAAAGGAATCGCCGGGATTAGAGAAAGTAGAAAAAGTAGAAAAAGTAGAAAAAACAGAAAAAACAAAAAAAGTAGAAGAAACTGATAATACTGAAATTTCAGATGATGAAGAAAAATTAAAAGAAATAGTAGAGAAGCTTGGAATAACTGAAGAGGAGCTAACGAACATACTACAGAGCTTAAATATAAAGATTGATGATATAAAGAACTTAGACCAGATAAAAAGTATAGTTAAAGGAGTGTTTAATCTGCAAACTGATAATGATATATTAAAAAATTCAAATATTTCAGATGTACTAAAGTCTATTAAAGAAATATTAGGAGTAGAGGATACACCAGAAGCTGGTTTACAGGTTGTAAACCAAGATCTTCTAAGTGGCGAAAAAGATAATAATAAAAAGGTAAGTGCTAAGAATAATGAAACAAGAAATACTGACACAAAAAATATTGATACAGTAGAAGAAAATAATCAAGATACCAAAACATTAAATTTTGAACAAAATACAAGTAAAAGTGAACAACAAACAAGTGATAATAGTAATAATAAAGAGAAAGGAAAGGATGCTTTAGATAAAGCAGAAAAGGACAGTAATAAATCTATAAAGATAGAATTTACAGATAAAAATAATAATATTATAGAAACAAATGACAAAAGTATAATGAAAAATGAAAAAATTGACGATATAAATATTGTTACCAAACAAAGTAAAAGTTTGGAGCCACAAAATCTTATGAAACAGATACTTGAGAAGGCAAAGGTTACATTATCATCAGAAAAATCAGAAATAGTAATAAAGCTAAAGCCAGAAAGTCTAGGAAAGCTTACAATGAGTGTCGTAACAGAAGAAGGTATGTTAAAAGCAAAGTTTGTTGCTGAAACACAGAAGATAAAAGAAACAATAGAATCTAATTTAGAAGACTTAAAGCAAAATTTAAAGGAACGAGGGTTAAGCTTAGATTCAGTCGAAGTGTCGGTTAGACAAGATAACTCAAATGAGCAACAAAGTTTATTCAAACAAGAATTAGTAAAAAGTAAAACATATAAGAAAAATATAATTGATAAGCTAATGAATATTAATAGTTTAGATGAAACAGGTTTAAGGGAAATAAAAAATTCATATCTTGTTTCGGAAAATCAATTTAATTATATAGCATAGGAGATGACGTTATGTCAGATATTACATCTAGTATAGATTCAAAATATTTGTATAGTGGAGATAGTGCTAAAACAAATACAAATTCAGATTTGGATAAAGATGCATTTTTAAATTTATTAGTAACGCAGTTGCAATACCAAGATCCGCTAAATCCTACGGATGACAAACAGTTTATTGCTCAAATGGCTCAATTCTCATCTCTAGAGCAAATGCAAAATCTAAATTCAAATTCATCTAAGATGCTAGCGTATTCATTAATGAATAAGGTTGTACAAGCAGAAGTATCGGATGAAGCAACAGGCGATACAGAGACTGTCACTGGAACTGTAGATGGAATAACTACTGAAGAAGGAAAAACTTATTTACATGTAGATGGGAAAGATGTATCGGTAGATGACATAACTACAATTACTGATATATCACAGGCACAAATATTGCAAGAAATGGAAACGATTAATACAAGCATAACAGCATTAAAAGAAGAGGTTATAAAACTAAAGGCTAGCGAAGGTTCAATAGCTACAGAAACTATAGAATAAAACTAAATATAAAGTAACATAGTACACTAGATTTGTACAATGTTAACTGATTAAAAGGGGCGTGTGTTAATTATGATGAGATCATTATACTCTGCGGTTTCAGGTCTAAGAGTTCACCAAACAAAAATGGATGTAATAGGTAATAATATAGCGAATGTAAATACTACCGGATTCAAATCAAGCAGTGTTAGCTTCTGTGATGTTTTTAATCAAACATTAAGTGGAGGCACAGGTGCATCTGCTACTGGGCTTGGAGGAAGTAACCCTATGCAAATAGGTTTAGGAGTTAGTGTTTCATCTATAGATGTTCAAATGACGAATGGTGCATCACAAAGAACTGATAATCCACTAGATTTACAAATAAGTAATGATGGATTCTTTGTAGTAACTGATGGTGCTGGACAAAAGTTTACTAGGGCAGGATCATTTAGATTAGATGAAGCTGGTAATCTTGTAAATGCTAGTGGATATAAGGTATGTGGGTGGCAGGTTGATAAAAGCACTGGGGAGATTATTAAAGGAACGGTACAACCATTAGAGATTATGGGACCTAATACATATTCTATAGCACCTAATAAAACGACCAAAATAGAATTTAGTGGTAATATAAATTTGGCTGATGGTGACTCTACTGGAACAGGAATACCTATGACTATGAACTTTTTTGATAGTATAGGAAATAAATATACCGGTCAAGTAACTGCAAAGTTTAATACAACAACTGGAGAGTGGGAAATACCTACGTTTGATTATATAAAGGATTCTGATGGGAATGATGTACAGTTTGGTGGAGTAGATGTAGCAGGAGCAGTTTTATCGACACCTATTACGCTTGAATTTGATACAGATGGTAATATAACAGGTACAGAAAGCTTTAATGTAGATTTTAGTGCAGTGACACCTTTTGATGGTATAAATTCAGATGTAGGAGATACAGGAGTTTTGACTCTAGACTTTAGTGGTATGACCCAGTATAGCAGTGTTACTTCAGTTATGTTTGATAGTGATGGTAATGAAGCAGGAAGCTTCTCTAGCTTTAATGTTGGGGGAGACGGTATAGTAATGGCTAAGTACAGCAACGGAGATACAAAGGTACTAGGTCAAATAGTGCTTGCTACTTTCAAAAACCCAACAGGGCTAATTAAATCAGGTGATAATCTATTTGAAACCTCAGCAAACTCTGGACCATTTGATGGAATTGGAGTTAACCCATCAAATGTAGGTGGACTAAATTCAGGGGTGCTTGAAATGTCGAATGTAGATTTATCAAAAGAATTTACGGAAATGATAACGACACAAAGAGGATTCCAAGCGAACTCAAAGATAATAACAACTTCGGATGAGATGCTACAGGAGCTTACGAATTTGAAACGATAGAACCTAAAAAACCAACATTACTTGTTGGTTTTTTTAATCGAATCAAAATCTGTGAAATCTTCCTCTATGGCACTCTCATACATATATGGTTCTGAAAGATTGTGACTCTTAGCGATTTCCTTAGCAGATTGTTGTACAGAATCTGAATTTATATGTCTTGAATTAGGGCTAAATCTATCATATTTTTTCGTTTTAGAAAAGCTTAATCTCATAAAAATCACACTCCATTAAATAATAATCAAAAATAAAAATATTAATTAACTTTATTATCCCACGAATTTAAAAAAATATTTATCAGTATTTAGTATAAAAATAATACTTGAATTTTTTGTTGTAATAATGTATACTAGTATATAGAATAAAAAACGAAAGGGGAGAAGTTTAATGAAAGAATTTAATATAACAACAAACTGTATACCAGAAAAACATTATATGGTAGAAACAAGTAAAAAAATAGATGAAATAATAAGTATACTAATAGATAAGGGAAAATATTTTACAATAAACAGAGCAAGACAGTATGGAAAAACGACAACAATATCGAAACTTGAAGAGAAACTATACAATAAGTATATGGTGGTAAGTATAAGTTTTGAGGGGAAAAGTTATCTATTTAAAGATGAAGAAAGCTTTGCGAGTGGTATATTTGAATTATTTGCGGAAAGCTTCAGATTTACAGATAAAGAAATATATAATAAATTACTACAATATGGTAATAGTAATATGAAAAACATAAATGATGTATCGAAAGAAATAACAAGATTATGCGAAGAGTGCGAACAAGAGATAATATTAATAATAGACGAAGTAGATAAAGCGAGCAACTTCATAGTATTTATGGACTTTTTAGGAGAACTTAGAGCAAAGTATATACAGGCAAGTAAAAATAAAGATAAAACATTTAAATCAGTAGTTTTAGCAGGAGTAAGTGACATAAAAAATCTAAAAGTACATATGACAGAAAGAAGGGTGCTAACAAATAGCGAAGCAGAAAGGCTTCAAAAAGGGGAGTACAACTCACCATGGAATGTAGCAGAAGACTTTTTAGTAGACATGAGCTTTAATAAAGAAGAAATAGCAACAATGCTAGTAGAGTATGAGGTAGATTATAAAACAGGAATGGACATAGGTGAGATAAGCCAAGAAATATACGACTATACAAGTGGATATCCATTTTTAGTAAGCAAAATATGCAAAGTAATAGACGAAAGAATAGAAAAAGACTTTAGTAAAAATGGAGTGCAGGAAGCAGTAAAAATAATACTAAGCGAAAAAGGAACGCTATTTGACGATCTTATAAAAAATATAGAGCACAACCAAGAACTATACAATACAGTATACAGCATAGCAATAGAAGGACAGGAGCTAACCTATGATGTATATGCTGATGAAAAAGGATTAATGTATGGAATACTAAAAAAAGGTAAAAATGGAAAGCTTGCAATACACAATAAAATATTTGAGATATTAATATACAATTACATGTCAGTAAAAAAAGAAAGAGAAGGTAAGAAAAAAATAATAAACTACGAAAGTCGAAGTCAGTTTATAGCCGAAGACGGCAATCTGAAAATTGTGAACATACTAGAAAAATTTCAAGAATTAATGGAAGAAGAATATAGGAAAGAAACAGAAAAATTTAAAGAAAAAGAAGGTAGACTAATATTCCTAGCATTTATAAAACCAATAATAAACGGAACAGGCTTCTACTATGTTGAAGCAGAAACGAGGACAAATAAGCGGATAGATATAGTAATAACATACAACAAAAAAGAATATATAATAGAACTAAAAAAATATTATGACAAACCAAGAGAAGAAAAAGGATATAAACAGCTTGCAGATTATATGGAGATAAAGAAATTAGATGAGGGATATATGGTGGTGTTTAGCTTTAGGAAGGATAAGGAATATACACAACAGTGGTTGGAGATAGAAGGTAGGCGAATATATGAGATTGTAGTGTAATTGCGACATGAAGTCGCGTTTACCTGAATGGAGGTGTGGGTTATGAAAAAAAGTTGTATAGTTCTGGCTATTATAATATGTATAATAGGGGTATTCACTTCTTTTGCTGAAGTTGTTCCAGATTTGGGGTTTAGTTGGATTCGGGGGAATACTCTAGATAATTTTCTAAAGGAAACAACTGGGGCAGCAGATGATGAGGTAATGCTTACCTTTGATATTTCTGAGGTTAATACATATAAATTAACCTATAATACAGAAGATGGAGAAGAGACTCAAGTTATCATAAACAAAAGAAATCAGGATTTAGATTTTACTTATAAAGTGCTAGGCTGGGATGGTGCCGGCTTTAATACGGATATAACAAAGGATAACTACATAGACGGTGACTTTGAAGAATGGGATTTTAATAACCAAGTATATACAATCCCAGAAACACTTCCAGACCCTAATGTTACGTATACTATAAATAGAACTGACCCAAAAACAGGTAAGATATTTATAGTAAAAAATCAAACCATAAAGTTCTTTTGGGATACGTCTAAAGGTAAGGCATACTTTGCTACAAATGGTCTTAAAAAAGGTAATATAAATACCTTCAAAATATTTGTTAATGCAGAAGGGACAGAAAGGAAAAAGTTAGACGTACTAAGAACGATTGACTTAGAAGCAGTACCAACACATTGGATAACTGATGGAGGACTAGTTAATGAAGTAAATATTGAAATGACGAGTGATGAAACAAAGCAAACAGGTATGCATCCAGGGATTAAGGTAAATATAGGTAGACCTAAGGCTTGGGATGTTGCTACAAGGACTTTTGTACCTATAAGCGATGCTGAACAACCAAAGATAGGTATGACACTCAATATAAAACAAAAACCTGTAATAGGTGAGGAAACAAATCCGCCTAGTGTTCAGTATACCATGACATTAGCTGATATAGCAGATGTGGGTAAGCCAGGAGAATATGATGCGGTAAGCAAGCAGTATATTTTAAATATTGTTAAGGATGATCCGGCAACTCTTGATTCGTCTTTTCTTCGGTGGACAGATTTAAATTACAGTACTGTATATGAAACAGTAAATGTTATACTAGAAAACCTAGGAAATGCTACATATGAATATAATACTGAATATAGGTTAACAGGAGATGTTACCTATGGATATACATATTTAAACTATACGGTCGAAAGAAAGAATATAGATGATACATATATAGTTATAAATCCATATAGAACTCAAGGTATATATGAAGTGTATTATGCGAATTCAGAGGTCACTGACCCTAATTCGTTGTCTTTTAAGAAATGGGTATCACACGCTACAGATGCAAGCAGTGATCCTATCTATATACCTATAAATGTTTCAAGGACTGAGATTGGCACGCAATATTATACCTTTAGAATTGATTATAAAGTGACGGAGGAGTCGCCAAGTATTAGTTCGCAGCTTCTTTTATATGATGCAAATAGCGATGATAATTTTAATCCTCCAGTACCAAGCTTAGGACAGATAGAGGATTTGATTGTTGTACCAGCATTAGTTGAAGGGGTGACAGAGCCAGAGAAGGTATCTTTTAAGATTGTGTGGAAAAATACGGATAAAATAGTTAATATGCTTGGTGATAATAACAAAATTTACTTTGAATTATATATAAATACCATGTTAAATGATTATACAGACGCGACAAATTCTGAACAAAATCAATTTTATCAATTAGTAAAGGTAATATATATGCGTAAGCAGGGTGATGATATACAAATTAGTCTAGATGATACAAATTACACTAACGTGGATTTGACTAAGCCTAATTTTGAGACACAAATAACATTAAAAGATGACTCAGGTTGGATTGGTTTTATAGAACCTACGTGGGATGCAGATGGATACACCGTTTCATATGCAGACGGAGATCCACTGCTATATAAGAATGACTTTTTTGATAGCGCAAAGGGAAAAGTTCCAGGTAATTATTTTATTACTATGAGAGCAATTTTTGATGCAGATACAACAGATGATATAAATAAATTAAATTTAAGTGATTATTCTGTGCCTATAAGTTTTTTCTTAGATATAAAAGATGAAATGCTAAATATACCAACTAATATTGAACAAAAGGAAGTAACTGATAGTAGCTTTAAACTAGCTTGGGATGATACTGATATAACTGAGTATAAAAAATATATGCTAGATCCTATAGACATAACCGTGGATGAAAAGAAATATGAAGTGCTTATTTCGGAGTCTATAGGTAGTTTAAAAACTGTTATGAATGATGATGACGTAAAGGGTAATAAAGATATAGAAATTGCAGGAATTATAGGTTTGAACTATGCCGGAGAATTTACAAAACCAGCATCAGACCAGATAACGGATGTAGCCATGACGGCAGATAACATAGACGACTTACGGGACGATAATGTTTTAGCATTTAGAATAGAAGAAAATCAAGTAAAGATTTCAAATTTGGAACCTAATGTTGTGTATTATGTGGTTTTAAGGACGAGGCTTAATATGTATCAAGGTTTGGTAACAAATAAATTATATAGATTTTCGGGTGTATCTGCTGTTGAACCAGTTACTATACAAAAGGATATACAATTACCTGATGATAGCGAAAAAACACCTCCAGCACCAGAAAATCTTGAGGTGGTAGAAACAGCACTAGATTATATAGAGCTACAATGGACTCAGCCGATAATCACCTCGGCATCAGATGAAACTATTGGCTTTGATATAGTAAGGCTAGAGGGGTATCCTGTAAAAGATGAACATAGAGCTTCATTGACCAAGCTAGAGGATATAATAAGCAATGTGGATTATAGTGAGGTTAAAGCATGGAAGATTAGGCAAGACGATCTGTACATATATGACACAAGTACGGATGCTTTTGTAGCAGACATAGACAATACTATACAAAACGTATCAAATAGTAATGATAAACTATTTTATGATAATAAGGTTACTGAAAATAAAATATATTACTATTATGTAAGGACAGTAAGAGTTGGAGCGAGTGCTGATAAATCTAATTCTTCATGGAATGAGATAGCAGTAACTACAGATCCGATGAAAGCACCTATTAATTTGGCTATAGAGACCAAAGATTATACATATGATAATTATTATGAAGCGGTTATTGAGTTTGATGCACCTATAACAGATGAAAGCAAAATACCAAATGAGTATGAGTTTGGTATAGCGTTAAAATCACAAGATGATAGTGCATATATAGAAACAAAAGACTTGGGTGGAGATACTCAGCTTGATGTTTTAGACAATGCGGAATATGGTTATAAAAAGTATGTATACAAGCTTACTAATCTAAAATCAGGCAAAAAGTATAGTGTAAAGGTAAGAATATATGACAAGACAGGTGGTATCTTGGATGACGGAAGATATCTGACATCTGCATATTGTGGAAGGGTAGAGTTTAGAACTCAATTTAATCAAAATGATTATGATATAGAGAGTAAATATACTGATTATACCAATTATTATTTAGATAAAGTTAGGGATATATTAAAGAAAAGTTATTGGAGTCTTAATAATGGAACTAATTTAGAAATAAAGTATAAAGAGAATATGCTTAATGCAAAACTAGATTTGAGAAGTAATAATATATATGATTTAGACGATAAAACTACAGCTAGTGAATTCATTTATTATTTTCCAGCGAGCTGTGTAGAAAAGATAAATAAAGAAAAAATAAATTTACGAAAAATAAGGGGAAATCTTCAAGTGATACTACCACCGAATGTAGTTGATGAGGCTTATACAACAGAGCTTGCAAACATAATAAAAGGAATTAATATGGTGAATGATACTGATTTAACAGATTATTACTTAAAACTAACCTTAAAATATAATAATAAAACTACTACTGTAAATACAGATAAAGCACTTACAGATGAAGTCTCGCTAAAGTTTGATGTGATGACTTTAGGAATACTAGATGATATTATAGAGGAAGAATTTGTTACAAAGTATAATGATTTGGTGACAGAGTATAAAGGAGCTTTATTAGAAGATATAGAGGATGAAATGGGAGACGTATTAGACGATGAAAAATATTATACTCTTTTAGAGGACACGATGAAAAATTTAAATGATGATATAGCAGATGAGATAGGTAATATAATAAGTGATAACGATACCGGTACAACAAACATTGCAGGTTTATATAAAGCATTTATGCTGCAAGTGACTGATGCTACAAATGGGGTAAAAGGATATAAAAAAGTATCTTCAAAATGGGAAGAGGTTCCTGTTATCAAATATTTATCTCAGGCGTATATAAGTAGTACTGTACCAACTAGCTATATCTTTGGTTCTGCTGATGATATAGATTATACACAAATATTATCAAGTAATACAGGTGTAATACTTAATGTTTATAATAAATTTAATCTTTCAAGCATTATGGATGTAAAAGATCTAAAAACCCCATCTAATCCTATTGCGAGTGATGTAGTAAAGAAAATGATATTACAAGTATTAAGAGTAACCGCCAAAGATGATTTCGAAAGGTCTAGAAAAGAACAGGAATTAATAAATTCTTTTGATTTACCAGACTCAACACCAACAAAGCAACAAACCATATACAATGTAATTAAATTATATGAAAAAATAAAAGGGATTAACACAAATAATATGTATATAAAAGACTACAGCGTACTTAACTACCTACAAAATGTAGATGACAAATACAAACAAAGCATAATAGTAGCCAATGAACTAAAAATAATAGATGCAAAAACATTTAAACCAGACGAGGGTACGACATATGAGGATTTGTTTATGTATTTAGGTGGAATGTAGGGAAAATATAAAC